>JBCCHL010000211.1:0-6579 GCA_039028775.1 Pseudomonadota bacterium | reverse complement strand
ATGATCTTCTCTTGACTCAGGTGCGATCATCGAGTCTCTGGAGATTGCCGTGGTGAAGTTTGTCAACTTGCTCGAAGGCGGTGGTGAAGGTGCACCGGTAGGGAGGCCCAAGTCCAAGCCCGCAGCCAAACCGGCAACCGCGTAACCAGACACACTTAAAAGGGCGAACATAAGACATGGATCGCGTACGTAAAAGGCGACAGAAACACACCGAGGCGGCTGATCTGGATGTCACACCGTTCATGAATCTCATGATCGTGCTGGTCCCAGTGCTGTTGTTGTCGATGGTGTTTACCCACACCACTGTGATCGAGCTGAACTTCCCGGCGGGTGAGGCGGCTGCGGGAGAATTCGACCCCGAGGCTGTTCACCTGGAAGTGGCGGTTTATGACGACCGTCTGGTCGTCGGCGATGGTCGGGGAGGTGCGATCAAGAGCCTGCCGCTCACGGCCGAAGGTCAACACGACTTCGAGCAACTCTCGCTGGTGATGCAGGAGCTCAAGCGGCGGATGCCGCAGAAGGAAGACATCACCATCCTGCTGGAGGAGCAAACCGACTATCAGACCGTGGTATCCGTGATGGACCGAGTCCGCAGCTATCCGACCGTGCAGGCCATGTCGGTGGTCCAGGCGGAACTTTTCCCGGTCATCTCCCTGGGTGATACGGTGACGCCGGATGCTGACATAGCCGCGGCCGGCGCCGCGCGGGGAGGGCAGTCGTGAGCAGATTGGCCGCCCATCGCCGCCGCGCACGTGGTGGTAAGAAAACCGCGGGGCTGAACCTGGTGTCGTTGATGGACATCTTTACCATTCTGGTGTTCTTCCTCATGGTGAATTCGTCCGAAGTTGAGGTGTTACAGACGAGTTCCGACATCAAGCTGCCGGATTCCAATTCAGAGCAGCAGCCGCAGAACAACATTGTGGTATCGGTCGGCGCGAGTGATATTATCGTCCAAGGCCGGGCTGTGGCGCGCATTGCGGACCTGACCGGCGACGAGCAACCGGTGATCGACGGCCTGCAGACCGAACTGGAGTATCAAGCGAGTAGACGCACCGAGATGCCAGAAGGGGGCTTTGAGATCACCGTGATGGGTGACAAGGCCGTACCTTACTGGCTGTTGAAACGTATTCTCTATACCTGTCAGACCACCGACTTTGCGCGTGTGAGCCTGGCGGTGAACAAGATCAACGGGCCGACGACGCCGGAAGAGCTGCTCGGGGACCCGGCTCAGACCGCGGCCGTTGGTTCTGCGGCGGGAGGTGCATCGTGAGCGTCATGGTGCTGCACGTTAAAGACTTTGCGTTGCCCTGGGAAAACCAGAGCGATGATCGGCGTAAGTTTCGTCGCTGGTTGAGTACCACGGTTAGCCTGGTGCTGATCTTCGGTGCGATCATGCCATTTCTGGTGTTGCCCGAGGTAGAGCGGGAGGAACTGGAAGAACTGCCCCCGCAGCTCGCGCGCATCGTGCTGGAGAAACCCAAGCCGAAAGTACCACCACCGCCACCGCCGAAAGAGGTGGAGCAGAAAGAGCCTCCCAAGCCCGAACCGGAGCCGGTCGAAGAGAAAGTGACCAAAGCCGAACCGAAGGTCGCCGATGCCAAAGAGAAGGCGGCGGTCTCCGGCCTGTTGGCCTTCAAAGACGCGTTCGCCGATATGCGTGAAGCGGTGGACACTTCAGCATTGCAGGACACTGCTGCAATCCAACGCGGCGCAGGTCAGGCGGCGACCGTTGATCGATCGATTCTCACCTCCAAGCACGCCACCCGCTCGAGCGGTGTAAACGTGGCGGCGCTCTCTCGGGAGACCGGTGGTGTGGCGCTGTCCGGGCGCGCGACGACCAAGGTGGAAGCACCTGAGGATGCTGCGGGAACGGGCGGGGTGCGAAAGCAACGGCAGGTGGATACCCGCAGCCGCAGCATCGAAGACATACGCCGTGTGTTCGACACCAACAAAGGTGCCATCTTTGCCATCTACAACCGCACGCTGCGCACCAATCCCGCGCTGCAGGGCCAGGTGGTCCTGGAATTGGTGATCTCACCGGAAGGACGGGTTATGGAGTGTAAGGTGCTGTCTTCGGAGATCTCCGATCAGAAGATGGTGGATAAGATTGTGAACCGGGTGCGTTTGTTCGACTTCGGACAACGCGATGTGCGCACGACCACCATTACCTATCCGGTGCATTTCCTGCCGACCTAGACGGTACACAGTCCGCCGCCGGCCGTCCGGCGGCCGGTGCGCGACCTACCGGCTAGGTCTCGATCAATGCCCTGCGTTCCGCCTGACTCAGCTTGTTGATCCGCTGGATGGTGCAACTGCGCCCGTTGACGGTCACCGCATCAAAACCTGCGTAGATGGTGTTGTTGGACGCAGTGACGCCCAGATCGGCGTTGTTGCGCAGCGCCGGACAGTCGCGCCGCAAGGTCAGGAGGTAGCTCTTGGTCGGGCTGAGGTTCACAACCACGTGTTTGGGATCCACCGCGTGCCAGCTGTCGATGGAAGAGGCGAAGGGAATCTTTTTGACCGGCAGACCCGTCGGCCCCATCGCAAATGCGCTGAACGCGAGCGGCAGGCTCATCAATAAGACCAGAGCACCGCGCCGTACACCGATCGGGCGTCCGAGGAGGCGTCCGGCGTATTTCCCAGCACCGACTTTCTCAGCACCAGTTTTACTCGTTTTGTTAATCGTCTCTGCGCGCATATGACACTCCAGCTGTGTTGCTCCGGGGAGTTTGAAGCCTCATGTTGTCCGACAAACCCTGAACGGAAACTGAACCCCCTATCCTGCTACACTGGAACTCGATTCGAGCGCGCAAGAGGAGATCAGGCTTGAGCAAGCGTATGAGGTTGCAGTTTCGGCTCTGGGTGGTGTGCGGCTGCCTCGCGCCGTTGGCCGCGGTGCAGGGACAGGATGCGGTTTTGGACGCGGTGGCGCAACAGCGCGATGCGGCGGTGAGCCTGGCCGACCAGATTTGGGAACTGGCTGAGCTCGGCTATCAGGAGACCGAGTCCAGTACCCTCTTGCAGGCTTATCTGCGCGACGCGGGATTCAAAGTCGAATCCGGGGTGGCGGATATTCCCACGGCGTTTGTCGCAACCGCCGGTACCCGCGGCGGTCCAACCATCGGCATCCTCGCCGAGTTTGATGCGTTGCCCGGCTTGAGCCAGGCGGCCACGGCGGATCGCAGCCCCAGGGTGCCGGGTGGTGCGGGACACGCCTGCGGCCACCACTTGTTCGGGGCAGCCTCCGCTGCGGCGGGTGTGGCGTTGGCCGACTGGTTACTCAGCAGCGGTACCAAGGGCCGGATCAAGGTCTTCGGAACCCCCGCGGAGGAGGGCGGCTCCGGCAAGGTATATATGGCCCGGGAGGGACTGTTTAAAGACGTGGACGTGGTGTTGCACTGGCACCCTGGTCATGCCAACTCCGCCTCACCCTCGACCACCACCTCCAACAAGAGCGGCCGCTTTACCTTCACCGGCAAGGCGGCACATGCCGCTTCAGCGCCGGATAAGGGGCGTTCTGCGCTCGACGGGGTAGAGGCGATGAACTACATGGTTAACCTGATGCGGGAGCACATCCCTCAGACCAGCCGTATTCACTATGTCATCACCGACGGCGGGGATGCGCCGAATATCGTTCCGGAAGATGCTCAGGTGTACTACTACGTGCGACACCCCCGGTCGGAGATGGTGGTCGAGTTGTTCGAGCGGGTTTCAAGCATCGCCAGAGCTGCCGCGCAAGGCACCCAGACGGAAGTCGACATCGAAGTGATGCACGGCAACTATCCAGTACTTCCCAACCACACCCTGGCCAAACTGGTGGACAGCAACATGCGTGCGCTCGGGGGCGTGCAGTACACGCCCGCAGAGGCGGAGTTTGCCCGCAAGCTGCGCGCCACGCTGCTGAATCCGACCGCACCGATGGGTACTGAGACCCGGGTGCAACCGTTTCGATTTCGCCAGACCATGGGTTCCACGGACGTGGGTGATGTGAGCTGGCTGGTGCCGACCGTCGGCTTTACCACCGCCACCTGGGTACCCGGCACGCCGGCCCACTCCTGGCAGGCGGTGGCCGCGGGCGGCATGAGCATTGGCCACAAAGGTATGTTTCTCGCCGCCCAGGTTCTGGCCAAGACCGGCAGCGATCTGTTTACCAGCCCGGATGTGATCAGAGGCGCCTACAAAGAGATGGTCCAGGCGCGGGGGAGTGACTTCAAGTACGCAGCCCTGCTCGGGGATCGCAGCCCGCCCCTCGACTATCGGAACTAGCCGCGTGCGTATCGCACTCCTGCATCCCGGCGAGATGGGCGTGAGCGTGGGGCAGACGCTGCGCGCCTCGGGTCACGAGGTGTGCTGGTTACCCGAGGGTCGCTCCGCGGCCACGTTCGAGCGGGCGCAGGATTGGGTGTCGCTTGGGGGGATGGCCGATTTGCGGGAGTTCAACGCCGTGATTGCGATCTGTCCACCCGCTGCGGCGCTTGTCCAAGCCGAAGCGGTGGTCGAGGCGGGTTTTGCGGGGATTTACGTCGATGCCAATGCGGTTGCCCCGGTCACCGCCGCGGCCATAGCGCGGGTTGTGGGCGATCGCTACGTCGACGGCGGCATTATCGGACCGCCCTCGCTCAAGCCTGGAACCACCCGGCTCTATCTGTCCGGCGAACTGGCGGAACAGGTCGCCGGTTGGTTTACGGCAGGCCCTCTGGAGGCGATCAGCATCGGCGCGGGGGCCACCCGCGCGTCCATGTTGAAGATGACTTATGCGGCCTACACCAAAGGCATCAGCGCGCTGTTGCTCGCGGTGAATGCGTTGGCCGCCGCGGGTGGCGTCCGCGATGAGTTGTATCAGGAATGGGCGTTGTCGCAGCCTGGGCTGCGCGATCGGAGTGACAAAGCCGCCAACGGCACGTCGCGCAAGGCCTGGCGGTTTGAAGGTGAGATGCGCGAGATCGCGACAACGTTTGCGGACGCTGACCTGCCCTCACAGTTTCACGAAGGCGCCGGCGATCTCTATGCGGCGATGGCCGCGCTTAAGGAACTGCCCCACGCCACGCTCGAGCAGGTGATCGAAGAGATTCTCAAGGCCCGCTGACAGCCTCACTTGCTTTTGCCCCTGCTGGCCCACCAGCGCAGCAGGTTCACGCAGAAGTACAACGTAAAGCCACCGCTGCATCCCAGCAAGAATCCGAGGATGCCAAGGGGTGCCAGGTTGCCCCAGCGGATGCCCTCCGGGTTGTGAAACTCGGCCTGGGGATTGTGTTCGATTGCGATCGACAGCAGGACCGACGCGGTGGCGATGCCGATGAAAACCACGGCGATGGTGCCGCGGATGGTGACCCGAAAGAGTGTGCTGGGATCGATCTGCAAGATGCTCAAGGTGCGAGCTGGGACTTTAGCGCCGTTATCGCGCCTTTGCGACCGTTCAACGTCAATTCGAGAGCGCGACGGAATGTGCGAGCGCTATGGGCGGCGGACGCGGCCTGGCCGTGAACGGTGCAACGCACTCCGCTGCTGGTGGTTGTGGCTCCGCGTCGTCCGCATGGGGTAAGCTTCGGATGGGGAGAATAGGGGGGAGATGCCATGAAGAGGCTGTTGCTGGCGCTGGTCTGCGGGTTGCTCGCAGGTTGTGAGCGTGTGCCCGAGCAGGTTCCGGAAGCTGCCGTGGGCGCGGGTGAGGTGGACGATCAGCGCATTGTCGAAGCCGTGACCGCAGAACCTGGCAGCTGGTTGAGTTATGGCCAGGACTATCGCGAGCAACGCTTTTCACCGCTCACTCAGATCACCCCACAAAACGTTTCCCGCCTCGGTCTCGCCTGGAGTAAACCGCTGGGGGGTTCCCGTGAGCGCATGCAGGGGACGCCGCTGGTGGTCGATGGCGTGATGTATGTGACCAACGGCTGGAGTGTGGTCTATGCCCTCGACGCGGCGACCGGTGCACAGCTGTGGCGCTTCGACCCCAAGACCGACCGGCAATACGTAAAGCTCTCCTGCTGCGGAGGAGTGGTCAATCGTGGGGTGGCGGTTTATCGCGGCAAGGTCTACGTCGCCACTTTCGACGGGCGGTTGCTCGCGATCGATGCGGCGACCGGAGCGGCGCTCTGGGACGTCGATACCTACCACGAATCGGCTCTGGGTCGGTTCAACATCACCGGTGCCCCGCGGGCTGCAGCGGGCAAGATTTTTATCGGTAACGGCAGCTCGGAGACCGGCCACCGCCGGGGTTATGTCACCGCCTATGACGCCGAGACCGGCGAAGTCGCCTGGCGTTTCTATCTGGTCCCCGGAGATCCCTCCAAACCGTTCGAACACCCGGCCATGGAACTGGCGGCCAAAACTTGGGGCGGGGAATGGTGGAAGTACGGCGGCGGGGGCACGGCTTGGAACTCGCTGGTCTATGACGAGGAGTTCCACACGCTCTACATCGGCGTCGGCAACGGTGCCCCTTGGCCGCGACAGATACGCTCGGGCGGCGGGGACGATCTGTTCCTGACCGCGATTGTCGCGGTGGATGTCGAGAGCGGCCACATGAAGTGGTACTACCAGACCGTGCCCGGCGATAACTGGGACTACAGCGCCGCCATGGAT
>JBCCHL010000210.1:0-6602 GCA_039028775.1 Pseudomonadota bacterium | reverse complement strand
GGAGGCCAGCCTGCTGGCGATCATGGGCGCCGGCGCTTATGGCATGGTCCAGGCATCAAACTACAACAGTCGCAACCGCGCCTGTGAAGTCCTCGTGGAGCACGATGATTTCCATCTCATCCGCCGTCGTGAGACCATCGAAGATCAGATGCGGCTGGAGCTGGACGCCATGCGGACAAATTTCCCCGCCCACGAAGCCTGAGGAACGTCCCCATGGGTCAGCGCACGGTAACGTTTCACAAGATGCACAGCCTCGGCAACGACTTCATGGTGTTTGATGCGATCAGCCAGAACGTCGACGTCACCCCGGAGCAGATACGGGCATGGGGCGATCGCAACACCGGCATCGGCTTCGATCAGTTGTTGCTGATCGAACCACCCACCGCCGAAGACGCCGATTTCACTTATACCATCTATAACGCGGATGGGAGTTCCGCCGAGCAGTGCGGCAATGGCACCCGGTGTGTCGCTCTGTTAGTGCAGCATCTGGGGCTGCTGAGCAAGTCCGACTTGATTTGGCAGTCAGCGGGCGGGTACCTGCAGACCTGCTACGTCAGCGCGGAACAGATCGAAACGCGGATGACCGAACCGGTCTTGCAACACGAAAGCATCCCCTTTGATCCCGCCCAGGCGGAACAGATCGACGAACACCACTACCGTCTGACCACCCACATCGATGGGCTGGAGCAGAGTTTTGACATCATCCCAGTATCGATGGGAAATCCGCATGCCGTCATCTTTGCGCCCGATGTCCTTTCTCTGGATGTGGCCAACCTCGGAGCGAACCTCACCCGACACCCGGCGTTCCCCGAGGGTGTCAACGTGGGTTTCTGCCAAGTGGTCGACAAACAGTTTGTCCGGCTGCGCGTTTTCGAGCGCGGCGTTGGCGAAACCCAGGCCTGCGGCACGGGCGCATGCGCAGCGGTCGTCGCCGGGCGATTGACCGACCGTCTCAACCCCCGCGCCAAGGTGTCACTACCCGGCGGCAAACTGCGAATCACATGGTCTGACCCAGCCGCGCCCGTTACAATGACGGGCAATGGCACCCTGGTCTACGAGGGAAAGCTGCCTATCGGGTGATCCACCACAGGCGCCGACCCGGGGCGATTTTACAGGCGAAACTGAAGAGAGTTGCCAATGGCTGACAAGAATGCACAAGCGGCAGGAGAACCGGATATCGATCTGCGCGACGAAGCAACGATCATCTCCTATCTGCGCAATAATCCCGACTTTTTCCTGCGCAATAAATCGCTGTTGACCGAACTGCAATTGCCTCACGAATCCGGCTCCAGCATCTCCCTGGTCGAACGCCAGGTTGCGATCCTGAGGGAACGCAACGTCGAGACCCGCCGCCGCCTGAACGAACTCCTCACCACCGCCAATGCCAATGAGGAGCTGTTCCGCAAGACGCGGGTGATGACCCTGGCGTTGCTTGAGTGCCAATCTTTGCAAGAGCTCAACGAGGTGCTTGCCACCCATATACTGGTGGACTTCGATGCAGACTTCGTCTGCGCTCACCTGAACCACATGCAATGCAGCCTGGATCACATCGCAAGCCACGACAAAATTCCGTTCAACCAGCTGTTGCGCGGCACCCAGCCGGTCTGTACCTCGTTGCGGGCCGATGAGTTGCAGCAGATTTTCCCGCTCGGGGAGCACGGTGCATCGGGAAGCGCTGTGTTACTGCCCTTGTTCGTCACCGACGATCCCGGCCTGCTCGCGATCGGCTCGCGCGATGCCAATCACTTCTCTGGGCAGATGGACACGCTGTTCGTGACCTATATCGCCGATGTATTGACCAAGGTCCTCAAGCGCCTATGAAGGCAAGCACAAGTCAACTGACGATGCGGAGTATGGCCCGCGAGGCTTGAGCGCATGCCGGACGCAGACCAACATCCCGGACCCGGGTCGCCCCCGTTATTGGACGACTACCTGCAATACCTGCAGGTCGAACGGCGCTACTCGCCGCACACATTGCGCGCATACCGCCGCGATCTCGAACGCTTCTGCAGACACTTCCCGGACTTCCTGGCATGCACCAATCATGACATTACACACTACGTGGGAATCCTGCGCCGAGACGGCCTGAGCGCCAGATCGATCCAGCGTGCCGTTTCGGCCGTGCGCAGCTTGTTTGACTTCGCCATCGCGAGCAAACACCTGAGTGCCAATCCGGCCACCCACGTCCGTACCCCCAAGGCCAAATCCAAACTGCCCAACGTCTTGGACACCGACCAGGCGGCCCGGCTGTTCGCGTCACCTGAAACAGATGCGGAGGCCACCCAGGCGCCGCTCGAAGCGCGCGATACCGCGATCCTCGAATTGTTCTACGGCGCGGGGTTGCGCCTCGCGGAACTGGTGGGCATGAACGTCAGGGACCTCGACCTACAGCGTGGGCAAGCCCGCGTGCTCGGCAAGGGTAACAAGGAGCGCTACGCACCGCTCGGCAGATATTGCGTGGACGCACTGAGCAGCTGGCTACATCTACATCCACAGCCCGAACCCGATATGCCATTGTTCACCGGGCGAGGCAGCAATCGCATCAGTCCGCGCACCGTTCAACAGCGCCTCAAACAAAGGGCCGAAAGACAGCTCGCCGATCGTAAGCTGCACCCCCATATGCTGCGGCACAGCTTTGCGACCCACATGCTCGAATCGTCCGGCGATCTACGTGCTATTCAGGAATTGCTCGGACACGCGGACATCGCAACCACCCAGATCTACACCCACCTCGACTTCCAGCGCCTGGCCAAGGTCTACGATGCTGCGCATCCCCGAGCGGGCATCGATACGCACGAGGGGGACAAACATGACTGATATCCAACTGCTCACGTTCGATCTCGACAACACTCTGTGGGATGTCGACAAAGTCATCATCGCCGCCGAAGCGGATATGCGCAGCTGGATGCACAGCAACGTCCCCGCTGTTCTAGATCACTATACCCAGGAGAATACCGCTCGGTTCCGCCAGGAGGTCATCGAACAATTCCCCGCCAAGCGACACGATCTGAGCTTCATGCGCATCCAGGTGCTGAATCTGGTCATGCGCGCCGCCGGCTTTGATGCGGACACCGCGATGCAGCACGCGCAGGACGCGTTTGCCGTGTTTTTTACCGGGCGCAACAAAGTGGAGTTCTTTCCGGATGCACTGGACGTGCTGGCGCGGCTGGCGCAGAGCTATTCCCTGGTCGCCCTCACCAACGGCAACGCGGACATAGAGCGCACCGGACTCTCGGCCTACTTCCGCGATGCATACAGCTCGGCCGACGTCGGCGCGAGCAAGCCCAGCCCGGATATGTTCGAGGCAGCGTTGAGCGCATATGACGTGACCGCATCGGAGGCGATCCACATCGGAGACAATCCGATCGATGACATCGACGGCGCGGCACGGGTCGGCATGCACACCGTGTGGGTGAACCTGCGCGCAGCGTCGATAGAGGATAGTGCCATCCCTACCCGCGAGATCACCGCGCTAGCACAGCTGCCCGAGGCCATCGAGCAGATCGCGGCGTTCTAGGCACGCGCCAGACCTTTGGTAATGACGGCCTTCACCGCTTTGATATCTGCGGGAATCACCTGCTTGCGCTCGCTCATGCCTACCAGCGCATCCAACGCGGGATGGGTCGCGCTGACCTCGGGTAACGCGGCAGCGACCGCTTCAGGAAACTTGGCGGGATGCGCGGTCGCCATACAGTAGAGGGGGCCCGCCACGGAACCCGCCAGACGACGGGCGGCGGCGACACCCACGGCGGTATGGGGATCGAGGACGTAGCCGCTTTGGGCATGTACCGAGCGGATCGCTTCCAACGTTGCATCGCGATCCACGGCGGTGGCCAGAAAATCATCGCCGTAGCTGATCTGGGCGAGCTGGGTGGATCCGGTCGCGGCAAACTCCTGCATCAGCGCTTTGAGTTTGTCTGTATCCTTGTTAAGCAGGAAGTAGAGATAGCGCTCAAAGTTGCTGGCTATCTGGATATCCATGGCCGGGGTCAAGGTATGGTGGACGCTGCCGCGCGCGTAGGTTCCATCGTTGAAGAAGCGTGCCAGGATGTCGTTGTCATTGGTCGCGACGATCAGAGAGTCGATGGGGAAACCCATCCATTTGGCAAAATAACCAGCGAATACGTTGCCGAAATTCCCGGTCGGGACACAGAAACTCACCGGCGTTACGCCGCGCAAGGACACCCACCCGTAGTAGATCACCTGGGCCATGATGCGCGCCCAGTTCACCGAGTTGACCGCACCGAGCTGGTACTGTTGTTTGAATGCGAGATCGCCGAACGTCTCTTTCATCAGGTTCTGGCAGTCATCAAAGCTACCTTCGACCGCCACGCAGTGGACATTCGAATCCGGCACCGTTGTCATCTGCAGTTCCTGCAGCCGGCTGACCCGGTGGTTGGGATAGAGGATGAATATATCCACATTGTCCTGGCCGCGTACCCCGGCGATCGCGGCACTGCCGGTGTCGCCGCTGGTCGCGCCGAGAATATTGAGGCGCTCACCCCGTTGGGCGAGCACATGGGCAAAGAGCTGCCCGAGAAGCTGCAGAGCCACGTCCTTGAAAGCCAGGGTGGGGCCGTGGAACAGCTCTACGACCGCCACATCGCACAGTTCACGAATCTCGATCACGTCCGGCGAGGCGAAGGTCCCGTAGGCGTTGTCGATCAATGTATGCAGGGTCGACGTTTCGATATCGTCAGCGAACAAGGGCAATACGCGTTTGGCAAAAGCCACAAAGTCGAGACCACGCAAGCTGTCAATCTCGTCTCCTACGGCGGGAATCTGCTCCGGGATCAACAAACCCCCATCCGGGGCCAGGCCGGTCAGCAGGCTATCAACAAAGCTGAGGCCACGGGTGTCGCCACGCGTGCTTAGGTAGTGCATGTTTCCAATTTCGATATCGCAAGCAACGCATTATAGCCCAAGCCACAATCGATCCCCATTGCAGCCACCGAGATTGCAACCGAAACCTGCCTGCCCGCCCCGTCCTGCGGGGCGCCAACTCAGATGGATCCGCGGCCGTAATTGTTCTCGGGTTTGCGCGGCGGATCGGCGCGTTCACCCTTGGGGATTTCTTTTACTTCGCCGCCCTCGGCCAGGAATGCCTCCACATCGTCTGCCAGTTTACTGCGATCGCAAGCCCTGGACTTCGGTGTATAGCTGTCGGCGTCATGGTTGGTATTGCTCTGCATCTGGTCGTGTTCCGAAATTTTTCCCTACCAGTTATAGAACAGATTCAGGATCGCGCCAGGAATTGAGCAAAAAAAAAACGCGGCCATGAATGGCCGCGTTCTATCAGTGGTTTGCATCCGCGCTGCGCGGATCCAAACGCCGTGAGTTTTAGCGGGAAAACTCGGGGTAGGCTTCTATGCCCGTTTCGGAAGCGTCTGCACCGGCATACTCTTCTTCTTCGGAGATACGGATCCCCATGATCATCTTGATGATGTACCACACGATGAAGCTGGCGATAAACGTCCATGCGAAGATGACCACGATGCCCATCAGCTGAGCGCCGATGGTTGCATCACCATTGGTAAAGCAGACCGCGAGCAGACCCCAGATGCCACAGGTACCGTGAACCGAGATCGCACCCACCGGATCGTCGATCTTCAGCTTGTCGAGTGTGACGATGGAGAACACCACAATCACGCCACCGACCGCGCCGACCAACAGCGATGCCAGGTTAGAACCGGTCAGAGGCTCTGCGGTAATCGATACCAGACCCGCCAATGCGCCGTTTAGGGCCATGGTCAGGTCGGCCTTACCGAACATGATGCGAGCAAGCACCAGAGCAGCCAGTAGACCCCCCGCCGCAGCGGTATTGGTGTTAACGAAGACCTGCGCAACCGCATTGGCTTCATCGATATTGGACACCTTCAGCTCAGAGCCGCCATTGAAGCCAAACCAGCCGAACCAGAGGATAAACATACCGAGAGTCGCCAGCGGCATGTTGGCACCCGGGATCGGCGTGATCTCGCCGTTGGCACCGTACTTACCGAGGCGCGGGCCGAGCAGAATGACACCCGCCAGCGCGGCCGCCGCACCACACATGTGGACAACACCAGACCCGGCAAAGTCGAGGAAGCCCGCTGCGTCGAGCGCACCGCCACCCCACTTCCAGAAACCTTGGATCGGATAGATAAAGCCGGTCATGACGACTGCGAACGCGAGGAACGCCCAGAGCTTCATGCGCTCGGCGACCGCACCGGAGACAATCGACATCGCGGTAGCAACAAACACCACCTGGAAGAAAAAGTCCGAACGGCCGGAGTAGTAGGTGTCACCGCCCGAGGCCAGGGTATCGGCGACAGTGTTTTCGGTACCGATCAGGAAACCGAAAATCGGAATCCAGGAACCTTCACCCGCACCCGGATACATAATGCTGTAACCGATGAGCAGGTACATGATCGAAGCGATGGCGAACAGCGCCACGTTCTTGGTCAAAATTTCTGACGTGTTTTTGGCTCTCACCATACCCGCTTCGAGCATGGCGAAACCCGGGGCCATAAACATGACAAGCACGCCCATGATGAGGAAGTAGAGCGTGTCTACTGAGTAACTGAGTTGAGTTAATGGTTCTTCCACAAGAATCTCCCGTTGTT
>JBCCHL010000209.1:0-6619 GCA_039028775.1 Pseudomonadota bacterium | reverse complement strand
GGCCCACCATGGGAACGTCTGGTTGACGGTACCCGGACTGGTCATCGTCGGCCGAGAGATTGTGATCAGTGCGCTGCGTGAGTGGATGGCCGAGATGAATCACTCCCACATGATCGCGGTCAACACCTTGGGCAAGGTCAAGACCACCATCCAGATGATCGCCATCGCTGTGCTGCTGGCCCAGGTCCCAGATATGGACTCACCCTTTGTGCTGGCAGCCTATGTGCTGCTCTACGTGGCTGCTTTTATGACCCTATGGTCGATGACCCTCTACCTGCGTGCCGCCTGGCCGGCGCTCAAAGCGGGGCTACAGGCCGGTCGTTGATCGCGCCCATTCGGGCGCTTATCCACCCTCAGAGACGTCGCCGACGCTTATTTGCCGAACTTATGGCGCAAGGTGTACCAGCTGGGGTAGGGAATCGGGCGTGGGTCTTTCTTGGACGTCCAGAAGCGGACCACACGACCGTCGGATAAGCGCAGCGCTTTGGCAACGTCTTTGTTGGACAGGCCTTTGCGGTCCATCCACTCGCGCAGTTCCTCAGCGCTGGGGGGATACTTCTTCATGTCGTTTATTGTTGTGTTGTTCTATTTCTTGCCGGTTGGCAGGTCCGGTCTCCTGCAATGGTAGCCAATAGGAAAAAATATCCATAGGAAAAATTATCTTAATCTTGAAATTTTCGGAATAAGGGCGTAGATTTAACGGCTGTCATAAAACTGTAATATTTGTGTGATCCCCGGAGCGGCAGTTCTTTCGAAGCGGTAACACGAGCGAAAAAGTGAAAACCGCAGAAATCGAGAGCTTCGCAGTCGCCCATCGCCAGCTAACCCTTAGCGTAGTAAGCGATGCCAAAGGGGCGACAGTCTCGGTAAATAGCACGGACTAGGTGCACAAAACGGAGTTTGGAGTAGTTTGAAGTGAAAGTAACGCTGGTTCGAAGCATCAAAACCGGAATCATCCTGACTGTCTTCGGTGTTGGCCTAGCGGGCTGTACGACCGCAGGCGCGCCCACCCACAGGTGGGATTCCACCGTTGCCGCCGACGAGGTGCAGTATCGCAACGATCACGCCACCTGCCAGGTCCAAGCCAATATCGAAGGTGTTCAACTGGACCCGAATTCGGTGCAATTCAAAGCGTACAAGTCGTGCATGAACAACCGCGGATACGTGCTTGCTGCCTATCGAGACTGATCGCGAGCTGACCTAACAAGGTCGTCGCGCTCATATGGCGCACCCGAATGTGGCGTAACCAAACACGCCGCGAAGAAGGACGGCGCAAATAGATTCGGCGTACACAAAGTGAGCGCAAACAAAGACGGCGCTAAGTCCCACCAAACAAAGACAGCGCAAACAAAAAGCCCCTACATGTGAGGGCTTTTTTATGGACGCGACAATCTCCGCAGTCTGAGTTACATGCCCAGATAAACACCCGCCATCGCGATCGCCACACTGACCGCGAGGCCAATGGCGGCCTTACCGGCATCGCTGCCGATGAGTCTTCCCGCAGAGGCGACCGTGCGGTCTTGTATCTGGAGTGCGATCGCCAGTTCCCGTCCCGCTAGAAGTCCGAGAAATACCCAGGTTGTGCTCATCGGCATATTGGACCATTCCCGGAAGATCAACAGGATCGTGCCGTAGGCAAAGTTGATGATCGCGGCCGAGCGAATGTCGTCGGTATTGGCCTTGGAGGTGACAATCTTCTGTATCACCCCCCCGCGTTGATAGAAAATCAGTCCTTGCATGGCGACCAGCAGGGTGGTGCCGAACAGCATCCACGAGATCGAGAGTTCGCGCGGTAGGAATACAAAGATGTTGGCGAGATCCTGCATCAGCCACTGGGCCCAGAGGTAGGCGGTGGTCGCCCACTGGACCACGTACCAGTAGGTCGGCGCATCCTCGGTCTTAGTCTCCATCAGGTAGGCGACAATGCGACGGATCAGCATATAGAGGGCGAAGGCCACCACAAATGCCACAAGGTAGCCCACAGCGGACTTCACCAGCATATTCTCGATGTTTTTCGGAGCGAAGACGCTCAGGACCAGGAATGTGGTGCTGACGGGTATGCCGTACCGGGTCAGTAACAGGAGGGTGAACGCCGCCAACACATGCAGCCAGTTAACGCCGTTTTCAGGAAATGGAAATTCCGTCAGACGCCCGAATGAGGCGTCACCCTGATTAACGATCCAGCCGTACCAGAGGACGGCGACCAGGATGCCCGAGGCGAAAATCCACAGTTGCCACCACGCGCGTTTGGCGTTCGAAGCGAGGAAGGTGCCCAAGGTCTGGATAGAGTCATTGGAAACGACGGCATACGCGGCCAGGGCGAAACCGACCACCATAAAAACTTCAGCCAGCGACATGTGTTCCCCACTAGTTAGCAAAACCCGGCATTTGTGCCGCGGGTGTCTTTCGGCCCGCGTGCAGTGCGGGACGTGCCCGTCAGCGATCTATGCGTCGCTGTTTGGTGCGAGGTGGATTCTATACAACCGGTGCGACTTGTCACCAAGGATCATCGTTCCTACAGGATTTTTTATCCACCACCGCATGCCAAGGCGCGTGGCGCTGCGGAAAATGTGACTTTGCCTGCAGCGTCTTTCCCGCTAGAATGCGCGCCCTCTTACCTAAAGGCTGGGTGGCAGAGTGGTTATGCAGCGGACTGCAACTCCGTGTACGCCGGTTCGATTCCGACCCCAGCCTCCATATTTCAGCCTCCTCCCAAGCGTTCGCCCGCAACCCGGCGGGCGCGTGAACTTCTGCCTCGTGGCTCTCTGCGTTGGGTTTTTGATCAGCAGCGCCAAAGCCCACCATTCCCGCGCAGCCTTTGACCTCGACACGAGCATATCTGTGTATGGGCGGGTGACAGAAGTCGCTTGGACCAATCCGCACTATTACCTGAGTCTCGAAGCACGGGCCGGTTACAGCGGCGTGTGGGTGTTCGAAGGACACTCCATTCCGGGGTTGGTGCGCAATGGGTGGCGGCGGGATACGGTGCGGGTGGGGGATTTCATCACCGTTGACGCTTGGCCCAACCTGGTGCCCGACGTGCCATTTGCGCTGCTGACGTCGGTCACCTTGTCTGCGGGCGAAACTTACTATTCGTTCCAGCCGCGCGCCGGTTCTATCGGCGCTAACCTGCAACCGACCCCGAGTATGGAACTCGCCGGTACCTGGCGGGTGGTGCGCTCGCTGCGTGCCAACCTGGTGGGCGTATTCGACGCCCCCGAGGACTTACCACTCACCGACGCCGCGCAGCTTGTTTTGGATGCGTATGATCCACAGGACGATCCCTCGCTGGATTGTCAATCTCGTGGGCTGCCGCGTATGTTGGAATGGCCCTACGCACAGCGTTGGGCGCCTGCTGGCAGTGGCTTTGCCGTGACCATGGAGCACGCCACGGACGTACGCTCGGTGCGCACGGAGGAGCGGGAATGTGAGGCCTCATCGATGGGTTGTTCGGTGGGCAGAGCTCTGCCGGATGGCGGCTACGAAGTGGTGACGACGCACTTTTCTCCACAGCGCTGGGGGATTACCCGGGGGGTGGATTCGTCAACCGCTAAGCGGCTGATAGAACGTTACCGTGTCCTGGAAGGAGGTACCCGGTTGCAGTTGGACTACACGGTTAGCGACGAACAGATGTTGCGTGAGCCGGTGCAGATGAGGCTGTTTTACGAACGCCTGGCGGCATTTACTTTCGCCGCGGAGCCTGCGTGCGATTTGTCGACCGCGCGTCGGCACCTGCGCTACGATCGATAACGCAGGCCGATATGTTGTGGCTTTAGCGGTCAGCGACGCGGCTGATCGCGATGTACTCACGCAGCGACTTTGCGCCTTGGCAGACAGCACCCTGCATGTCCTGCTGAGCACGGTTGAGCCCGGCCTTGCCGTCGTAGTACGCGCACTCCTCGTTCAGCCACTCCAGAGCAGCCTGCTGGCAATCGCCTTTCAGGGCGAGCGAAGCCTTGCGACAGACCCGGTTGGGCACCACTTGGCGATTTTTCCAATCCAGGCCGACTTTCACACCGTCGTAGGCGAAGCTTACGGTGTAGATCATGCCCGGGTCCTCTGGGAGCCGCGTTTCAATGCTTTCGCTGAGCCCCAGGGTCAACGAAGCCGCTAACAGTAGTTCTATCATGCTCGCACTGTACGGTCTGGCGCCGACACGTTCTGTGATGTGGGTGGTATTGCTCACACACGCCCACCCAATCGAGAGGTTTGCCGTGGAATCAGCGGGGTGTGAACACCAGAACTTTGCGGTCGGCTTCGAAATTGGCCAGTACTTCGGGGTCACTCACCGGGACCGCGAGCGCGGCATATACGGTATCGTTCCATTTCACTCGCACGCGGGCATCTTGCGCCATGTATTGATACCAACTGCGTTCCGGTGCGGGATCGACGTATAAGGCCGCGTCGATGACGATGCCATTGACGTTCACCGAGTAGGGCTCTTCTGGCCGGGTTTCGAGTTGGATGACCAGGCTCTCAGGGGGAACCGCTGCGGCCGACCAGGGCTGTTCCAGCCCGTCCAGCTTGCCACCGGCAAACCAAAGCAACGGACCGCCGCAACCGCCGAGCAGGGTGAGGATCAGGACGTAGGTTATCGGTCGATACATGGATGAGCTCCTTCGCTGTGACTGATTGGGCCTTGGAATTTGGTTTAAAGTTAAACTATTAAAGTTTAATATTCAACTATGTTAGGCTGAACCGATGAGCCAAGATCCACCGTCCAACACCGTGCAGCCTCAGGCGAGCGAAGCCGACCTGTTCCGCATGTTCAACGAGATCGGCATCGTCAATCAGCTCAGCGCGACCCGTTTCGAGCGTAATCTCTCGGACGGTCTCACACTTTCTCAATTCAGTGTGCTCAACAACTTTGTGCGCCTCGGTGGAACCCGGTCGCCCAAACAACTGGCCGATGCGTTTCAGGTCACCAAAGGTGCGATGACAAACACGTTGGGCAAGTTGGCCCATAAAGGGTTTGTCACGATCAGCCCCAATCCCGATGACGCACGTGCCAAAGTAGTTGCGATCACGGCGTCTGGCCAGCAGGCGCGGGCGCGCGCCATCGCGGCAGCGGGGGACAGTTTCAGCGATGTGGTGGGGCTCTTGAGCGTGGCCGAGGTGGCCCAACTGATAGAACTGCTGACCCGAATCCGCGCCCATCTCGATCAGCATCGGGAACTTTGATCGCACATTCGTGGCAACGGCCCCTAGAGGGATGTGCAGCGACAGCATGCGGCTGCGTGCAGTATGCTCGGTCCCACCATGACCACAGCTAACTTCGATCCCGGTTACTGGCCGGCGGCGATACGCATCGAACCCACGCGCCTGCGTCGGATCGCCGGCCTGGCAGTGCCGTTGATAGCCGGTGCGGTGGCCACCAACATCATGACCGTGGTCGATACCCTGATGGTCGGCCAACTCGGTGCAGCGGCGCTGGCCGGCGTCGGCATTGCAGGCCAAGTGTTCTTCCTGTTACTCGCGGCTGCGCTGGGTCTGGCGGCCGGCGTGCAGGCCCTGGTGGCGCGGCGGGTAGGGCAGGGACGGATAGAGGAGACCGGCCGAGTGCTCAACGCCGGGTGCCTGGCGGCGTTGCTTTTCGGTGGTGCATTGGCGGCTGCGGGTTATCTGCTCGTGCCGGTGCTATTCGGCTGGCTGCACGATGACCCATTGCTCGTCGCACAGGGCATCGCCTACCTGGAGCCGCGACTACCTTCTATCTGCATCATCGCCATCAACGTTGCGTTCCGCTCCTACTGGGTAGGCGTGGATCTCGCCAAGTTTTCGATGCTGTCGATTGTCAGTCTGTCGCTCGCCAACATTCTCTTTAACTACATGCTGATCTTCGGCAACTGGGGCGCTCCGCGTCTTGACGTGGCCGGTGCTGGCCTGGGCAGCACGTTGGCGGTGATGGTCGGCTTGTTGATCAATATCGGGTTTGCCCTGCGATCGGCCCGCAGCAATGGCTTTCTGCGCGGCCTGCCCGGCGGCGAGGACTGGCGTTCGATGCTGCGAATTTCCTATCCGGAAAGCCTGCGGCAATTACTATTCACCGTCGGGGTTCTTGTGATGTATGTGCTTGTTGGCATGTTAGGCACACAATCCCTCGCCGCATTTCATGTGATCATCAGTATCTGTTTGATCGCCTACATGCCGCACATCGGATTGGGCGGTGCGGCTACCACCGTGGTCGGCGAGGCGCTCGGTCGCGATGACGAAGCAGATGCGAGGTTGTGGGGATGGCAGGTGGGCAATGTCACCATGGTGCTATTGCTGGGGCTTGCGCTGTTGATCGTTGGTTTTCCCGCCTGGGTGCTCAGCGCGTTCCTGATTGACGCCGATACCCTGCAACTGGCGGTGGTGCCGCTGCAGTTGGCGGTCCTCGCGCACGTCTTCGACGGTTACAGCAAGGTGATGGGGTCAGCGTTTATCGGATTGGGAGATACCCAAACCGCTATGCGTCTCACGTTGCTGCCGCAATGGCTACTCCTGTTGCCCGCCCTTGCGCTTATGGCCTGGTCCGGGATGGGACTGACCGCCGCGATGGGTGCGTTTGTTGTGGTGACCGGTGCCGCTGCGATCGCCGCAATTTGGCTGTGGGCGCGCCGAGGGTCGCGCCGCATTG
>JBCCHL010000208.1:0-6831 GCA_039028775.1 Pseudomonadota bacterium | reverse complement strand
TCGGGAATTTCGGTCTCAAATTCCTCTTCCAGAGCCATTACCAGTTCGACGGTGTCGAGGGAATCTGCGCCGAGATCTTCGACGAAGGAGGCATCATCTTTCACCTCATCATCTTTGACACCGAGTTGTTCGCAGATCAGTTTTTTTACACGTTCTTCAACACTGCTCATGCTAAAGAGATCTCCCAAATATTGGTTGCTGGGTGCAGGGCGAGCGGCATTCTATAGAGGGCATTTTGGCAACGCAAGCAACTATTTTACCAAAGCCCGTCTTGACAAAACGGCTTACGCTGCATACAGCCCGCCGTTCAAATGAAGGGTCTGCGCGGTGATATATCCGGCCTCTTCGGAGGCCAAAAACGCCGCTGCAGCGGCAATTTCCGCGGGTTCTCCGACCCGTCCCATCGGGATGCGTTCGAGCATCGCCGCGGCCTGGTCTTCCGTGAGTTCATTTGTCATATCGGTCGCAACGAACCCCGGCGCAATCGTGTTCACTGTTATGTTACGAGATGCGAGCTCCAGCGCGAGAGAGCGACTGAAACCCTCGATTGCAGACTTGCTCGCCACATAGTTTGCTTGCCCGGGATTGCCCATGCGGCCGACCACCGAACCCACGTTGATTATCCTTCCCCAGCGCGCTTTCATCATGCCCCGGACGCAGGCTTTGGTGATGCGGAAAAGACCGTTCACGTTGGTGTCCATCACTTCCAGCCATTCCTCATCTTTCATCCGCATCAGGAGGTTGTCGCGGGTGATCCCAGCATTGTTGACCAGGATGGTTGGCGCTGCGAAGTCCGTACCGATCGTGTCGACGGCGGCCTCCACGGAAGCAGCATCCTGGACCTCCAGGACCATGCCGCTGCCGTTCGCCCCCAGCCTTGACGCAATGCCCTGCGCACCCTCCTCGCTGGTCGCCGTGCCGACGACAAACATGCCATCCGCCGCGAGACGTGCACCGATAGCCGCGCCGATGCCGCGCGAAGCACCCGTGACCAGAGCTACTTTCTTATCCATGCAAACTCCTATTACAGATTTCCGCGCCGTGCATGGCCAACAGCCAGTAGAGGATAGGTTGGAGATTGGCGCTTGAGGTCATCACCCTGAGGCAATGTCAGTTACAGGCTTTTCGCCGCCGCTATACCTTCGGGTGTCGCCAGGGTCTGGGTCGGGGTCGGTTTGGTTATCCGCCGTATCAGGCCAGCGAGCACATTGCCGGGACCACATTCGACGAACTGATCGACGCCGCTATCGACCATGGCGCCGACACACTGCGCCCACAGTACCGGTGCGGAGATCTGGGCGATGAGGTTATCCCGCAGGACCTCGAGATCAGCTGCAGGACGGGCCGTGACGTTCTGCACCACCGGGATGCTCGGCATCGTCAGATCGGTGTCGGCCAGCGCGCTGCTGAACTCTTCTTTGGCGGCCTCCATCAGCGGCGAATGAAATGGTCCGCTGACATCAAGCATCACGGCGCGTTTGGCACCGGCGGCTTTACAGGCCTCAGCGGCCGCCTCTACCGCGGCTATCTCGCCGGCGATCGCAACTTGTCCGGGCGCGTTGAAATTGGCCGCCACGACCACGCCTTCCACCGCGGCACAACAATCGCTGATCTGTTCATCCGCAAGGCCCATGATAGCGGCCATGCCACCCTGACCACGGGGTACCGCGGCTTCCATCAGTCGCCCGCGCAGACGCACCAGTCGTAGGCCATCGCCGAACGCCATGGCACCCGTGCAGACCAGGGCGGAGTACTCACCGAGGCTGTGTCCAGCAGCGTAAGCGGGTATGAGATCGGTTTCAGCCTGTAGCACGTCCCAGACCGCGCGACTGGCGGTCAGGAGCAGTGGCTGGGTGTTCTCGGTCTGGGCCAACACTTCGGCGGGGCCGTCCTGAACCATCTGCCAAACGTCGAAGCCAAGGACCTCAGACGCTTCTGCAAAGCGCTCCTTGACCGCAGGATACTCGTTCGCCAGTTCCGCCAGCATACCCACGCTCTGGGCACCCTGGCCGGGAAACACCGCGGCTATCGTCATCGCGCTTACTCTTCGCGATCGATGACTTGGCGACCGCGATAGTAACCCTCCGGGGTCACATGATGTCGGCGATGGGTCTCACCGGTGGTGCTGTCGATCGACGTTGCACTCTTCTTCAGCGCGTCGTGGGACCGGCGTTGACCACGTCGAGAACGCGTTACCTTACTTTTTTGCACTGCCATAGTACTTTCCTCTTCAACGGCCTTTGCGCAGGCCTGATTTCGTCGGGTCTGGCTGGACCCTATCCGCGGCAGTAGTTCCACTGCCGCGAAAAAGCCGCGCATTATATGCATTTTAGCGGCACTTGTCCGAGCTAAATCGGCCCTTGTCAACCTCCTACATCAGGAGAGTTATTTGTCTTCCTTGAGCTTTGCAAGCACGGCAAAGGGGTTCTCGATCTCTGCAGTGTCCTCGTTAGACCCGTCGAGGTCCCCGTAACTCAGCGAAGGCGGGTCGTCACAGGCGTGATCCTCGCCGGGTAAACTGGGCAACATCAGCAGCAACTCATCCTCGAACAATGCCACCAGACTGAGGGTCGGCTGATCCACCACCACGATCTGCAACCTTTCGCGCTCAGGACCCATGTCCGCATCGAGCGCGGTGGCATCCGCCTCGCTCTCAGCGATAACCACCTGGCACTCGCCCTGCAGATCTCGCCACAGCGGTGCTTCACAACGATGACACAGCAGACAGACTCGGAGGGCCAGTTCGGCATGGCTCATCGGACGGCGGCGCCCTGCGCGGTCATACCAGTCAAAACGGGCACGGATTTCGATCGAATCGACCTCGATCACCGCCGCGCCCAGGCGCGGGCAGTCCGCAGCGCTCAGGCTACGCTGCACATCAGCCCGATTGCGGGCGAGCTCTTCGTATCGAGGTGCGTTGACCGGGAGCTTCGTCATGGCGGCGCATCATAGGTAGGTGAAAATGCCCTGTAAACCGCGGTAAACGTCCTTTGCACCCGCGCAGCTGGCATGCAGCCGCTGCTCAGGCGCGCGGGTTGCGCGCCAATCGTTCAACATGCACCCGCGATTCCCTGCTGAGGCACCGCTGGACCTGATTTGCGCTTCGGCGTGGGCGCAGAGAAACTAGCAGCCTGTTGAAAAACTATATTGAGGCTCAGCGCGCCAGAGCGGCGTTTCCGCAAGGCGCTCGCTACCGCGCAGGTCGGGTACCTTCGCGAAGCGGGCAACGCAGCTCTGATGCGTCCTTAGGGTCAAACGCTCCGATCCTTGGCCCGCGTTGCGTCTCTTGCCCCGCGTGGCCTCTTGCAAAGGTACCCGACCTGCGCCGCGAGACGCGCCTTGCCCAAGAATCGGAGAGTTGGACTGAGGCCTAAATAGTTTTTCAACAGGCTCCTCGGCTCGCAATATCTGGAAACGCCCATGGACAGCGCCGCACCCAAAGAACTCATCCTGGCATCGTCATCGGTCTATCGTGGCGAGGCCTTGCGCACGCTCGGCCTGGCGTTCAGGCAGCAGAGCCCCAATATCGACGAGGCGGCACGCCCCGGCGAGCACCCGCTGCAACTGGTCTGGCGGCTCACCCAAGCCAAGGCACAACACATTCAGGCACTCAACCCACATGCCTGGATCATCGCCGGCGATCAAATCGGGATCTGCAACAACGAAATCCTCACCAAACCCGGCACGCCGCTACGCGCGGTTCAACAATTGCAGCGGATGCGCGGCCAGCAACAGGTGTTCTACAGTGGGTTGTGCGTGGCAGCACCGGGGCGTTTGCAGACGACGATCGTCCCGACCCGCTTACGAATGCGCAACCTGAGCGACGCCGAACTGGAGGCGTACGTGGCCGCCGATAACCCCGTCGATTGTGCGGGTAGCTTTAAAGCGGAGCGCCAGGGCATTCGCCTCTTCCACAGCATCAGAAGCGCTGACCCCAGCGCCTTGGTCGGATTGCCGCTGATCGCATTGACGACCATGCTGCAGCGCTTGTCCGAGGCTACCTAGACGTCGTTGCCATCCGCTGCCCAGACGGCTTGGAAATGCTCCGGTTCCGGCACCTCCCACTTCACCTCGCCGACGCCAGGCAGGTGCAGCTGCAGCCGCGCGGCGTGCAGGCACAACACATGGTCGGACAGCCCTAGCTGCGCCCGGTGATCGCGCTGCCGGTCGTATTTGTCATCACCAACCACCACACAGCCACAACTCTGGGCATGCACGCGGATTTGATGGGTGCGCCCGGTGTGCAACCTTACCCGCAGCCAAGACAGATTGCGGCCAATGCGTTGCACGGCAAAATCCGAGCGGGCGCTACGCCCTTCGGGATCGACTCTTACCCGCCGTTCGCCCCAGGCGGTCTCATAGCGCGCTAACCGGTGTTGCACCACCCGATCGCGCGAATCCCAGCGGCCCCAAACCAGGGTCGTATAAATCTTCTTTACCGTCCGCGTGCGCCAGGCCCCCTGGGCGCCATTGAGCGCCGGGCGGTTCTTAGCGAGCAAGAGGAGTCCGCTCGTGCCCCTATCCAACCGATGCACAAGCTCCAAACGAGGCATCGAGAGTCCTTCGCGTAGCAGTTCGACAATCCCCACCCGGATTCCGGATCCAGCGTGCACCGCCCACCCGGCCGGCTTGTTCAGCAAGAGGTAGTCATCATCTTCGAACAGTGTCGTCTGGCGCAGCTCGTGCAGTACGTTCGTATCCGCGGTGACCGACTTTTGTGCTGCGATTTGCAGCGGAGGGATACGCACTTCGTCGCCGCTGCACAAACGCTGCGCGACCTTGGCACGCTTGCCATTGACCCGCACCTGACCCGTGCGCACGATGCGATAGATGACAGAACGCGGCACACCTTTGGCGCGCGCCAGGAGAAAGTTATCCAGGCGCTGTCCATCGGCATCCGCGCCGACCGCCTCATAGCGCACGCTCATTTTTGAAAAAACCTATGGGTTTGAAGGGCTTAGGTAAGACTGATATGATTGATCGGTCAACTTGCGGCAAACTTAGCGCGTTCTGAGGAAAGTTGCTAGAAAGAAAGCGGGTTGGAAGAAAGTAGATTGATGCGGACAACGCAAAAAGCGGACAAAGCAACAAGCGGACAATCAAGTTCGTTGCGCTAGAATTGCTGTTGTTGTTTTGCTGACCGCAGGCCGGCTGCACGCCACGTCTACCCTTACCAGGCCCGCAAGCGCGACGCTGATCTGGACCAGATGGGCTGAACCGAACGGGCTGGGCCACAATAGGCGCGCTGACCAAACTTTACGTCGCGACTCAGGAATAGGACAAAACATAGACAATAGATAGGACGAGCATGAACCCGGGGTAACTCGGGCGCATGAAACCGAGCGGCGGTGCTTTCGGTTCGCCGTTGACCGCCGCAAAAGTCGAGGCTCTATCTCCCGATCCCGGGTCACCTCACCGCAGGCGCCAGTTCAAGGTGGCTTGGTGGGGGGCTGAGCAAGAGCCTCAAGGTGCCACCCAATAGCGATGTGCGCCGATGGAAGGCAACGCATTAGGCGCGCACTTTCCGGAACCAGATTGTACGGGATCAATAGAAAAGTATTTGTTTAACCATCAACCGAAGACGGCCACACCTCGCGTGCCCGACCCAGGTTTACAATGATCGGCAGCACGCTTTGCACGCAGTATTCGCAAGGTTTGCATTAAGACCCCAACATACGTCAGTCCCCAACTGGGACGTTGCCAACCTGGCAAGACACGTATGCAGGAGGCACAGCCTCGATCTCTCAACCGGTCGACGCATGTAGATAGGAATGCCGCGGTGGACCCCGAACTGCACCTGCCGCCAAAGCAGCACCGGCGCGGTTCGTATCACCACCGCAGTCCCGTTTGAGGGGGCGCAGGTTGGCGGTAGAGGTAACAGAACAAGGTAATGTCTGCGTCATGATGCTTGGATGAGAGACGCACCAGTCGCACGGGGCTATCGGCAACGCTGCGGCGAGTACGCTCAACCAGGCTGCCCGTGCCTTTACGGCGTCGGTATTGCGACGAGGGCTCCGAGAACAAGTGCGCCGATAATCGGAGGCACGACGGGTAATACATCCTTACGGCCCAGGCCGCGGAGTATCAGACCCATGGTCGGACGCAGACGGAAATCAGTGGAACGCATAACGCGTTTCGCCACGAACAAGCAATGCGCGGTTCACCTATCCGGTGACGCGCGTCTGCGGCCGGGGTCACCCATGGCCGCGCCGCTGCAGAACGGGCGCTAACGACGTCCGCTGGGTCCGTCCGATGGTCGGAATTCGTGGTGATTCTCAGTGTGTGATCACTGCACCTTAGCTAGACCTCCCCCGCCCTGCTCTAGGCCTTCTTTGGTTGTGACAACCAAAGAGAAGAACAACATGAAAAGAATGCTCATCAATGCGACGCAGCCAGAAGAGGTGCGTATCGCCCTGGTCGACGGCCAGAAACTCTACGACCTGGACATCGACAATCGCACCCGGGAGCAGAAAAAAGCCAGCATCTACAAAGCGCGCATCACCCGTGTGGAACCGAGCTTGGAGGCGGCTTTTGTCGACTACGGCGCCGAGCGCCATGGCTTCCTGCCACTCAAAGAAATTTCGCGCAGCTACTTCAAGAAGCGCTCCCACGATAGCGGCCAGCGCATTCCCATCCAGGATCTGGTGCAGGAAGGCCAGGAACTCATCGTGCAGGTGGAAAAAGAAGAGCGCGGTAACAAAGGCGCAGCGCTGACCACATTTATCAGCCTCGCCGGGCGCTATATCGTGCTGATGCCGAACAATCCCCGCGCGGGAGGTATATCGCGTCGCATCGAAGGCGACGAACGCGATGAACTGCGCGATGCCCTCG
>JBCCHL010000207.1:0-6853 GCA_039028775.1 Pseudomonadota bacterium | reverse complement strand
TTCAACGCTTGTGTAACTCTCGCCGCTCGCCCCGGACAAAGCGAAGGATCAAAACCGCTGACGCGATCGCGATGCACTCAAATAGGCTGACCCACTTGTCCGACCGGTCAACGCACGCACGTTCATGCATGCACAAACAATGCAGGGAATATGCCAATCGGTCGATTTGTGTCCTTGATACCCGCCGGGTGTGCGCTGTTCGCCACCGCGTCCGGCAGGGTGTAGGTGATTTGTCATCACACTTATTTTTCGGCGCGCATTGTGCAGCATGTGCGCCCCAAAATCTAACACCGCGTGATCCGATTTGGTGCGCGTAGGTGCCGACCCTGTGGCTTTCGCGATCTGGGCTTTTAGGGCGCGCAGCATTAGGCTTAGGCGACTGACATCGAATTGGGGGGAATATGCAAGTCACGCTTCAAATGCATGAAGATGTGGCGTTGATCCGGATGGATGATGGTAAAAAAAATGCCATCACGCTGGATGCGCTCGCGGCACTCAACGCCTGCGTGGATGAAGCCGAAACATCGGCCGGCGCCATTGTCCTGGCCGGACGTCCAGGGTCGTTTTGCGCCGGTTTCGACATCCGGGTGATGACCGGTGACGATCGCGCTGCTCTGAACGCGCTGAGCGGCGGTGGTGCGCGCTTTGCGCTGCGGCTCTACAGCCTTGGGATGCCGCTGGTGGCGGCCTGCACCGGACATGCCTTTACCATCGGCGCGATCTGGCTCGCCACCTGTGACACGCGCATCGGCGAACGGGGCGCGTTTCAATTTGGCATGGTCGAAACCGCGATGGGTATGACGCTGCCGGATTGGGCGCTCGAACCGCTGCAGGCGCGTTTGCGCAATAGCCACTGGCTGGCCGCGATCGCCCAGTCTGAGATCTACGCGCCGGACGCCGCCCTGGAGGCGGGCTTCATCGACAGCCTGGTCGACACGGGGCAGGCGATTGATGCTGCTCTGCTCAAGGCCGCCGAACTTGCGGCGCTGCCGGGCAAGGCCTACGCGGGCAACAAAATGGCCCGCCGCGGCGATGCCCTGCGGCGGATGGAGGCGAGCCTGCCAGTGGTTTGAACCCTTTTCGCTTGACGAGAATCTCCGCAATTTGGCTCCTGCGATCCTCTCGCAAATACCTTTAGCGGGGGGTAAAGTCAGGGCATACCGACGAGAGGGGAGCGAGGAAGATGAGTGAAGCGCATAACCTGGACCTACTGGAGCAATTGAATCCGGCGGATGCGGCGCGGTTCAGGGACGGGACGGTGCATGCGATGTTCTCTCGCCTGCGCGACGAGGCGCCAGTGCACTACTGTGCGGACAGCCCCTACGGGTCGTTCTGGTCGATCAATTCCTATGAGCTGATCAAAGAGGTGGACCAAAGCCACGGAGCGTTCTCCTCCTCGGCGCATCTCGGCGGCATCATGATCGACGATGCCATCTTTGTGGACGGCGACAGCGGCTTCTTCCTCGAGAGTTTTATCGCCATGGACCAGCCCTCGCACGGCCCGCAGCGCAAGGCGGTCAGTGGGATTGTAGCGCCGGACAGCCTGATGAATTTCAGTGACCTGATCCGGAGCCGAGCGCAGAGCACCCTCGACAATCTGCCGGTCGGCGAAGTGTTCGACTGGGTGCCGAGGGTGTCGATCGAACTCACCACCCAGATGCTGGCCACGCTGTTCGACTTTCCCTTCGAAGAGCGGCACCGGCTGACGCGCTGGTCGGACGTGGCGACCGCGGAGGCGGACTCACCCCTGATCGCGGATCAGCAGCAGCGTATCGCCGAGCTGCTGGAGTGTCTGGAGTACTTCAAAACCCTGCGCGCCGAGCGCGCCCAGGGACCCGCGCACTTCGATCTTTTGACTATGCTTGCGCAGGATGCGTTGACCGCCGATCAACCGGACCATCAGTTTCTTGGTACTTTGTTGCTGCTGATCGTCGGGGGCAACGATACCACCCGCAATAGCATGAGCGGCTCGGTATACGCCTTCGACCAGTTCCCCGAGCAATTTGCGCGTCTCAAAGCGGAGCCCAAACTGCTGCACAACGCGATCTCCGAGGTCATCCGCTGGCAGACGCCGCTCGCCCACATGCGGCGCACGGCCGCAACCGATGTCGTGATCGGCGGTCAGCAGATCCGCAAAGGCGACAAAGTCGTCATGTGGTACGCCTCGGGCACTCGCGATGAGACCATGTTCCCCGACGCCCACAGCATCGACATCACCCGCAAGAACGTACGCCAGCATCTGTCGTTCGGCTTCGGTATACACCGTTGCCTGGGGTTGCGGCTGGGCGAGCTGCAGCTGAAGATCCTGTGGGAGGAAATTCTCAAGCGCTGGGATCGCATCGAAGTGGTCGAGCCGCCGGAGCGGGTGTTTTCGAACTTCATCAACGGCTACACCAGCATGATGGTGAAAATATATCCGAAGTAGAACCCGTCGTCCTATCAGTTGAACATGTGAGGTAGACGTCATGAAACCACTCGAAGGTGTCAGAGTTGTCGAACTTTCCACCATGATCACCGCCTCGTTTGCGGCGATGATGATGGCGGAGCAGGGGGCCGAGGTGGTCAAGGTCGAGCCGCTGGACCTCGGCGACCCTATGCGCCTGTTGGGCAGCATGAAAGGCGGGATGTCATCGCTGTTCGCCAACTGCAATCGTGGCAAGCAATCCCTGCGCATCGACGTCAAGAGCGAGCAGGGGCGCGACATGGTGCAGCAACTGGTCGATGAGGCGGATGTCCTGCTGTGCAACTACCGACCCGGCGTGATGGACGGCCTCGGCCTGGGCAGCGACGTCCTGCGGGGCAGCAATCCGCGCCTCATCTACATGGCGATCTCCGGGTTTGGCCTGGAAGGTCCGGAGCGCAATACACCGGCCTACGACCCGGTCATTCAGGCGCAGTGTGGTTTCACCGCCGTCCAGGCCGAAGGCCACGTCGATCCGGCTGCGTTTGTGCGCAACCTCACCTGCGACAAGGTGACAGCCTACACGGCTTGCCAGGCGGTGACCGCGGCGCTCTATCAGCGCGAGAAGACCGGGCAGGGTCAACACATCGATCTGTCGATGATGGATGCGGGTCTATATTTCCTGTTCCCGGATGGGTTTATGCAACACACGCTGCTCGACGATGATGTCCTCCACGTGCCTCCGTTGTCGCAACTGATCTACGATCTGACCCACACCAAGGATGGCGGTATCACCATCTCCGCCTCCACCGAGGCGCAGCGGGTGGGCATGCTTGATGCCATCGGGCTGCTGCCGCTGATGGCCGATGAACGGTTCAACAGCCCGGAGAAGTTGATGGTCAACCTCGAAGAGCTGCGCAACCTGATGGCCGACGCGTTTGCTGAGTTTGAAACCGAGGAAATTCTGGCCAAGCTCAAGGCGAACGATGTGCCTGCAGCGAAGTGTATGGACTACGCCGATGTTCTGGACCACCCCCAGTATGCGGCCAATCAGACCATCGACGAGTTTGCGCATCCCCGCGTGGGTCGGATGCGGCGGGTGAAACCGCCAGCACAATTCGGCGGTGAACGCCTGACGCCGGCGTCTGACAGCCCTTCGCACGGGGAACACACCGCGTCCGTGCTCGCCGGCCTTGGGCTGACTCAGGCGCAGATCGATGGGCTGCGCGATGCTGGGATAGTCGCGTTCGAGCAGGAAGACGTCTAACGGCGCTGTGGCCGCGAAGGTCGCAGCGCAAACGAGTTGTGCGACGCTTCTCGCCAGATCGCGCGGCCCGCGCGCTGCTGCGCGGAGGCGAAGTCGCCTCGCAGGCGGGCGGTCCGCGAAGACTCTTTTCTACCCGCGCCAGCCGTCTATACTGGGTGCGATCGCGGGTAAAGCATCGCGAGATCGGTGATCTAATCCGGCGTGAGAATTTGCACGCTGCTTCCGCATGACCTCGGCAAGCGATGGGAAAGCGGGGCAATACAGGTGTTAACAGGTAGTAGAAAGTGGGAGAGGTAACTTTGAACATGTTTGTTGGAAGCAGGGGTCCGCTGCAACTGTTGTTTGGCATTTTGGTGCTGGTGCTCAGTACTGGGTCCAACCTGGTCCTCGCGGATGTGAAACGCACCGCGTCGGGTAAGCCGGACCTGTCCGGCGTGTACGACACCGGCACGCTGACACCTCTTAACCGTCCCGAGGAGTTTGGCGAGCACAAGTTCATGACCCGGGAACAGGCCGACCAGGTGGTGCAGCGCACGCTGGCGGCGTTTGAGTTTGCGAATCGCGAGAGCGACCCGGATCGTGGCGCTCCGAAGAAAGGCGGCGATGGCAACAACACCGCAGGGGCGGGGAATGTGGGGGGCTATAACGCGTTCTGGATCGACCCTGGCAGCGAAGCGAACGAAGTGGACGGTAAATTCCGCACCTCGATCGTCTACGATCCGCCCAACGGTCGCCAGCCGCAGCGGACCCGAGCCTCGCTGGCCAAAATGGCCAAGCAGTACAAGTCCTTTTCGTACGACAACGACGGCACCGCTTCCTGGCTCGCGTATAAGGGTCCCGGACCGTTTGACGGCCCGGAGAGTCTGGCACCGTCCGAGCGTTGCCTGATCAGCTTTTCCTCGACGGTGCCGTCATTGCCGAGCCTGTACAACAACTACAAGCGCATCGTGCAGACCGAGACCCATGTCATGATCCTGCAGGAGATGGTGCACGATGCGCGGGTGATCCGCCTGGACTCCGAGTTTGGCCCGCAAGCCAATCGCAAGTGGCTGGGGGATTCCATCGGCTATTGGGAAGGCGATACGCTGGTCGTGCATAGCCGTAATTTCAAGGCGACCAGCGGATTGCCTGGAGCCGACGAGAACCTCGAGGTTGTCGAGCGTTTCAACCTGCGTGAAGACGGCAATCTGGTATATGACTTCACCGTCACCGATCCCACCGCCTGGACCGCGCCGTGGAGCGGCGAATACACCTGGTCCGCAAGTCCGGACAAGGTGTACGAGTACGCTTGTCACGAAGGCAATTACGCGATGGGTGGCATCCTGCGCGGTGCGCGTATTCTGGAGAAGGAGTGGACCGGCCCGGTGGCCGGCGAAGAATAGCCCCGAGGGTGTGGTGACCTAGCGTTCAGGTCCGCGCAGGGTCACTCCGCCGTCGACGACGAGGGTCTGCCCGGTGACAAACCGGGCGGACGCTGACAACAGAAAACACACCGCCTCACCGATATCCCAACCGTTGCCCTCGATCTGCAGAGGGGACGCCCGACGCCGCGTGTCCCGCATCTGCGCGGACATCCCTCCCCCGTCGACCATGGGGGTAAACACCGGCCCCGGTGCCACACAATTCACGCGGATTCCGGCGGCCGCGTGGTCCACCGCCATCGCGCTGGTCAAGGCCATCACCGCGCCCTTGGAGGTGGAATAGGCAGTCAATCCGCGTGGTCGTAGGGCCGAGATGGAGGCGATGTTGACGATCGCACCACCCTGGCCCTGGGTTTCCATGATCGGGATGACCGCCCGCGACATCTGAAACATCGAGTTCACGTTGACGTCCATGACCTTTTGCCAGCGCTCGAGGGTTTCCTCGACCACGGTCCCGCTGCTGCCGATCCCGACGTTGTTGTCCAGGAGGTCGATGCGCCCCCAGGCGGTCATGGTCTCCTCTACAATGCGCGCGCATTCGGAGGCTTCAGTCACATTCGCGCCTATGGCGAGCCCGTGTCCACCCTCGTCCTGCAACATCGACACCGTGCGCTCGGCCAGATTGAGGCAACGGTCCACGCACACAACCCGCGCGCCGCGTCGCGCCAGCAGCAGTGCCGTCGCCCGTCCGTTGCCGATGCCGTCGTCTTTGGCGCCCGCCCCGGTGACGATAGCGACCTGGTCGGAAAAGTCCTGCAGCGTTGGGTCCGCCATGTGTGCTCCTTTAAACCCGCGCCGTTACTGTACCCCACGCAGTACCTGTGTTGATATGCATGCTCGAAGACGCGTATTGGAGAGGAGCGATGGCACGCACGATGTTGATCTGGCTGGGGGTTCTGGTCGGCTGCGCTGCCCCCTCGGACGCGCCTGATTCGCGGCAGTCGCAAGCGACCACCGTGGGTGAGATTGTGGTGCGCGACCCGCGGCTGCGACAACTCGTCGATCCCGCAGCACCGATCCGCGAGATTGTCAGCGGGCGGCGCTTCACCGAAGGACCGGTGTGGATGTATAACGACAACGCTGCGGGTTACTTGTTGTTCAGCGACATTCCGGCAGACACGGTGTACCGCTGGACCCACGGGCAAGGCTTATCCGTCCTCTTGCAGCCCGTGCGAGCGCCCGATGCGAGTGGTGTCGGTGGCTCCAACGGCCTTATGCAGCACCCGGACGGGCGTCTGGTGCTCTGTGAACACGGTAACCGGCGCGTGGCTGTAATGGATGCCCAGGGGCAGCGTCATACCCTGGCGGATCGCCATGCGGGCAAGCGGTTGAACAGTCCCAACGACATCGTCTTCCACGCCTCCGGCGCCGCGTTTTTCACCGACCCTCCTTATGGTCTGGAAGGTCTTGAAGACAGCGCCGCGGCGGAGCAGGGGGTCAATGGGATCTATCGTCTCGATCCGGACGGCATGGTAACAAGGTTGGCCACCCAGACCCGGCCGAATGGTATCGGTTTGTCACCCGATCAGCGCACGCTCTATGTGGCCAACTCCGCCCAGCCTCCACACCGCTATTGGCTGTCCTACCCGGTGCGCGATGACCTTGGCCTGGGGCCGGTCAGCATGTTCTTCGACGCCAACGATCTGCCCGCAGCGGGGGTTCCGGATGGGTTGGTCGTTGCGCGCAGCGGAGCGGTGTTCGCCACCGGTCCCGGAGGCGTGCTCGTTTTCGATGAGCGAGGTGAGCATCTGGGGACAATCGCGC
>JBCCHL010000206.1:0-6866 GCA_039028775.1 Pseudomonadota bacterium | reverse complement strand
GAAAGCCGGGTACCGCACCCGGTCGCCGAGACGGGCGATAGTGTAACGAAAGCGCCTCCAGATGCCATCGATCCCACCCTCAACAGCTATTGTGCAACGCAACACCCGCTTTGCGCCCCTAGATACCCGATTTTTGGACCAAATTCGGATGCTGGATAAAAAAGACATTGCTACCGGATTAACAACCCGCAAGATACATGGATATACAACCAGCACTGGATATTTAAACAGAAAAAACGTCATCGCAGCAACTCTCCAGGTATAAATTCGCGCCTGTTCCGCACCGTGCGCGGCAGTTTCGACCTCCAGTAACAACGTCACCGCACAATTTCACCCCCGATAACAAGGTCACGTATCAAGGTCTAGCAAATGACGTTATTCTGTTCCCCGCCCATACCTCGAGGATGTCCCCGGTGAAAGTCCTGATAGTCGATGACGACGCGCAACACGGAGAGAGCGTCAAACAACTGCTGATCGCGAGCGATTTCCCGAGTGCCCACATGGCCACGTCCGGGACCGAGGGACTAGCCCGCCTGTCTGAGGCATTTCGCAGCGGAGCGGGCTACGATGTCCTGATCCTCGACCTGCACATTCCCGATCTGTCTGGCGTGGAAATTCTCCAGGCGATCAACGAACAGCAGCTGCGGGTCAAGACTATTGTGCTCAGCGGGGAACAGGAACTCGACAGCGTCACCCCGATCCTGAAGCTAGGCGCGTCGGATTTCATTCGCAAACCGTTTCTGGCGCAGGAACTGATCAGCGCCATCAACAACGCCTATGCGCGCCACACGCTGGAGCAAGAGAACGCCCTGATGCACCGCCAGGCGAGCGAACGAGCAAAATTGTACGAGTTCCTGCTCAATGCAGCGCCCGATCTGGTCTATATGCTCGACGCCCAGGGGCGATTCCGGTTCATCAACAAACGCCTCAATCGGATTTTCGATGCCGACCTGAATCACCTCGATGGGCAACCCTGGCAACATCTGTTCTCCGAGCGGGATGAGTTGATCGAGGTGTTGCAGCATCATTTCAATGAGCGCCGCACGGGTCTGCGCGCCACGGTCGCCAGCGAATTCGACTATGAATCCTCGGTGCGGACCCGCCACACGCTCGAGTTGTCGTCCATCGGTTTGTATAACCGGGACCGCGACGAACCTGAGTTTATGGGCACCTATGGCATCGTCCGCGACGTCACCGACGCACGGCGCACCGCCAGCCAACTCCAACAGAGCCAGCAGAAGTTTTACAGCCTCTTCGCGGAAAGCCCCGACGCGGTGTTTATCTCGCGAATAGAAGATGGAGAGATCATCGAAGGCAACCAGAACTTCTACCGCATCAGTGCAACCCTGCGGCAAGGTCAAGCCAACCACGACGCTTTCCTGTGGAACGCCGGGCAACCCAGAGACCAGTTTATCCAGGAACTCAAGAATCAGCCCAACGTGGAGTGGCAGCTACAGCACACCGTGGATGGGGACAAGCTGTTCTTTGAGATTCGCGGACGTCGACTGGTCATCGAAGGCGTCCCCTGTCTGCTGGCGACGTTGCGTGATCGGACCCAGGAGCGCAATGCGGCTCAGGACCGTCTGATGTTGGAACAACAACTGCAACAGGCCGGGCGCATGGAAGCCATCGGTCAGATCGCCGGTGGCATCGCGCACGACTTCAACAACATCCTTGCAAGCATCATCGGCTACGCGGAACTGATCCTGAATGTACGCACCCGACTTCCGGCCGAACAGGTGGATCAATATCTCGAACAGGTGGTCACCGCGGGGCATCGCGCGCGCGATCTGATCTCGCAGATGCTCTCTTTCACGCGCGCACAGATGGGAGAGGTAGCATCGGTCGATGTCACGAGCACGATCGAAGAGGTGTCACGAATGCTGAGCGCAGCTATTCCCTCGACCATCACGCTCCAGACCGAGAGCGAACCTGATCTGCCGGAGACATTCGTCGATCCAATCCAGATCCAACAGATCATTATCAACCTCTTGATCAACGCGCGGGATGCGATCGACGGCACCGGCAGGATCGATGTGCGCGTACGCAAGTCCACGGCAAGCGCCGTGTGCCACACCTGCGGCAAACACACCGGTACCGATCCCGTGGTGATCGAGGTCCAGGATAGCGGCCACGGCATCGAGCCCGCAATCCGCGAGCGGATCTTCGAGATGTACTTCACTACCCGTGAACCGGGCCAGGGCACAGGGCTTGGGCTGTGGCTGATCAACAAGCTGGTCCACCAACACGAAGGGCATATCACACTGACCAGCGAGCCTGGCAGCGGCACAACTTTCCAGATCTATCTCCCAACCACCAAAGTTGAGCCCGCGGAGCCAGTTTCACCCGCTGCCATACCCACACCTCGGATTGAGGGGCGTATTGTGGTGGTCGATGACGAAGTATCGGTAGCTAACTTTATCGGTGAGGTGTTGCGGGATCGCGGCTATCCGGCCGTGATATTTACCGACGCCCCCAAAGCTCGAGACTACCTAGACCGCCATATCGACCAGGTGGCGCTCCTGCTGACGGATGGTTACATGCCGGCGATTTCCGGCGTCGAGTTAATCGATCACGTACGCAGCATGCGCCCGGAAATGCCGGTCATTTTCATCTCCGGATACACCGCCCAGTTGGACGCTCAGACACTGAAGAACAAGCGCGTCAATGCGACACTGGAAAAACCGTTCGGGATCGATGAAATGTTGAGTGCGGTTGTAGAGGTCACGCAGGAACAGGCAGCTCATCAAGCCTGACAGCGTAAGACAAAAAACCGGGCTGGCGCCCGGTTTTTTTTTCGCAATGCTGGCGATTAGTTCTCGGTCGGATCGCGGCCGTCGCGCGGCGCGCCGGTACCCGAAGAACCCATAAATATCTTGCTGCCATCCTCAAAGGTCACATCGCGCCCGTTAGCCCGCTGCGAGCGATCCTTCGACTGATAACCATCGACTACGATGACAGTACCAGGGAGGAGTGACTTGCGGCTCAGACCTCGGCGCAGCAGCGTATTCGGCGTACCGCCCTCCACCATCCATACCTGCTTTTCACCTTCGTCGGTCGTGTGTTCCACGTGGATCCAGGCGTGCGGATTCACCCACTCCACCTTGACCACGGGACCGCGCAGAACAAGCGGTCGGTTAGGATCGAATTCCGCCCCAAACGCATGATGTGACCAGGACTGAGTAGACGTCATCAGCGCGCTCAGCAGCCCAATGAAAACCCCGATTTGCTTGAGTTTGAACAAGACGAGTTCCCCTGTTTTGTACATTACTTCTCGAACGTTAACGCTATCTGGCGCCCGTTCCCTTGCATCCGTTGCGATGCATCCGTTGCGATGCATGCATCCGTTCCCTGGCATCTGCTTTTGACACCAGCGACGCCTCAGGCGATCGGGCAGTTTAACTGCCACCCGCAAAGTTAGCACATCCACCGCAGGTGTGCCCGCGCACATCCTGCCATCGAATGAATGTTACGGCAATTTTACCTCAGTCGCTCAATCGTCGCCGCTGCTGGTCTCCTGCAGATACTCCTGTTCCAACAAGCGGGCACCCCGCATGATGTTACCCATCGCGTAGTTGCCCTCATGACAAGCATATTCATACAACTTGTCCGGCGTCTCAGGCCACGGGTAGGTACCTTCCCAGCTATCGGTCCAGACATTATCGTCCATCACTTTGAAACTGTAGATGAGCATGCCATTTTTGTCGCGCCGGAATCGCTCTTCCACCACCAGGTCGCGGGTTGCCCCGCGCAGCGCCGGCTGGTCATTGAAGTTGGTGGTTTCAACCACCAGGGTATCGCCTTCCCAGTGGCCGATGGAATCTCCCAACCAGGTGCGGATGTGCGCGGGTCGGTGTTCCGCGTTGAGGCGGATGATGCGCGCATCATGCACCATCTCTGCGAGAATCATCACATGCTCAGGGGTCTGCACGATGCGTTTAACGTTGTTGTAGAGCGTGGGAAAGATCGGCGGGCCGGCCACCGGCCCGAACCCCAGGATACAGCGCTCCGGCAGGGGTCGCTGTTCGATATTGTCGTAGGGCCCCGGACCCTCCTCTTCCAACCACCAAGCGGTGCCGGAGTTTTCGCGAAAGGCCTTGCGCCGCTGTGCTAACCACCGCCTACCAGCGGCTGTGAGTTGGGGCCGACGTCCGTCTTTAGGCGAGGTGATGATCGACGTCGGGATTTTCCCATCCACGGTGAAGGTATTCTCGCCGTTGTCGATCCAGAAGGTGTTGTACCCCCCGACGTTGCCCGCCGCACCCGCGGAACCGTCCCCACCCTCCGGTGGGGCCTCGCGATCGGGGTCGCTTGCGGCATTGCGGGAGCGCTTGCGTGCGGCGTCCTGGGCGCTGATGCGTTTGGCTTCGGCGGGTGTCAGGTAGAGAGCGTCGCCAAATCGTTGGGGTAGCTCCAGCGGTGTCAGCGTGGCGACGTTGTAGGTCCCGCTAAGATCGGGTGCAGCGTCAGCCCAATCCGAGAAGCCCAAGCCCAGCACCAATACCAACAGTGCCATGTCGCGCAGCGTGGTGCGTGTGCTGGCAGAAACTTTCACCTTACGCATAATTCCCTCCCCGAAAGTAGCGCGTTTCGCAAATCTCTCTGTCCACGTGGGTCTAGCTCGTCCGTGGGTAAGAATCTCTTGAACTGCCTGCCGTACGTGCACAGGGCCACCCCTTGCCGACGGCCAACAGCCGCTTGGCCAGCCCCAGCGCTAACGCGGCAGTGGCTCGCGGCGCCACTCGCCGTACATCAACTCTTCCACAAACTCGACACAACGAAATTCCATTAACTGTGCATTTTCTTCCATGCGTCGGTACAAAGGCATCCGTATGGTCCAGGGTTCTGTGAAGGTTGCCGGATCCTCGATCGTGGCTTCGTATTGCAGATGGTTGGGGCCCATCGGTGTATAACGCTCTGTGACTTTCATGGCGGCGCTGTGGTGGTTACCGGCCCGATCAAACCAAGTGGTGTCCAGCTGACCCGTCACCTCTACCACCAGCGTATCACCCTCCCAGCGTCCATAGGACCACCCCATCCAACTGTCGATCGGCGCTTCGCCTGGATCGTCCATGTAGATCTCACGCGTTGCACCCGCATACTGATAGGCGATGAATACGGCATCGGCGCTCTGAAAGATCTGGAACGGCTGAGGCATGTATGTCGCGCGCGGTACTCCGGGCAGAAAACACTTGATCTCCGGGTCACGATCGATCCAATTGGCCTGGTTCTCAAGTTTCTTCTGCAGCGCTTCTGGTTTGTAAGGAATCTTACCGCCCACCACAACGCCCAGTCCCGGTGGGACGGCACCAACCGCGCCCAAATACAGGGTTTTTACCGCAGGCAGCGGACCCATCGGACCTTCGCGCAACTGCATCGAGTGGCTCGCCGTGTGCATCTCTATGTTGTAGTTGGCGGTGTTGAGCGCCTGCCAGATGCCGTTCAGATCAGGGTGAACGCCGCCTGGAGCGCGCGGCGCTTTGTAGGGTTCCGCCCAGACACCGGCGCACGCACACATCAAAACTATCGCTCGTAACAGACGCATGTAACCCTCTCTCTCGCTCTCGCAGTATGTTCTTATGGCCGATGATCGTCCCCTACCGAGCCACAGGGGTCAAGTCTCTTGGCCACGACCCACCGGGATCGCCGCGGATGCAAATGGACAAGGGGAAGCTGATTGCGCATGCTAGTGGAAGAGATTTGGGATGAAGGTGACTGAGGGTGAACAAAGGCCAAACAAGCAATCCGACCGACAGCGTCGATGGGGCTGATGACGCTATCGAACACATCCGCCTTGCTGTACGGCAGCTGTGCGCAAAATACGGCGAGGACTACTGGCTCGATATGGACCGCAACCTGGGTTATCCCAGCGAGTTTGTCGCGGAGCTGACCGAGGCCGGATTCCTGGGCGTGCTCATCCCCGAGCAATACGGCGGCGCGGGTCTGGGCGTGCTGGAGGCCTCGGCCGTGATGGAAGAAGTCTGCCGCTCGGGAGCCCATGCGGGTGTCTGCCATGCGCAGATGTATGTCATGGGCTCAGTCCTGCGGCACGGCAGCGAAGCCCAGAAAACGCGCTACCTGCCGAAGATCGCCAGCGGCGAGTTGCGCCTGCAGAGCTTCGGTGTGACCGAACCGACCACGGGCACCAATACCACCAGCCTCAAGACCACGGCGCGCAAAGTTGGGGACAAGTACGTGGTGAACGGGCAGAAGGTCTGGATCAGTCGCATCCAACATTCGGATCTCATGGTCTTGCTGGCGCGAACGACCGACAAAGACAAGGTAAACAAGAAGACCGACGGGCTGTCCGCTTTCATCGTGGATGTCAGAGCGGCGGAAGGCAATGGCCTGGAGATCCGCCCGATAGAATCGATGATCAACCATCACTCCTGCGAGCTGTTCTTCGATGATCTGGAACTGCCCGCCGAGAATCTGCTCGGTGACGAAGGCCGAGGGTTTAAGGTGATTCTCGATGGCATGAATGCCGAGCGGATTCTGATCGCTGCGGAGTGCGTCGGCGACGGACGCTATTTTATCGACAAAGCGTCGGCCTATGCGGGCGAGCGCAACGTCTTCGATCGCCCGATCGGACAGAACCAGGGCGTGCAGTTCCCGATCGCCAGGGCCTATACCCAGGTAGAAGCCGCCAGCCTGATGGTGGATAAGGCTGCCCGCATGTTCGATGCAGGCCTTCCCTGCGGTGCCGAGGCCAACATGGCGAAGATGTTGGCCTCCGAAGCTTCCTGGCAGGCCGGGGATGTCTGTATGCAGACCCACGGCGGGTTCGCGTTCGCCAAGGAATACCACATAGAGCGCAAGTTTCGCGAGACGCGGCTCTACCAGATCGCGCCAATTTCGACCAACCT
>JBCCHL010000205.1:0-6881 GCA_039028775.1 Pseudomonadota bacterium | reverse complement strand
GTGATTTCGAAGGTCTTGGACCGATCGCATCTTCGATCTCTAAGCCGTGGACATCGATGATCCAGTTGCCGTTGTCGGTCACAACCCCTTCGCGCCACAGCGGTTGACCGCCGAGATCGACGATCGCGCGGCCCACGTGGCTGCGCGCCATCGGGATCACCTCGACCGGTAGGGGGTAGTTTCCGAGTACCGGAACGCACTTGCTTTCATCTACAATACACACAAACTCATCGGCCACCGCCGCGACGATTTTTTCCCGCGTGAGGGCCGCTCCACCACCTTTGATCAATTGCCGCGCAGGGTTTACCTCGTCTGCCCCATCGACATAGACGTCTACCTGAGGCGCTGCGTTCAGTTCCAGGACGTGGACGCCGTGAGCGCGCAGGCGCTCGGTGGATGCCTCGCTGGAGGATACCGCTGCATCGAACAGGTGTTTGGCTTGGCCCAGGGCATCGATAAAAAAGTTGGTGGTCGACCCGGTGCCGACGCCGACGATGCTGCGCGTGGTGAGTTTAGGCGTGATGAGTTCCAAGGCGTGATTTGCCGCCGCTTGCTTCAGCTGATCTTGGCTCAAGTATATTTACCGAATAGTGTCGAACGGTGCTGTTCGAAAGTAATAACACGCGCTGCTGGCCTGGGGGCATCCCGCCGAGAGCAGCGCAGGAAAAAAAATGGTGCCCATGCTCGAAAGGTATGTAAAGAAGATTCTCTCCTCGCGTGTCTATGATCTCGCGCGGGAAACGCCATTGACCGCGGCGCCGGTGTTGTCTGCGCGTTATGGCACGCAGTTGCACCTGAAGCGGGAAGATCTGCAGCCAGTATTCAGTTTCAAACTGCGCGGCTCTTACAACAAGATGGCGCAGTTGACCGACGCGCAACACGCGCGCGGGGTGGTGACGGCATCCGCGGGTAATCACGCCCAGGGCGTGGCGATGTCCGGGCGGACGCTGGGCATGCCAACTACGATTGTGATGGGTCGCAACACCCCGAGCATCAAGGTCGATGCGGTGCGACGCCTGGGCGCCAGGGTGGTTTTGCACGGCGATAGTTATGACGAAGCCGCTGGTGAGGCGCGCCGCCTCGAGCGCGAAGACGGACTGACCTATGTGCACCCCTACGATGATGTGGAGGTGATCGCCGGCCAGGGCACGGTCGGCATGGAGATCGTCAATCAATTCCCAGGCCAACCCGAGGCGGTTTTTGTCCCGGTCGGTGGTGGGGGACTCATCGCCGGCGTGGCGGCCTATATAAAGTATGTTTATCCGAAGACCAAGGTCATCGGTGTGGAGGCCGAAGGCTCCGCCTGTCTGGCCGCGGCCATGCAGGCAGGTCGCCGGGTGCGGCTGCCCGCTGAGACCCTGGATCTTTTTGCCGATGGGGTGTCGGTGGCTCAGGTCGGCGCGGAGAACTTCAAGATCGCGCGGCGCCATGTCGATGCCGTGGTGCGAGTGAGCATCGATGAAATCTGCGGTGCCATCAAAGACGTGTTCGAAGAAACCCGGGTGGTGGCGGAACCCGCCGGTGCGTTGTCGCTGGCCGGCCTGAAACAGTACCTGCAGAGCAACGATCTCGACAGTGCGGTGTGTGTGATCAGCGGTGCGAATGTAAATTTTGATCGCCTGCGGCACATTTCCGAACGCGCGGAGGTCGGTGAGCAGCGCGAAGCGGTGTTTGCGGTGACCATAGATGAACGCAAGGGCAGCTTCTTAAAGTTCTGTCGCGCGTTGGGCAGGCGGGGAATCACCGAGTTCAACTACCGCTACAGTCCCGGGCGTGATGCCCACATCTACGTGGGCTTGTCCACCAGTGCGGATCGGGATCGCCTGTCGCTGCTCTCGCAGCTTGGCGACAAGGGCTATGCGGTGCTGGACATGACCAACAACGAGGCGGCAAAACTCCACGTGCGGCACATGGTCGGCGGTCGCAATGTGGGGGAGATGAGCGAGCTTCTGTACCGCTTTGAATTTCCCGAGCGGCCGGGCGCGCTGCTCAAGTTTCTGAGTGTCCTCGGCCAGCGTTTCAACATCACCCTGTTCCACTACCGCAATCACGGCTCGGCGTTCGGGCGCGTGTTAGTGGGGTTCGAGGCGCAAGCGCGTGAGCGCAAACAGCTGGAGGGCTATCTCAGCGACATCGGCTATCGCTTCTGGTCCGAGGTCGACAACCCCGCATACGAGTTGTTCCTGCGTTAAGTTGCTGCGCTACAGCTCGTAGCGGGTGTATTCTTCGTCGTACGCAAGCTTGCGCGTATCTTGGATGAGGTCGATGTACAGGCGGCCCTCTAGATGATCAAATTCGTGTTGCAGACAGGTCGCGCGAAAGCCGTCGAGGATGAGCTGCTGGGCCTGCCCCGCCATATCGATGAAATCCACTTGCACCTTCTGCGGGCGTTCGACGTAACCCCGCAGGCCCGGAACTGACAGGCAGCCCTCCCAGTGGCCGGCCGTCGAGGCGTCCAGGACCTTGACCTTGGGGTTGATGAACACGGTTAGAGGAAGCGCCTCAATCTCGCCGTAGCGGCTGGGGCCGCCCGGCATATCGATGATCATCAGACGCAAAGGCTCGTCGATCTGCGGTGCGGCCAGGCCGATCCCACCGGCGTCGTGCAGGGTGTCCACCATATCCTCCACCAATGCGGAGAGTGCTGCGCTGCCGATGTCCGCCGGCGGCACTTCGGGTGCGCGTTGACGCAGCGTCGGGTGCCCCATACGGATGATTGTTCGCACTGCCATTGTGGTCTGCTCGGTATTTAGCGGATAGCGGCGGTAGTCTAACCGATGTCGGTATCCCCTGTAGCGAAGTGCGTGATGCCCGCTTCGCTGACCAGCGCCGTCAGCGGCACATCCCAGGACTGCCGCGGCAAGGGGCTGCTGCTGTGCTGACACGTGAACCCAATGCCGTAGATCGTGGTGTGCTGCCGTGAATGCGCGAGCATGTGGGTATGCAGATAGCGATCGTAGTATCCGCCACCCATGCCGAGGCGCACGCCGGTGTCATCCCAGGCCACCAGCGGTGCGAGCAGCAGATCGATTGTGTCCGGATGGATTGGCGGTGCGTCAGCCGGCTCGGAGATACCGAAGCGGTTGGCTTGAGTTGCCTGCTCAGACCACATGGCGAAATGCATCTGCCCCGGCGTTTTCGGGTCGATTACCGGGACCGCGACCCGGGTGCCGCAACGCTGCAGCCAGGCGCTGAGATCGACTTCGCCATCGAAGGCGAGATAGGCGGCGATCAGTTTCGGTTGCAGTCGCGCGATGAGGCCATCGAGGTGATGGTGAATCTGCTCAGTGGCAATTTTGCGTTGTGCATGGTGCAGGTCACGCCGCGCCGCGCGGTAGTGTGTGCGCAATTCGTCGGAGGTTTTGCGAGGAGTCGAACACATGGCGACAGCCCGATAAGGCGTTTAGAAGTACTCCCGGAGATGCCGCTGATGGTTTGCCCTGAACCGTTATGGTTCAAGGCGGAGGTCTGTGCAACACCTAAGGCGACCCATCGAGTTGGGTATGCTCACGAGTGTTGTCCCCAGAGTCTCCTGAGGTTTCTCTAACGGCTCAAGGACGCGACCAACTGGCAAGCATCCCAGGAGTCTGTGCAGTATAGCGCGATTGTGAAGGTCTCCAAGACTTGTATCGCAACGCTTTCTCTGCTTTGGGACGGCGCTGGCAAATTTGCGCACCGACGCTTGCTCGCGAGAGTTGATCTGTGCTGGGGATGTCTTGCGAACGGGTGCGCAGCATCGGATGCCGATTCCGGCGCAGCGTTTGCTTTCGCTTGTTATGCAAAGCTGTGGTGCGATCATCCGGGAAGGCGGTTTCGCCCCGCAGCTCTGCTCAGCTCGGGTTTGCTCTCGCCATGATGTGCTCATAGCCATTAATCGCGCCGTCATCGCCAAACTCCGGAAACTGGCCAACTTTGCGAAAGCCTGCCCGTCGGTAGAGGCGCTGAGCACCGTGGTTGGTCTCCCACGTGGTCAGGTAGGTGGTGCGTGTCTGTGCGATGTGCGGGTCGCGGTCAGCGCGTTCGATCAACCGTGTGCCAATGCCGAGGTTCTGGTGGGTGTGGGCGACTTACAGCCGGCGGATTTCGCTGCCTTGGGGGTCGAAGCCGGCAACATGCTCGCGATAGCTCGCGGTGACTTGGCCGATCTGGACAAACCCTACCGTCGTCTCGCCACCAACCGCCAGATAGAACCGGTCTCGCGCCAGCATCTGAGCGATCGCGTCATCCGCCAGCTCCTGCTCCAGGTGCGCTTGCAGCTGAAGCGGGTCCACCTCATCGGCGTAGGCATGGACATAGGTGGCACGGGCCAATACCGCCAAGGGTCCGGCATCGTCGGCAACGGCGGTCCGTATGCGCCAGGTCGGGGGCATCGGTGTGTTCTGCTCCGGGTGCTGCCCAGGCTAGCGCCTGTTACGCGGCGTCAGACCTGTTTGTGGTTGGTCAGGGCGGTGTCGACCTTCGAGCTCAACTGCTCGATGCGATGGCCGAACATATCCTGGGTTTCGTTGAGCGCGGTCTGTCCGCTCAAATAATCGTTGGCGATGTTGAGTGCTGCCATGACGGCGATACGATCCACTCCCACCACCTTGCCGGTCGAACGGATCTCGGCCATCTTCTGGTCGAGGAAGCGCGCGGCGCGGGTCAGGGCTTCAACTTCGCTTTCCGGACAAGCGACTTGGTACTCTTTGCCAAGGATCTGGACGGTCATGGTACTCATATCTGCCTCATCTCATTGCGTCGCCTGTTTTACTCGCCAGTCACCTCGCCCGGCTGCGCTATCTTTCGCGTTCTTATTCGCGTTCTTATTCGCGTTCGCGTTCGCGTTCGCGTTGCCGTCGCTTCTTGCGGGCGCAAAGATCAGCGTGCGCCGTCTTTTTCCAGCGCTTTCAGACGACTGATCATGGACTCCACACGGGATTTTGCCAGCTCATTTTTTTCGATCAGCTTGGCGCGTTCGGTGGACCAGTTTTTCTGTTGCGCGCGCAGCGCTCGGTTTTCCTTGCTCAAAACCTCGGTCAGGCTGACCAATTCATCGACCTGCCGTTCCAGTTCATTCAACTGTTCGCTCTGGGCCCTGGTCATCGTGCGCGCTCCAACTTCATCTTCAAATCACCCCTACGAGACTCGGTATTATCCGCGTCCCGACTGATTTCGCCAGCTTTTCGTCAACCGAGGTCGTCGCCAGGGTCGCTTGGGGGAGCATAGTGGTATTTGCGCATCATGTAGTGGATAGTGGCGGCTAGTAAGAGCGACTAGAATCAGCCTATGACAGATTTGGAAGCCAGTGCCGCGGCCGCATCGAGCACCGTCAGTCCCGCTGAATTGCACGGGTTGGTGTGTGGGCTCGCATCGGTCGCCGAGGGTGATTTCCCGTTTGGTGAGTTTGTGCAACTCGTCGGCACCGAAGGTCTCATCGACGAAACTTCCGCGGCCGGTTTTGTCGGCGAAGCGCTGGAAGCCTTCTACGCGACAGACTTCAGCTTTGCGCCCCTGGTCCCGGACGACGATGAGGTGCTCGCGGTACGCCTGGTGGGTCTGGCCGAGTGGTGTGCGGGATTTCTCAGCGGCTTTGCCGCAGCGGCGCCGGAAACCAACCCCAAATCTCTCCCCCCCGACGTCGCGGAAATCCTGAACGATTTCATCAGCATCTCCGGGCTGGATGAGGACGTGGAGGGGGATGAACAGGACGAAGCGTCGTTCATGGAACTCTACGAGTATGTCAAAGTGGCGGCTGTCCTGGTGCTGACCCTCATGGACCCGGAGCGGCGGGAATGAGCGGTCTGCCGGCAATCGAGTTTAAACAAAGACGCCAACGCATGCTCGGCATGATGTCCCCGGGTTCGATCGCGATCATTCCGGGCGCTGGGTTGCAGCGCCGCAATCGGGATATTCAATATCAGTTCCGCCAGGACTCGGATCTCTACTACCTCACCGGCTTTGTTGAGCCCACCGCCCTGCTGGTGCTGTTGCCAGGGCGCGAACATGGAGAGACTATTTTGTTCTGCGCGGAGCGCGACCCGGTCGCGGAGCGCTGGGATGGTGAGCGCATGGGACCCGAGCGTGCGGCGCAGATGCTGGGTGTGGACGACGCCTTCCCCTATGGTGATATGGGCGACATTCTGCCTGGGCTGCTCGAAGGGCGTAGCCGCATCTACATGACCATGGGCGAATACGTCGATATCGACAATCTCATGGTCGGTTGGCTGGGCGAGCTGCGCAAGCGTGAGCCGGGTGGATTGGTGATTCCTGGCGAGATCGTGGCGCTCAAAAACTATCTCCACGAGCTGCGCCTCTATAAGAGTAAGCGCGAACAGAAATTGATGAAGCGCGCCGCCAGCATTACCTGTGAGGCACACAAGCGGGCGATGCGCCAATGTGCGCCGGGCATGACCGAACATCAGCTCGACGCCGAGTTAACCTACGAATTTATGCGCCATGGCGCGCGTTGTGCCGCCTATCCCAGCATTATTGGCAGTGGGGCTAACGCTTGTGTGATGCACTATGTCGAGAACAACGCCACCATCGAAAAGGGTGATCTGGTGTTGATCGATGCCGGCTGTGAGTATGAACACTATGCCGCGGACGTGACCCGCACCTTTCCGGCCACCGGCAAATTCACCAAGCCGCAGAAGGACATCTACGCCATCGTCCTGCAAGCCAATCGAGACGCGATCGGGGCTTGTCGCCCGGGTGAGCACTTCAATGCGCCACATGAGGCGGCGGTCCGCGCACTCGTGCGCGGCCTGGTTAAGCTCGGTCTGCTCGAAGGGTGCGTCTGCAACTATCCGAGACTACCAACAAGAATTAGAAAATAAAGTGGAAGAACGCACCAAAGCCTTGAATGAGACGGTAGAGGAGTTGAATGGAATGGTAAAAAAATT
>JBCCHL010000204.1:0-6924 GCA_039028775.1 Pseudomonadota bacterium | reverse complement strand
CAGGGTTCTTCCAACCTACCGCCATTGCCAAGTGGGGGGCTACGCTCGATCGCGTATGCGGCGGACGCTGGGCGATCAACGTCACCAGCGGCTGGAACATGCAGGAATTCGACATGTACGGCATCGACAAGCTCGACCATGACCAGCGTTACCGGCGCTCGGCGGAGTTTATCGAAGTATTGCGCGGCGCCTGGCACGGGCAACCCTACAGCTATCAAGGCGCTTACTACCAGGCCGACAATCTCCACCTCGAACCCTTCCCGGAAAACCCACTACAGGTATTCCAGGGCGGCCAGAGCGACGCGGCCATCCAGATGGCCGCGCAGCATTCAGACTGGATGTTCTTGAACGGTGGCGATCTGGAACGCATCGAGGGGATTATCCAGAAAGTTCGCGCGGCCTGCCGCCAAACGGGCCGAGAGGTCCGCTTCGCGATGTACGCAGCCCCGCTGTGTCGGGATACGGATGCGCAGGCTTGGGACGAAATCGACCGCCGCCTGGCCCAGGTTGACACAGATCTTGTCGCCCGACGGCACGCCCGCCTGAGCGAAGGCGCGCAGGGCATGTGGGGCGAAGCAGATCCGTTGAGTGTGCTGGATACCAACGAAGGCTACGCGCCGCGCCTGATCGGCTCGCCGGAGCGGGTGCTGGAGCGCATCCGCGAATACCGCGCGCTCGGCATCGAGATGCTGCACCTGGATGTTTCGGACCCGCTTTTTTGCACCGCCGTGCTGCCGCAGTTGTCGGATCTTTAAGCGACGACCAAATTCCCACTCTTATAGCCGGTTTTTGTCCATCGAGCTTGAAATATAGCGACCCAAAACTATAGTTCGCACACCTTGGCAGGCATCTTGTGTCAACCGATGCCTGACCGTGATCGTTACCTTTCACAGCGGATGTGAAACCGACTGCAAAGGAGCAGCGCCAGCTTATGATCCTCAACCCCGATCAAGTGAAACGACGTGAACATATGGGCCTCGGCTGCTTTGCCGCAGGCGCTTTCTTGGTGATTGCCGGGCTCATCACCCTAATGCTGACGCTGACGATCAGCCTGGCGCTCTTGACCATTGGGTGTGCACTGTCCGGCGCGGGCTTGTTTATGCTCGCCCGCATTCCGGATCTGGTCGCCCTGTACGACGAGCCGCTATAGCCTACTTGCCGAGTTCGCGCTTGACCGAGGTATAGGCGCGATCGATGAAGTTCTGCATTGGATTGCCATAGATCGGATCGAACCTGGCGGTGATGCGGGCAGCTTTGACCTCGTCCAGGCTCTTACCCCGCTTCACCATCTTGACCATCTCCTTATGGACGTGTTCGAGCATGGTGATGTAGTCGGCTAGACCTTGATAGTCGCTGATCGGGCCATGCCCGGGGATGACGATGGTGTCTGCATCGATCGTGTCGAGGACCGCTTGGCAGAATGTGATCATGCCCGCCAGATCGCCGCCATTGTCGGCGTCGATAAACGGATAACCGCGATTGAAGACGTCACCCAGATGCACCGCGTTGGTGCCGCGGAAGATTACCGCTGTGTCGCCGGTGGTATGCGCAGGGCCAAAGTGCAGCAGATCTACCTGCTGGCCGTTGAAGTGAAACTGCATGGTATCGTCATAGGTGATCACCGGCAGCGCGGTCTGGGGATAGGCCTTTTGTTCGTACTGTGCCACCACCAGGTTAATCACGTGATCATCGAGCATCTTCTGCCGCGAGTTGGCCTGACTCACCAGCCAAGTACCGCCGGGACCCAACGCCAGGTTGCCTTCCGCATGGTCGAAGTGCCAGTGGGTGTTGACCGCAAAGGTGACCGCACCGCCGCCGATGGCGCGGATCGCGTCACCCACCTTGGGAATCAACTCGGGGAACTGATCATCGACGATCAAGACACCCTGGGGGCCGACGCTGACGCCGATATTGCCACCAATGCCAAACAGCACATAGAAGTTGTCCGCGACTTTCTCGGTGCGGATCTCGGCGCTCTTCAGATCCCAGTTGAACGCCGCCAAGAGTTCGTCCAGGGTCATCGGTTCGTCATGCGCGCCGACACTCTGGCCGGCCGCGGCGCACAGCAAGCTGCAGCCCAACAGCAGCAGTCGCCGCTTCAGGAATTGGCAGTTGATCATCTTGTTTTCTCCCCTCGGTTCACATAGCACGTCAGTGCACAAGTTCACATTACCTGCTTTAATGGAACCTGCCTAGACCGGTGAGGAGGCCGACGTGATCGACTATATCCCCCGCTCCCGCGCCTACTATGGGGCCCAGGGTTATCAGCCCTATGACTGGGCGCATAACCAGGACACCCCGTTCAGCCCGAGCACCAAGCCGTTGGCGCAAGCCCGTTTGGCGCTCTTGACCACGGCCGCCCCCTTCAACCCGGAGTTGGGTGATCAGGGTCCCGGCGCTAAGTACAACGCAGCTGCCAAGTTTTTTAAGGTGTTTACCGCCCCGCTGGAACCAATACCGGACCTGCGCATCTCACACATTGGCTATGATCGCAAACACTGTGCCGCGGATGATCCCAACACCTGGCTGCCAGTCGCCGCGCTGCAGGCCGCAGAGCGCGCCGGCGAAGTGGGCGCACTGTGCCCCGAACTGGTCGGCGTTCCCACCAATCGCAGCCAGCGAGTGACCCGCGAAGTGGATGCCCCGGCCGCGCTCGAGGCCTGTCGCGACATGGGCGCGGATGTCGCCCTGCTGGTCCCCACGTGACCGGTCTGTCACCAGTCGGTCAGTTTGATCGCCAGACACCTGGAGGCCAACGGCATACCCACCGTGGTCATGGGCTGCGCCCGCGACATTGTCGAAAGTACCGGCGTGGCAAGATTTTTCTGGAGCGATTTTCCACTCGGTCACTCGGCGGGCAAGCCGCATGACACCACATCCCAGGCGGCAACCCTGAGCGGTGCGCTGAGCCTGTTCGATGCGGCGCAAGCACAAATCACGGTCGCATCGCCCCAGATCTGGGCGGAAGACGAGCGTTGGAAAGAGGATTTCATGAGCGTGGCCGCACTCGACCCGGAAACCCTTGCCCGCATGAAAGCCGCCCATGAACAGGACCGCGCAACATTGGGTAAGATAAAGTCCAGCGACGCTGGTTGAGCCTTCCGGCCATTCAACATTCGAGCCGCTATACACCCTAATGCGAGCTGCGCTGGCTGTTGGTAGTTGCCCTGCGCCATAATGCGCCACAGTTGTAGCCGAGCCAGACCCCACCCGTGAACCCACGTCCAGGGACAACCCAACCACCAGGCGTCGCGATCTTCCTGATCGCCGCCGCGCTGTTCCTAGCGTCAGGCGCTACCGCCCTGGTTTACGAAATCTTGTGGATGAAGCAACTCTCCCTGCTGTTCGGGAATAGTGCGCAGGCCGCTGCGGCCACCCTGGCCGCTTTATTCTCGGGCATCGCGGCGGGGAATGCCTATTGGGGACGACGCGCCTCTACGGTCGCTCGCCCGTTGCGAAGTTACGCGCTGCTCGAGTTCGGGGTCGCCGCCAGCGCGGTGTTCTACTTTGGGGTGTTTGTGGTCTATGACGGCGTCTACCAGACCTTGTTCAACGCCTTGGGTGACAACCCTGCCGTATTTACGTTGATCAAGTTTGTCCTCGCCTTCGCCTTGTTTTTTCCGGCTGCTTTTTTCATGGGCGGCACCCTGCCAATGATGACGCAGTACCTCATCGAGAGAAACCATACACTGATGGGCCAACGCGCAGCGGCTATCTACGCCGTCAACACCTTTGGCGCTGCCAGCGGTGCCCTCGCTGCAGGGTTCTTCCTGCCTCAGACGTTTGGTTTCCAAGTCTCCTATCTGGGGGCGATGGCGGCCACGATATTGGTAGGACTGATCGCCTATGCCGTTGACCGCACCCACCATACAACCTCTGCCCCAACCCCAGGCGGGAGCGCGCTTGAGCCGCCAAAGCCGGCAACCACAAGCGCTCCACCGCCCGGGAACCCATACAGCCCACGCGAGTGGCACGCGTTGGCAGCACTGTCCGGTTTCACGGCACTCGCCCTTCAAGTTTTGTGGATACGCATGTTTGCCCAGGTTCTGCAGAACTCCGTCTATACCTACGCGGCGATCCTCACCGTCTTTTTACTGGCGCTCGCTATCGGCGGTACTATCGCTCGCGCCTGCGCGCGCCAACAGTTCGACGCCAAGTGGTTCGTGCCTTTGTTACTCACCGCCACCGGTTTACTGGTCGCCATCTCGCCTTTACTGTTTCATGCGATGGGCGGAGCCCGAGGCTACGTCGGTGGGGATGCCGACTTTGCCGGCTATCTGGTCGAGATCGCCTGGTTGAGCAGCACCGTGATCGGCATCCCGGTATGCATGATCGGCGTGCTCTTACCTTATCTCTTTAAACTGGCAGAAAGCGGCCACCACGGACCCGGAGAGGCCGTGGGTCGCCTGGTTACGACCAATACGGTTGCGGCGATTGCCGGTTCTATCGCCGCTGGTTTCCTACTCCTCGACTGGCTGGGGCTTTGGTCCAGCCTACGCTTGATGGCGGCCCTCTATCTCACCGCTGCTATCTGGCTGCTGTTGCGACACTCACCCGAAAACCGCTGGTTACACGCAACGCCGCTCGCCGGCATGCTGCTGCTGACCACACTGTTGGATACCAGCCGTCTGCCGACGGTGCGCATCGATCCGATCAAGCGCCAGGAGACGCTGCTCAAAGTCTGGGAAGGCGCCGATGCAACGGTTGCCGTCGTGCGGCAAGGGGTTTTCTTAAGAACCAAGTTGAACAACTGGTACACCCTCGGCGGCACCGGCGACATGGCGACGCAGGAGACCCAGACCCATCTGCCGATGCTGCTGCACAAGAATCCGCAGCGGGTGTTCTATCTCGGTTTGGGGACCGGCATTACTGCCGGTACTGCACTTAAATACGACATCGAACGCCTCGTGGTCACCGAGGTTGCGCCGAGCGTGATCGACGCGTCCCGGGAATTTTTCGGCGACTACACAAACGGACTGTTCGATGACCCCCGCGCCCGGGTCATCGCAGAAGACGGTCGCAACGTATTGCGTGGCCTGCGCGAGCATTTTGATCTGATCATCAGCGATCTGTTTGTGCCATGGAAAGCAGGCACCGGCACCCTCTATACGATCGAGCATTACACCACCGCATTGCAACGCTTAGAGCCCGGTGGCATGTACGTCCAGTGGTTACCCCTCTACCAGATGACCCAGCAGGAATTCGCCATTGTCGCGCGGACCATGCTCGAGGTATTCCCGAGAGTCACGATGTGGCGCGGAAACTTCTGGGGCGACAAAGCGGTACTCGCTTTGATGGGCCATCGCGACGCCGACCGATTCGACGCGCAATCACCGCTGCTGCAGACATCGCGCTTGGCACTCCGACAACACCTGGACCCGGATGGCGACACGATCCCGTTGATCGCACACTACGCCGGCCACCTGCTGGCGGAGGAACCCCTGTTCGCCGACGTCGCCCTCAACACGGACAATCTTCCGATGATCGAATACCTCGCCCCGATCAATCATCGGCTTGAAAAAGCTGGCCAAGCCGAGTGGTTCGCAGACGCGTCGCTGTTGGCATTCGTCGCAGCGTACGTGGATCGTGCGGCACTGGCTGCCGATCCTTACCTGCAAGATATAGATGCTACGTGGTACGACGCGATTCAGGCGGGCTACTACCTACAGGTCTCGAACCACCTCAAACGCCAAGCCGATGCGGATGCGGACCAGGCACGCCAGGTCTTCAGAGCGGCGTTGCGGAAGGCGGCGCGGGGGGTATGGGGTGACACGACCACCACCGGCGGTTGACGCGCGCTGTTCGAATACCCACCCCGCTCGATTTATCCCTGCGTCATGCCGCGCCGACAAAACCGAGCAATGGTGCGCCACCTTCCACCAAATCCCCTGGCGCGTAGAAGATCTCCGTCACCTCGCCAGCGACCGGCGCTTTGATGGCATGTTCCATTTTCATGGCTTCCATGATCACCAGGGTATCTCCTGCGGCAACCGCCTGACCGGGTTCGACCAAGACGGAAACGATCGCGCCGTTCATCGGGGCGTTAAACCCACCCACCAGCAAGTCGCCCACCTGGTCTCCGAGATCCGCACGCCACGGTGCAAACTCCGCACGTAGAGCGCCGACCTGAACAACAAAACCCTCCCCGTGGGCTGCTACCAGCGCACGCATGACGTGACCGTTCAAGGTTGCCACCAGGGCGTCGCCTTGCAGACGACCATGAATCAGCACCTGACCCAGCTCGCTTTCAATCTGCAGCTCACCTGCACCCATAGACGTGACGCGAAGCTCATGCTCAATACCATCCAGATGCAGCCGTTGATCCCACGCGTTTGGCGCATTTACCCGCCAGTGATCCGTACGATGCCAAGGGGAAGAACCGTCAACGTCAGCCGCGGTTCGCAGATGCAAAAACAAAGTCGCCAACGGCAAGGCCTCCGTCTGGGGCAAGTGTGCTGTTTCCAACAGCGCTGACTCGTGCGCAGCGATGAACCCGGTACTGAGATCCGCCGCTTTAAAAGCCTCGTGCTCGACCACGCGGCCGAGGAAGGTCAGATTGGTGCGCACCCCTGCGATGGCGTAGCTTGCCAGCGCGGCGGCCATGCGCTGCAACGCGCGCTCGCGATCCAGATCCCAGGTGATGAGTTTGGCGATCATCGGGTCGTAGTAGACCCCCACGCTATCCCCCTCAACCACACCCGTGTCGATGCGCACATACGCACTCGGCGACGGTTCGCGCAGCAGCGTGATCTCGCCAGCCGCGGGTAGAAAATTGTTGTGTGGGTCTTCCGCATATACCCGTGCTTCTATTGCGTGGCCGTGGATCACCAGATCTTCCTGAACACAGGGCAGCGGTTCTCCCGCCGCAACGCGCAGCTGCCACTCGACCAGGTCCTGACCGGTGATCATCTCGGTGACCGGGTG
>JBCCHL010000203.1:0-6929 GCA_039028775.1 Pseudomonadota bacterium | reverse complement strand
CATTGCTACCGCAGGATGACCGGGGCCGCGATAGTGAAACTGATCATTGCCATGATTCAGTTTGCAGTTAGCGACGTAGTTCTCCACCAGCAGGTCGAGGTCGATGGGCTCCAGATCTTCAGCGTCGAGGGCATCTTCGAGGTTCGCCGCATCCGCGAGATTCTGCACAATGGAGCCGATCCTCGTGACCCCCCGTTGGGCGCTCGCGAGATATTTGCTGTCATCGAGGCCAGGAAACTCCTGAGCGAGATTCTGCAAGGATGTCGAAAGCGTGTTGAGAGGATTGTTTATTTCGTGCCGCAGCGTGCGGGGCATGCTCTCAAGAAAGGTGTTGTGGCGATGGAGTTTGGACAACATATTGGAGACGCTGCGTGCGAGATCTCCGATTTCATCTCCGGCGCGCATTTCGCTGACCAGCTCGTCGGTACGCAGGCGCCCGTAGGGATCGATCGCGGCGCTGGCCTCGCGACGTAGATTACGAATGCGCCAAGCCAGGCGTCCGGCGAATACCACCAGCGCGATGATGACGAGCAGCAAGGACAACAAAGATAACAACACGACTTGCTCCAGCGCGTTGCGTTGAAAAGACAGGATGTCGTCGATGTTCTGCTCCACGACAACAGTACCGATCACATTGCCCGACGAGACGATCGGATGCGCGGCGAGGATGATGTCGTTCTGCGCTTCGGTGCTGGAGCGGATCGCGATGGGTTCGCCGGAAAGGCTGGAGATAATCGCCGTTTCGCCCGCGGAACTCTGGTCCGGTGTCTCAAGCCGGGAGTCGTAGATCTCGCCCATCACCGCGCTGTGCACCCACGGTCGGACGGATTCGAACCATGCGCGCGCACCCGCCATCCAACTCTCGTCTTCGAGTTCGCCCGTCTCGTTCTGCAGCGCTCCGGTTTCGGCCCGGATGCGCTGCTCGCTGTCGATGACCAGGATGCGGGCACCGGCAAAACCCAGTCCCTGGACGATGTTGCGCACCTCAGCGGAGCGCAGGACCACCAGATCGAAGGAGCGCTTACCCGCGCTCGGCAGAGTCTGGGTGAGGCCTGCGAGCGCGCGCGTGTCGGGGTCGTCCACATCTGTCCAACTGAGTCCGAAATAGCGCCGCGAGCCGAGCATTTCCAGGGGGAAACGAAACTCAATTTCCGTGCGCTCTGAATAGCGCTGTACGGCGCCTTGGATGTTGCGTGCGGCCGTGCCGGTTGCTGCGAAGCGCCAGTCGGCATCCATTTCGAATGCGGTGAGAGTACCGTTCGGTTCCAGTACCAGGGAAACTCGTCCGTCCTCACCGTTGGCGCGGATGAACTTGATCTGCAGGTGGTCCGCGTTGTCGAGGCGCAGGACCTCAGGATCGCGTGTGACGAGCTTGTCATCGCGCAGGACCACGTGCACGTAGACCTGCTCATCGCGCTCCGCCAGGCGCAGTTGCAGGTTGCCATCGGGATCGTCAGCCTGGCGACGAAAGGTCAGAAAGTCCTCGCGGATCGCCGCGTCCCATTCTTCCACGCTACCGTCGAGGCGAACGACGTTCTGTAGCGGCTGCGCAAACAGCGGCTCAAAATCGTCTAACGTGACCGGCAGATCATCGAACAGGTCATCGCGCCCGTTAAAAAGTGTAGATATCCCTTCGGCGGTCAGCAGTTGCGCCTGAGACTGGGATTGGACGAGGATCTGCTCCATCTCCACCAATTGGCGGTAACTGAAGTAGGGTACAACCAGCAGTACGAGCCCGAGCATGGCGAGCTTGGTCCCCAGGCGCGGGCCGCGGATGCGATCGCCGAGTTTCACTGTGCAGACCAGCGATAACCATAGCCGTATTCGCTCTTGATGCAGGCGAAATCGGCATCGGCCTGTTCGAATTTCTTGCGGATGTTGCGCATGTGCGTGTTAATCGTATTGTTCGTCACCAAACTCTGCATCGTGGCGTTCATCAGAGTCTCGTAGCTGACCGCGTGCCCAGGCATCCGTACCAGTTTGGCAAGCATGCGAAATTCTGTCCCCGACAGATCGATGCGACTGCCACGCCAGGATACGAGTAGGGCGTCTTGGTCAAGTGCCAGGTCTCCGATCTGTTTGGCGGCAGAACTTTCCGGATCTCGTTCTTCGGAACGGGTTTCGGAAATGCGTAACAGCGAAGAGATACGTTCGGCTAGATAGTCCAGCGAGATCGGTTTGGGTAAATAATCCCAGGCACCGAGGCGCAAGCCTGAAATCTTGTCAATCTCGTCGATACGCTCGGTGAGGAAGATCACCGGCAGTTGTGGCTCACGGGTCAATAACTCCCGACAGATCTGGAAACCCGCATCTACTTCCTCACCCAGGATGATGTCCAGAATGGCCAGGTCCGGCATGGTCTCATCGAACCCTGCGATGGCCTCTTCGCGCGATCCATAGGCGATGACCTCATAGCCTTTCTTGCCGATGGCATCCGTGTAGTTCGCCCGCTGATCGGGATCATCTTCAACGATCGCGATATGTTTGGCCAAGGTCCTGTCCCCGCTTCGGCTGTAAGTCCGACGGATAGTTTAGCGCGTTTGGCGCGCGATGCGTGGGTCAGAAATTGCGCAGCGTCTGCACGATTTCTGCGGACGGCTTGCCCTTTGGCGCCACCCTGCTCCTGTACAAGAGTGCAGACATGTCACAGGATGTTACCCGCTATGTACGACCCGATCAGTGTAGATCCTCGCAAACCGTCCCTCAGCGGCAGTCGCCGTCTGCGGCGGGTGGTTTTTGTGCCCGCTGATGACACCCACATTTCCCATCCGGGATTCAGCCCTCAATACCTACGGCCGTTCTCGCTGTATTACCTGCATGGCGAAGCTCCGGTGCCGTTGTCGGACACGACGGCGAGCAACAAGTCTGTGTAACGGCTCTCAAAGCATGTTGGGCGGGTGACCTCGCTGCGACGACTGCCGTGGCTGAGGCCGCATGTGAATCAGCGGGACGGCCTTTGTTCTGCGCTGGTTTGACTCTAAACTGCGCGCTGTTTTGATGAGGATTGCGCGTGATCGAGTATTTGCTGAGCAACTGGCTGGAAGTCCTGGGATTCTTGAGCGGCCTGTTGTGTGTGGTGCTGCTGATCCGGGAAAACTATCTGACTTTCCCAATCGGTTTGGCGTATGCCGTGATCACCATCATTGTGGTCTGGCGCCTGCAGCTCTACGCCGATGTGGTGCTCAATGCATATTACGTAGGGATGAACGCATACGGTTGGTACTTCTGGCGCTACGGTGGCGTGGAGCGACGGGCGGCGGGAGATTTGCAGGTGGCGCGCATGACGTCGCGTGCGTTGTTCGGTTCCGGTGCCGTGATTATCGCGGGCTCCCTGGCCATGGGTTTCGGTTTTGCAACCTGGAGCGATGCGGCGCTGCCGTACCCGGATAGCTTCACTACCGTGGCCAGCTTTGTTGCGATGTGGATGTCGGCGCGCAAGTACCTGGAGAGTTGGGTGCTCTGGTTTGTCGTAGACGTTGTCCAGATCGTGCTCTACCTGGTCAAAGGAGTGGAGCTGTATGCAGCGCTGTACGGCATTTACCTCATCATGGCGGTGTTGGGCTGGCGCGCCTGGCAGCGCTCGGTCGAGATGAACACAAAAGGTCAGCACGATGCCGGGCAGGCGGTGATCGGCGAAAGATAGGACAGCCATGATCATAGTGGTGACCGGGCCCGAGAGTTGCGGCAAGACAACTTTGAGCCGCTTGTTGGCTGCAGCGCTCGAACGGCCTTGGGTCGAAGAACATGCGCGTGGCTATCTGGAGCGCCTGCCCAGACCATACCGCGCCAGCGATCTGCTACACCTCGCGGAGTGGCATCTGGATGCGGAGGCTAAGCTTGATGCGCCCGTCTGCGATACGGATTTGCAGGTATTGCGGATCTGGTGGAGCGAGCGCTACGGACCGATCCCGGCCGCTCTGCAGGAGGCCTACGCCAACCAACTCACCCAACCTAGATACTATCTGCTGTGCGCGCCGGACATCGCTTGGCAACCCGACCCACTGCGCGAGCATCCAGGCGAGCGGGAACGTCTGTATGAGTTATATCTGAACGATCTACAGCGCTGTGGTGTCGGTTTCTACGAGGTGCATGGACAGGGTGATCACCGCCTGCGCAATGCACTGCGAGGATTGGCCGAGGTCGGAATCATACCGGCCTGAAATCAACTTGCGATATCGAGTTCTAACTTGGTGATGGCGATGTCGCGCTGATCGGCTATTTCCTTGCGTTGATTGCCTTGTGAGAGCTGATACTCAGCCCACGCATATTCGCGCAGCCAAAACTGTCTGAGGTTGTGATGCAAGGCGTCTTCGAGGGTAGCGGGGTCCTGGGCCGGGTGAGCGGTCTTGCGCACATACTGCTCTGCCATTCCGAGTAGGTCACGATCCTCGAGACCCAGCCCCTGATGTAGGGAGATCAGGTCGAACAGTGGGTCGTTACGCCCTACAAACTCCCAGTCGAGTGTAATCCAGCCGCCGTCCGTGACGATGATGTTCCAGGGATTCAGATCGTTGTGACAGGTGATCGAAACCTCCGGCGTGCCGGTCGGTTGGAAGTCGACTGGGCGCGCGAGGGAATCGTCGGGCAGCCAGTGGGTGAGCAGGTACGATACATCGTAGGCGCGTTCGCTCTCCGGTAACTTGCGGTGCAGGTCGACGAGATACTTCACAAGGTCCTGGGGGTTGAAGTTCTGCCAGACATCGATCAGCAGCCTGCCCTCGACCCACGGCGTGAGCATCGCGCCGCTGGCGCGATCAAATGCGACCGGGTTGGTGCCCACGCCTTCGGGCAGGACCTTGTAGAATGCATCTTCAATATGACGATCGACGTACGGTTGTGCCGGTCCCGGAATGCGCAGCGCGTAGCGACGCTGGGCGTAGCTGAGCATAAAGTTCTGGTTGCTGTAACCGCCTTCCAGAAACTCGATGTTGCCGAACAGGCTCAGGTCCCAGTCGGGTACCAGGCGTGCAAGGACGGACAACAATTCTTCGGCGGAGGTTTGCATCTGCATCTTCTAACACACGTACAGGCGGCTAAATTTGTCTATCCGACAAGTTAACATATAGCCATGGATCGAACACTTGCCAGTTTTGTACAGGCCCTGCGACGCATGGACGTCAGTGTTAGCCCGGCGGAAACGTTGACTGCCGGTGAGGTCTGGCGGCAGGTCGGCACAGCGGATCGTCGCCTGCTGCATGATGCCCTGGCGATGGCTTTGGCCAAAACGCTGGAAGATAAGTTGCGTTTCAGCGCCTGCTTTGCGCTGTTCTTCTCCAGCCGTGTGCCTGCGGATGCAACGATTGTGCAGGACGAAACCACCTGGCAGACGCTCGACCGGTTTTTGATGGATGGTGAGTACGTCGATGCGCGCAATGCCCTGCGCGCGGTGCGCGAAGGCCGCTTGGCTCAGTTGATGTGGGCTGCGAGCGAGCGTCTGCCGCCGGTGCAGAGCTTGCGCGACAAACCTCGAGCAGCGCGCTACCTGCAGACGTACCTGGGACTGGATGAACTTGCTCGCGCCTGGCGCGAGGCGCAGGAGACCGATGCATGGCCGGTGGCGAGCAGTCTCGGTTTTGCCCACCAGCGTCTGCAAGGGGTGGTGGACGATTGGCTTGCCGCTCACCACCAATTACAGGGTGATCATCAGCAGCTGCAAGCGCGCATCATCGAGCAGCCACTGTCGACGCTGCCGCCCGACTATGACGCACAGATGCGCGACGCGATCCTGACGCTCGCAGCCCAGTTAAAGCGACAACGCAGCCGTAAACGCAAGCAGCGCAGCCGGTTACGGCTGCATGTGCCGGCCGTGTTGCGGGCGAGCGTGGCCTGCGACGGCGTTCCTATGAAGTTGTTTTTCCGACCGCGACGACGGCGCGAACCCAGCGTCTTTGTGATCTGTGATATCAGCGGTTCGATGTCTCGTATGGCGCACTTTTTTCTCTTGCTGATGCAGCAGTTGCAAGATGAATTGCCGAGCCTTCGCTGCTTTGTGTTTTCCGCATCGCTCGGTGAGGTTACCGCGCAATTGCCAGACCTGAGCGGGGAGGGGGGCTTTGCGCAAATTCTCTCGCGCTGGGGGCACGGAACCACCGACTACGGCGCGGCTGCCGCGCAGTTCGCGCGCCTTACCCAAGGCAGTATCAAAGCCCGGTCCAAGATCATCGTCCTGGGGGATGCACGCAGCAACTATCTGCCCGCTCAGCTTCCACTCTGGCGGCGCCTCGGTCAGCGGTGCGGGGGATTGATCTGGTTGAACCCGGAGCCGACTTCCCAATGGCAGACCGGCGACTCGCTGATGCCGTTGTATGCCCCCTGCACACGTTATGTGAGTCCACTGCGCAACCTCCGGGACCTGGAGCGCATCGCCCGCACGCTGCTCGACTGAAGAGGTCAGCCGCTCAATTCAGGCCGACAACCAGGGCCATGGTCGGGCCGATCTGCTCGCGCACCACGACGTCAGCGATGCTGTCGAGCGGGGTCTCTTCGCGATTGACGATCGCAAGCCTGGCGCCGTTGCTCTTGGCGAATTCGGGAAAGCTCGCGGCTGGGTACACGCTCAGCGAAGAGCCTAGCACTATCACTAAATCGCAGGCGTCGATCATCTCGGCTGCACGCTGCATCTGCATCTCCGGCATCGATTGACCGAAGGAGATCGTTGCCGTTTTGATGATACCGCCGCAACTGCTACAAGCGTCGACCTCACCGCGGGCTTCGAACTGCTCGCGCAGGTCTGCCAGTTCGTATCGCTTGCCGCAATTCAGACAGGTGGCGTAACTCGCATTGCCATGCAATTCGACGACCAGTTCGTCCGGCACACCGGAGTTCTGGTGCAGGTTGTCGACGTTTTGGGTGATGATGCCGATTCAACGCCGGACCCGATCCCCGGAGAACCACTCATCCGTTGCTCCAGGCAACGCCGTGGCCCGATG
>JBCCHL010000202.1:0-7049 GCA_039028775.1 Pseudomonadota bacterium | reverse complement strand
GAAGTTGCCCTCGCCATGGGGCGATGACCAATACTTCCTATATCGGTTGCATGACCGGCACCAGCGTGGACGGCCTGGATTTGGCCGCCATCAGCGTCGATACCAACAACCACATCGAGATTCTGCACGCGAGCACCTTCGAACTTCCGGCCCAACTGCGAACCCGCTTGCTCACGCTGGGTCAGAGTCGACAGTGCGATCCTGACGAGATCGGACACGCGGATGCGCAGCTCGGGACTTTCATCGGCACGACCATCCAGGCGTTTATACAATCCTGCAAACTCAAGGCGCAGGATATCAGTGCCATCGGCAGTCACGGACAGACCATACGTCACAGACCACCACCGCAATCCGATGCATTTACCTGGCAGATCGGTGATCCGACCCGCATCGCCGAGCTTACCGGCATCACCACGGTGGCGGACTTTCGCCGACGCGATGTGGCCGCCGGCGGCCAAGGTGCGCCCCTGGTACCACCTTTTCATGCCGCCCTGTTCGCCCAAGCGGGGAAGCTGATCGCGGTGCTGAACATCGGCGGGATAAGCAACATATCGCTGCTCGGGGAGGACATCCGCGGCTTCGACACGGGACCGGGGAACTGTCTGCTCGACACCTGGTATCAGGCCCATCACAGCGGCACTTATGATGCTGATGGACGTTGGGCGATGAGCGGACAGACCGATAAGGACTTGCTCACCGCGCTGCTGGACGACGGTTATTTCAAACGGGCGGCGCCGAAGAGCACCGGTCGAGAATACTTCAATGAAAACTGGCTGGGCGGCTTCGACCTTGCAAAACATCCAGCCGCGGATGTGCAGGCGACCCTCGGGGCCCTCACGGTGCGCTGCACGCTGGATGCGATCGATGCGCTACCCAGCCCGCCGGATGAGTTGATCCTGTGCGGAGGCGGACGCCACAACCAGCATCTCTTGAGCGAGTTTCGCCGCCTGGCCGCCTGCTCGGTCGTGACGTGCGAAGCAAAGGGATACGACGGCGACGCGATCGAGGCCGCCGCCTTCGCCTGGTTTGCACATCTCACACTGACGGGGCAGCCAGCCAATGCGCCAGGGGTAACCGGAGCGGAGGGCCCGCGCATCCTCGGTGCGATTTTCCCGGCTTAGTCGCGGGTTTAGCTTTCTTGCACTTCAGCATCGGTCGCCATCGCGACGGGTGGTGCGTGCCTGGGACAATCGGACCGCGGGTGGTTAGACAGAGAAAGAGTTACCGCAGCCGCAGGTGCTGGCGGCATTGGGGTTGGTGACCACAAACTGAGCACCGTTGAGATCTTCTACGTAGTCGACCTGTGAGCCTTCCAGATACGGATAGGACATCGCATCGACGATCATCGAGACCTCATCACGCTCGATCACCGCGTCATCCTCTGCGACGTCGTCGTCAAACGTGAAGCCATAAGAAAAACCATTACAGCCACCGCCGGTGATGAACACCCGCAGGCGCAGTTCATCGTCGCCTTCCAGTTCGCGCAAGGACTTCACTTTTTGCGCGGCGGCAGATGTAAATTCAATCTCAGCAAGCACGGCGGTTTAAGGTCGTATCAAACATGAGGCGGATTATCCTCCCACAGGGGACCTGGAATCAAATCACTCGCCGATGTCGGTTTTGAGCGGATGCACGTTGGGCTGGGTACCCAGGTTCTCGTCATGGACCAGTTGCCCATCTACCAGCGCACCCAACTGCATTTCGATCAACTTGTAGTAGATACTGCCTTTGACTTTCGATTGGTTGGACAACTCGACCTTGTGAGACGCGTAGACGTTGCCTTCGATGGTCCCACTGATCACCACATTCGGCACGCGAATCTCACCGCTGACAAAGCCCTCCTCGCTGACGATGAGGGTCGCCTTGTCGCCCTCCGCCTGGATGTTACCGGAGATTTTTCCCGCAACAAAAAACTGATCCTTAAAAATCACATCACCCTTCATCTCGGTGTGGTTGGCGATCAGGGTGACGCCTTTTTGAAACTTGTTACGTGCCATAACGGTCCTCATTACTGCTCGGTACAACTAATGGATCGGCGGTCTCGGCCATTCCGCCCTCAGATCGCAGCCTCTTCAGGTTGCCAGTCGAAAGAAGATTGTACAGCCTCTTTACCATTTTGCGTGGCAGTGACCAATATCCGTTCCGGCTCGTAGCCGTCTGGCAACTGCAATTGTCCCGCGACGTCCTGAAAATAGCGAAATCTGAACGGTACAGGATAGTCCTTGAAGGTAGCGATTTCTGTGAGGGACAGCACCTGTTCAACGCCATCGACACGGCCGATGAGATCCAACCGCACGTGCCCGCGAATGACATTGCGGCGCACGGCCACTTGGGTCAAGAGCAGTTCGAAACCATATTCGCGGGCACTCTTGTCCACCTCGATGACACTGAACTGCGCAACCTGCAAGCCTTTCGCCAAGCTACCTGGATCCATGAGACTCTTGTAGAAAATGACCTCTTCTTCCAGCGCGCTATTGGCCGTGGTGAGGTTTGTCATATCCGCGTGCAGGGCGGTGGTCGCCTCGCCCTGCACCTGCAGGGCCAGACGCAGATCTGCGATCTCGGCCTGCGCCTTCTCCAGCGCCCCTTTGGTGTGTTCCAACTCACCGGCCAACGTGGTGGTGGAGACCCGGGTGGTGAAGACATGATTCTGGCCGAGGACGTAACCCAGCAACAGAGCGCCGACGCCGATCACCACCGCACTGGCAATCGCCAGCGGTCGTCGCCACGGCTGATCCTCCACAATCTTTAGCGCGCTGATTTTTACTCGGGAAATACCTGCATCCTCACCATCCGCTCACCGTCCGGGTGCTGGTGTTGCCACCCTCGAAGCGGTCAAAATTGAGTGCGCCGCAGCGCCTCGTTAACCGTACAAAGCGAGTATACTGCGCCTTGCCTTGAAGCATAGAGTACTGTCACGAAACTCCCCAGCTTTACTTTCCTGGATCTATTCCGCCGACGACTGGCCAACGTCGACGCTGTGCCGCAGCTGGTTTTTCTCGGCGCGCTCACAGGGGTGGCCACCTCCGGCGTGATCCTGGCATTCCGCGCGCTCGTGGATGGGGCCCAGTGGCAGTTAGGTGCGGCCGATGGGAACTTCGAAGCGCTCGACCTGGCCAGCCGCATCGGACTGATCGCTGTCGGCGCAATCCTATTGGCCGTTTTGTTACAACGCTACCGGCCTTCGGCGCGCCGGGTGGGTGTGGTCCATGTGATGGAGCGTCTGGGCTTGCATCAGGGTGCGCTGCCTTTAAAAAACGCGGTCATCCAATTCTTCGGCGGTGCGATCGCCTTGGTCACAGGACAATCGGGAGGGCGCGAAGGCCCGGCCATTCACCTCGGCGCCGCGACCGCGAGCCTGCTCGGCAAGGCCGCGCGCCTGCCCAACAACAGCGTGCGCACGCTTGTCGCATGTGGCACCGCCGCCGCGATCGCGAGCAGCTTCAACACGCCGATCGCGGGAGTGATCTTCGCTATGGAAGTGGTGATGATGGAATACACCATCGCCAGCTTTCTGCCGGTGATCATCGCCGCCGTATCCGCCACGCTGATCACGATCTTCGCATACGGTGCAGAACCCGCATTCAACGTTGCACCCTCCCACATGCACTCCACCCTGGAGCTGCTGTACCTGCTCCTCGCCGGCTTCTTGATCGGCTGCCTGGCGGCGGGCTACATCCAACTCATCCAGGCCTTTGCGCGAATCCGCTGGCAGTTCTGGTCGCGCATGCTGCTGGCCGGCACGCTGACCGCAGGCTTTGCCGCATTCCTGCCGCAGATCATGGGGGTGGGATACGACACGGTGAATGAGGTGATGGGCGCACAATTGCCGGTACTCCTGCTGCTGGCGCTGTTGTTTGCCAAAGCGATCACGAGCGCGGCGAGCGTCGGCTTGGGAATGCCCGTAGGGTTGATCGGCCCCACCCTATTCATGGGGGCGGCGGTGGGCGGGACTTTCGCCAGCGTGTTGATCAGCTGGCAGGGGGCTGACATCTCGGTGGGCTTCTATGTCATGCTGGGCATGTGCGCCATGATGGCTGCAGTTCTGCAGGCACCGTTGGCCGCCCTGATGGCAGTGCTGGAAATGACTGGCAATACCAACCTTATCCTACCTGCGATGCTGGTCATCGCCGTGGCGACGCTGGTGAGCGGCCAGTTATTTAGACAATCGAGCGTCTACATCACCACCCTGAATACGCTGGGTCTCCAATACCCGCCTAACCCGGTCACGCTGCACCTGCAAAGGGTCGGTGTAACGGCGATCATGGAACGTTCCTATGTTCGTCTGCCTGACGAGATCACCAACGCGCGCGCGCAAGAAGTTATCGCACAAGCACCCAAGTGGGTGTTGATCGAAGACGAACTTCGTGAGGTCCGTGCGCTGCTGAACCCAGCCGACCTCGCAGCCTTCCTGACAGGGCGCGGTGCCGAGGAAGACACGATTCGCTTGTTACAGATTCCAGGCCAGCGCATGGACGTCACGAGCATCAGCGATCAGGCGACCGTGGCCCAGACCCAGGAACGGATGCATAAAGCTCAAGTTGAAGCCTGTTGTGTTACCCGCACCACGGCGCCGATGATCGCCCCGGTAATCGGTGTGGTCATGCAGAGTCACATCGACAACTACCGGAATACCGCGTGATCGCAGCCTATCTCTGGATCAAAGCCTTCCACATCATCGCGGTCATCTGCTGGTTCGCGGGTATTTTTTACCTGCCGAGGTTGTTCGTCTATCACGCAAGCGCCGAGGACCAGATCTCCCGCGACCGTTTTGTCGTCATGGAGAGCAAACTTCTGAACATCATCATGCGACCGGCGATGATCTTGAGCGTCGCGCTGGGGATCGCGATGTTGTACATGAGCTGGCAGGCGTTCGCCGGCAGCATCTGGATGTGGCTGAAGATCGCGTTGGTCGTCGCCTTGCTCGGCTATCACTATTACTGCACGGTGATCGCACGGCGTTTTGCCACGGGAGAAACCCCGCACAGCGAACGCTTCTTTCGTCTATTCAATGAGCTTCCGGTGCTGCTGCTGATCGGCATCGTCCTGCTGGTGGTCGTGAAGCCATTTTAAAGGACTCGTTTCGAGGACTCGTCTTCGAGAATTCGTCGGGCGACCATTCGGATTGCCCCGTATTGGCGATTTCCCCGCGCCCCCTTAAAATGGCGCCGCTGCCTTCTTCTATCACACAAGGTCCTAACATGTCAGCCAAGCGCCCGACCTCCTCTGCACTCATTGCCCGCGCCCAGAAAAGCATTCCCGGCGGGGTCAATTCACCCGTCCGCGCGTTCAAGGGTGTCGGCGGCGATCCGGTGTTCTTCACCTCCGGTGACGGCGCGTATTTGACCGATGCGGACGGCAATCGCTACATCGACTACGTCGGCTCGTGGGGACCCATGATTCTCGGTCATGGCCATCGCCCCACAATCGATGCTGTCACGGCCCAAGCCCAATCCGCGCTAGGGTTTGGCGCCCCCACCGAAGGCGAGATCGACATGGCGGAGAAGATCATCGAGATGGTGCCGAGCATCGAGCGCGTGCGCATGGTCAACTCCGGCACTGAGGCGACCATGTCCGCCATCCGCCTCGCCCGCGGCCATACCGGCCGCGATCTGATCGTCAAGTTCAACGGTTGCTATCATGGCCACTCCGACTCGCTGCTGGTCAAGGCCGGCAGCGGCGTATTGACCCTGGGCATCCCCAACTCGCCCGGCGTCCCCGAAGCCATTGCCAACAACACCCTCACGCTGCCGTTTAACGATCTGACCGCCGTGGAACAGGCGTTCGAACAGTACCCCGGGCAGATCGCCTGCGTGATTATGGAGCCCGTCGCGGGCAATATGGGTTGTATACCTCCGCTCCCGGGTTTCCTGCAGGGTTTGTCCGAACTCTGCAGCACGCAGGACAGCATACTCATTTTTGACGAGGTCATGACCGGATTTCGACTGAGCGCGGGCGGCGCGCAGCAGTACTACGGCGTGACGCCTGACCTGACCACGCTGGGCAAGATTGTCGGCGGCGGTTTGCCCGTGGGCGCGTTCGGTGGCCGAGCCGACATCATGGCCTCGATCGCACCGGAGGGTCCGGTGTACCAGGCGGGCACGCTGTCCGGCAATCCGCTCGCAGTCGCGGCCGGTTTGACGACGCTCAACCACCTGAACGATGCGCTCTACGAGCAGATCCAGACCACCACCAGCTACTTCATCGACGAACTGACCACCCTGGCCAGCAACCACGGCCTGCAGGTGGCAAGTAACCATGTCTGCGGTATGTTCAGCCTGTTCTTCGATGTCGATCGAGTGGAGAACTTCGATCATGTGGCCAACTCCAACGTAGACAAGTTCAATCAGTTTTTTCACGCCATGCTCGATTTGGGCGTGTACCTCGCACCCTCCGCGTTCGAAGCCGGCTTTATCGGCGCAGCACACAGCGATGATGTGATCGCGGATACGTTGGAAGCGGCGGATCAAGCGCTGGCCGGGCTGCACGCCTGAAACCGTCTATTCTCCAACCACACCCGGACAAGACTTACCTATGCTTGAACTTTTTGGAATCGGCAACGCCATCGTCGACATCGAGGTCAACATCCACGATGACTTTCTCTCCGAGTGGAACATTCCCAAAGGTCAGATGATACTGGTGGACGCCGAGCGCACGGCGCAGCTAATCGCCCCCCTCAAAGATAGCCAAAAGAACTTATGCAGCGGTGGCTCCGCCGCCAATACCACATTTGCCGTGCAGGCCTTCGGCGCGTCGAGCGCCTATACCTGCAAGGTGGCCGACGATGAGTTTGGTCGCTATTACCTGAACGAGTTCAGTGCGGCAGGTCTGCAACTGAACGGCAACGCGCTGACCACGGAAGCCAGAGCACCCACAGGGCAGTGCCTGATACTGATCAGCGACGACGCCCAGCGCACCATGAATACCCACCTCGGGGTCTCCGTCGAGCTGTCGGTCAACGAGGTGGAGGTCGAGGCGCTGCGTCAGAGCCGCTATTTCTATGTTGAAGGTTATCTCGCCGCCTCCGAACCCAGCACCGCCGCCGCCGT
>JBCCHL010000201.1:0-7089 GCA_039028775.1 Pseudomonadota bacterium | reverse complement strand
TGTCATCACTGTGTGATGCTGTTCACAGTTTTAGCCTTGATGTGTGAACTGATCGTCATGCGATTTGCCAATTGACCGATCAATGGATTTTTGACTGGTTCAAATTATCCCTTCTGCCGCCAGATCCTCCAGCGTATCCGCGCTCAGCCCCAACAACTCCTGGTAGACCTCGTCGTTATGTTCGCCGAGATGTGGACCGGTGTGCCGCACCTGCCCAGGCGAGCCCGTGAGTTTGGGGATGACGCCGGGCATCTGGACCGGACCTTGCTCGGGATCGTCGATGGCGATTAGGCTGTCGCGCGCGGCGTAGTGGGGATCTCTGGCGATGTCCTCTGCGCGATAGATACCCCCTGCAGGGACTCCGGCGGCGACCAGGAGTTGTTCCAGATCGGCAAAGTCATGTTGCGCAATCCACTCCCCGAGCAGGGCCTCCAACTCATCCGCGTGTGCGATCCGGGCGCGGCTGGTTGCGAAGCGAACATCCTCCTGCAGTTCGGGGGAGCCCATCGCTTCGGTCAATCGCTGCCACACGTTTTGACCGCCAGCGGCGATCTGCAGGTAGCGTCCATCCCGGGTCGAAAAAGTGCCGGCGGGCGCAAAGCCGGGGTTACGATTACCGATGCGCTCGCGGTTCTTGCCGGTGCGTTCATACGCCGCCACCATAGAAGATGTGATGCGAAACGGCGCTTCGTACAGGGCGAGGTCGATCATCTGACCGCTACCGCCCTGGGCGTCGCGCTGGTACAGCGCGAGCATGGCAGCGTAAGCCCCGAAGGTTGCCGTGTTGTAGTCCGCAGTGGGAAAGGCCGGGCGTACGGGATAGCGGTCGGGAAAGCCGGTCGGGTACATATAGCCGGAGAATCCCAGAGCGATGCGGTCGTAACCGGGACGCTCATGATACGGACCCGTCTGGCCGTAACCGGAGACGCGGACCATCACCAACCGTGGGTTGATTTGTTGCAGCGCGTCCCAGCCTAAGCCCCACTTTTCCAGCGTACCGGGCGTGAAGTTCTCGAACAGGACATCGCTCACCGCGACCAGCCGCTTGAGCAGATCCTGACCTTGGGCCTCGCGCAGGTTGAGAGTCACGGACTTCTTGTTGCGCGCATCGACCAGCCAATGCAGAGGTCTCGCGGCACCATCTGCGGTGGGCGTGCCGCGCAAGGCGTCGCCGATGCTCGGTTGTTCTACCTTGATCACCTCCGCGCCGAAGTCCGCCAGCAGGGTTGCTCCCCAAGGACCGGCCAGGAGGGTGCCGATGTCTAGGACGCGGATGCCGTCCAGAGGTTGGCCGGCTGTGGATGGTAGGGTCATGGCTTCTCCAGAACTCGGATGCAGTGGTTGTCGCTGTCGCCGACATACAGACGGCCTTGCGCATCGAGGCAGACGCCATGGGGGCGGGCCAATGCGCATAGGTGTGGTATCTGCGTGTTTACGAAGCCTTGTTCGCCGCTGCCCAGCACGGTGCTGATCGTACCGTCGCCCAGATCGATGGCGCGGACGGTGTGGCTTTCGGTATCGGCGATATAGACCGTGGTTGCGTTGGCTGCAATGCCCTTGGGACCGGCCAGACGGGCTTCGACCGCTGGACCGCCATCACCGCGATAGCCAAACTTCCCATTGCCGGCGAGGTGTGTACACGAGCGCGCCGCTAGATCGAGCCGGTAGATCGCGTTGCCCTCGCGCAAGGCCAGGAAGACTTCGCCTCGGCTGCCAAAGGCGAGCGTGCGTGGACCGTTCAGAGGCAGATGGGCCAGATCGCTTGTGTCGCGGATCGGCGCCTGCTCGCCCGTACCGGCAAGCGTGTTGATTGTGCCGGTGCTGAGCTCGATACCCCGCAAGCGGTGGTTGCCGATATCGGCTACGTAGAGAGTCTTATCATCTGGGCTGAGTTCGATCGCGTGGGGCGCATCGAAGCTTGCCTGTGCCGCGGGACCGCCATCTCCGGAAAATCCTCGTGTGCCGGATCCTGCGATGGTCGAGATAGAACCGTGCGCATCGATCTTGCGGATCACGTGCGCTTGCATGTCGACAAAATACAGGTTGCCCGCTGCGTCGAAACGCAGCTCGTATGGCTCGGTGAGGCACGCTTGCGTTGCCGGGCCGCCATCGCCGTCGTGACCCGCAATGCCGTTACCGGCGATGACTTGCAATTGCCGCGCCGCGAGGTCCAGCGCGCAGATACGGTGGTTACCGAGGTCGCAGAAATACAGCCTCTGATCCGGTCCGAATACCAGCCCGAAGGGTTCGGCGATCAGACTGTCCGTTGTGTAGGGCCCCGGTTCACAGCGACCGGGTTGACCGTTGCCGATGATGATCCGGGTTGTGGCCGCGTTGCTCATGGTGCCGCCGCGGACGGTTTCGATGTGTGGTGTTTGCTAGCCGTACCGGCCATTTGTCTCCCCCCGTGTCTCCCACCCAACCACTGTACCGCGTTTCGGTGGTGGGTACAGGTTCGGTCAGCGCGGAGATCTCAAGGCTTGCCCGCTACTTTGATCTCAAGGAGTGCGGGGCCCGGCTCGGCCAGCAACTGCTGGCAAGCCGCTTCGATCTCCGCTGGTGTGCGCGCCACCGCGCTGGGCAGACCCATGCCATTTGCCATGTTGCTGAAATCCAGGGTAGGTCCCGCCAGGTCCATGTGCGGATAAGGCTGGTCCGATGGCGCGTCGAAGCGGGCGCGGTGGATGTCGAGATTGTGTTTTAGCACGCGGTACTCCTCGTTTGCGAGGATCACGAACAACAGGTTGAGGTTGTGATGGGCAGCGGACCACAGCGCCTGGATGCTGTACATCGCCGATCCATCACCGGACACTGCAACGGTAAGCTTGTCCGCTAGCGCGACCGCCACGCCGAGGGCGCCCGCGACCCCTTGGCCGATACCGCCGCCGCGCCCCGCAAAGAACTCAGCGCTCGAGGTCTTCGCGAAGGCGCGATCCAGGTCGCCGGAGGCGGTGATCGATTCGTCGACAAGCACCGCATCCTCAGGCACGCATACGGCCAGGGTGCAGAGGGCTTCGCTCGGCGTCATCGGCACCTGACCCCGGGCCTGTTCGAAACGCGCCGCGCTGAGCTTGGAGCGCTCCTCATGGGCGCGCTCTTTCCTAGCTTGCTCCGTTGCGACGCGTGCGACGAATTGGCCGTCTTTCGCAATGGTGTCCAGGATTGTGTTATAGGTTTGCGTCAAGTCTCCGCACACGCTCGCATGCGCCGCAAATTTGCTCTGCAGCGCGGCTTGCGCGAGCTCTATCTGTATTACTCGAGTGCCGGAGTTGAAAAAGTGCCCGGCGTCGAACCAGACCTCCTCCACGGTCACCCCGCCGGTGAGCAGCACCAGATCGTAGGGTTCCAGTAGCTTGCGCAGAGGTGCGGTGGATGCCGGCAGGCGCCCCCCATAGTTCGCATGGGACGAGGGAAATGCCATGCGGGCACTCAGGAAATCGGTGTATACATCTGCGCCGATGGCGGTGACAAGGCGACGCAGCGATTCGTCCGCTCCGTACACCGCGACATCATCGCCCGCGAGAATCGCGATGCGCTGGGCCGCACCGATCGCCGCGGCAACCTGAGCGCATGCTTGCGGGCTGGGCGTCGAAGCCGTCCAGATGCTGGTATTCGGCACGCTGATGGCTTCGGTTTCCTGCTCCATGACGTTGTTCGGCAGGGAAATGAACACCGGCCCGCGAGGGTAGGTGTTGGCGACTTGGAAAGCCTCGGCCATCAGGGGTGCTATTTCGTCCGCCTGGCTGGGTTCGGCCGCCAACTTCACCACCGGTTGGGCCATGGCGACCAGATCGTGACTCAGCAGCGGTTGGCGCAGGCGCAGGCGCGTGTCCTGCTGACCGGCGGTGATGATCACAGGTACTTTGGCGCGCAGGCAGCCGTACATCATGCCGATGGCATTACCGAGTCCTGGCGCGACGTGCAGATTCGCCAGCGCGGTCTTGCCGCTGACCTGGGCGTAGAGGCCGGCCGCACACACGGCCACACCCTCGTGCAACGCCGTGAAGTACTGGATGTCTGGAAATTCGATCAGGCTTTCGAGCAACGGGTTTTCCGTCGTGCCGGGATTCCCGAAGATCACGTCCGCTCGGTTGCTAAGCAGACTCTGCATAAATACCGCGCGTCCCCGCATGGTGCCTCCTTCGCTCAAGTACGGCGTCATTGTAGCGAGTCCCAAGGCTCGCAGGCATGTGTCGTCGAGAAAAAAATGTTCTGGTGTGTCATATGAGAGGGGTGCCCGCGACACTCATCCTTGTAATTCATATGCTTGTGGTCTCATGTGTGACCCTATCGCGAACAATCCGCAGATTCGGCCGGAGCACCTGCAAGCTGTGCATGATGATCTTTGGCGCTGGGTGCAATCCCACACTCATGACCGCAGCCAGACCGATGATGTGATACAGGATGTGTATGTGTTGATTCTCGAAGGCCGTGCTCGCTTCCGCGAGGACTCTACGCTCAAAACCTGGTTATTCGGGGTGGCCTACAATGTCTGGCGGGATACCCGCCGGCGGCACGCACGCCGCTCCAGCCAGGCCACCGATACAACGGTGCTGCACAAGATATCCGACGAAGAGCCGGCGTACCCGGACCCTGCGGGGCGCGATGGAGAGGATCGGCGGGCGGATATCGATCGCGCCCTGCAACATCTGTCTTTGCGGCAGCGAGAGATTCTAACTTTGAGCATCTACCGCGACTTCACGCTGGAAGAGTGCGCTCGCATCCTCGGTATACGCCTGGGCTCGGTGCGAACTCACTTTCATCGGGCCAAGCAGGCCCTGCGCAAACATCTGGGAGAGCACGATGCGTGAACCTGACGACCATACCTTCGACGCCGAGCTGCGGCGCCATATGGCGCAGAGAGAATCCACGATCGACCCTACACCTTTCGCCGACCTTTGGGATGCAGCGCAGCAGGCACCCTCGCCGCAACCAGCCGCGCGGCGCTGGCCTGTGGCCGCCGTAGTGCTGCTCGCGAGCGTTGGCCTGTTTTTGTTTTCCCGTCCCGGGGGTGATGCGGCGGACCCTGAATTGCTCGCCGAGTTGACCCGAGCCAAAGCCTGGCGGGGCCCCAGCGATCAACTGCCGGCCCCCGGCGACACCCTTTATGCCATGCACACACCGCTGTTGCGCTGGCCTGCCACCCATCCGATGGAGGAACGTCCATGAAACCGATCGCTTTGTTGATTCTTTTGTTGGGTTTAACGATCCAGAGCATTCCCCTTCAGGCTGCCGAACCCGATCCCTTTCATGGGCGCCTGCTGCCGCTTGAGCTGGTGATGGAGTTTCGTCGCGACATCGAGATGAGCCGCAGCCAGAGTGATGCGGTAGGCGAACTTGTTGTCGAGTTGCAGAAGAGCGTGGCGGAGAAGCAGTGGGTGATGCAATCCGCCTATTTCGATCTGATCGAAGAACTGGACGAGGAGACGGTGGCGGAGGCGCGCGCGATCGAGCTGCTGGATACTGCCCTGGTGACCGAGAATCAGATCAAGCTGGAGCAGATCCGCTTTCTGATCCGGCTGCGTAACCTCTTGCAGCCCGAGCAGATTCGCTACCTGCGCGAGCGGATCGACGCCGGCTGGACCGAGGAATGATATCGATGTTGCGCGTCATGGGACTGGCTATCGTTTTGACGTTGAGCGCGTGCGGCGGTGGTGGGGGAGGTGGCTCGTCGCCGCCGCCGGTCAGCAATCCGCCGCCACCACCTCCGCCGGTCAACAACGACCCGACTGCACAACAGCTCGCGAGCGCCGCTGCGCTGCTCGATCGGGCTACCTTCGGCGCGACCTTTGCACAGATCGATCAAGTTGCCCGCACGGGTGAGGCCGCCTGGCTCGACGCGCAATTCGCCGCTCCGATCACTCGCCATATGCCCCTGGTGGAAGGCTACATCGCTACCTATGGCTTGGACCCGAACGCGCAACCTTTCCCAGGCGTGTATCGGCGCTTCGCCTTCTGGGAACGGGCGTTGACCGCGTCGGACCAGTTGCGTCAGTTGACGGCCTATGCGCTGACCCAGATCTTTGTGGTCAGCGATAATGTGGACGCGATCGTGATCGATCCTCGTGCTTTGGCCAGCTACTACGATATGTTGCTGGAAAACAGCTTTGGCAACTATCGCGATCTTCTGCGCGATGTGACTTTGCACCCCGCGATGGGCTTCTACCTTAGCCATGTCAACAACGGCAAATCCGATCCGGTCGCGAACACGTTTCCAGATGAAAATTATGCCCGCGAGGTCATGCAGTTGTTCTCGATCGGGCTCTTTGAGTTGAACGCGGATGGCAGTCGGGTGCTGGATGGTGACGGTGATCCTGTGCCCACCTACGACAACGTCGTCATACGCGAATTCTCCAAGATCTTCACCGGGCTGAGTTATGGCACGGAAACCGTTGGTGGTGGAAGTTTTTTTGGCAACCTCACGCCCGTGATGTACGTGCCGATGGAGATGTTCGATGCCTTCCATGAACCCGGAGAAAAACGGCTGCTCAATGGTGTGGTCGTGCCGGACGGCGGCAGCGGTATAGAAGACATCGATCAGGCCATCGACAACCTCTTCAATCATCCCAACGTCGGTCCGTTCATCGGTAAACAAATGATCCAACGCTTGGTCACGTCCAACCCATCGCCCGCCTATGTGGCACGCGTCTCTGCGACCTTCGCGGACAACGGCGCTGGGGTGCGCGGCGATATGGGCGCCGTGGTGCGAGCGATACTGACCGATGCTGAGGCGTCCAACGGAATACGACTCCGCGAGCCCCTGCGTCGCTACATCGCCCTCAACCGGAGCCTCCAGGCGCGTGGAGAAGATGGCACGCTGCCGGGTTTAGGCTTCACCGCGCAGTTTCTGACCCAGCAGCACGTGCTGAGTGCGCCCAGCGTGTTCAACTTTTATCTGCCCGACTTTGCGCCGGCAGGCGCGATCAAAGACGCCGGTTTGGTGTCGCCGGATTTTCAGATCGTCAACGACTCTACGATTATCGGCGGTGTCAATCTCACCGCCTTTGCGTTGTTCTCTGAGGCCTCCCTCGACAGCCCGGAGGACTTCACCCGTATCGTGCCGGATCTGGGCGAATTGAGCGTTGTGGC
>JBCCHL010000200.1:0-7137 GCA_039028775.1 Pseudomonadota bacterium | reverse complement strand
GGTGAACTCTTTATAGAGACGACCGTTCGGCCAGCGTACTTCGACGATAAAGTCCAGATAGGGTTCGGAAATAGGCTGGCTGCTGCTGACCAGGACGCGCGGCCCGCCGGGCCCGTCCAGATCCACCTCAAACGAGAGGGTGGTCAGATAGTAAAAGCGCTCCACGCCAATACGTTCGAAATGCTCCGTCGAGGCCATGTTGACCACAACCTCAGACGCCTGCAAACCGCGCGCTTCAAGCAGTTCGATACTACCTTCAAATTTTTCATTGAGCGCGGATTGGACGTCGATTTCACCGAGCCCCAGGCCCCAGGTGAGTGAACCAGAACACATCGCCAGCAGTGCCACACACAAAACTCGGCACTTGCGTTTAAACATAGGCAAGACCCTCCTCTTTGCTTCGATCATTGACCTTCTTGCTTCGGTTGGATAGTGCCCCCGTGACGGGGTTGTGACCCTAAGTATGCTGTCCAAATCCATGTGCCCGTTCTTAGTTTTGTGATCCAGTTCTCATCGCAACTTATGCTTTGGGGACTTTTTGACCCTTTGTCCAGAAATGCTAGGACACATTCCCGGTTCATCAAAGTCACAAAGTCTCAGCCATACGTCGTCGGCAACCCCACCCGCTCGATATCCGACCCAAAATCGGCGCTCGTTCACACAATGTGTGTGAGCCGTGTGCAACGTCATGTTGCAGCGACGACCCGATGGAGTTTGCACACCAAGTTGCAAAAATAACCTAATACTGCACTCGCTGCGGGGCTTAGGTATCACTTTGGGCAATGCCCCGCGACATCCGTTGTGGCTTTTTGGGCCAATACCCATTTCTGCCGCAACCGCCGCAAACAAACAGGTACTACCCTCGATGCGGAGTACCTACGCCTACCCAATCCCGAGTGAGCAGAGGGCAACAATACCGCATAAAGCGCAGGAATCGAGCCCCCAAAACAGGCCGGCGAAAGCAACGTATGCTAGGTCAGTCAACTATGTTGCCGGCGTGTCCGCCTAGTGTACCCGATACGGTGGGCGGAAGGGATGCTTGTTTGCATCATTCAAAGGCGTCAAGGAGAAGTTCGGCGATCTGCACGGAGTTCAGTGCTGCACCCTTACGGACGTTGTCGCTGACAACCCACAGGTTAAGACCATGCGGATGCGAGATGTCTTTGCGGACCCGGCCGACAAACACTGGGTCCGTGCCCGACGCATGCTCGACCGGGGTCGGGTAATCTTCCCCGTCAAACACCTCAACCCCAGGCGCGGAACGCATTGCGTCGATCGCCCGCTGCGGGTCGATCGGCTCCACCGTCTCGATATGCACGGCCTCGGAATGGCCGTAAAAAACAGGTATGCGCACGCAAGTTGGATTCACCTCGATGGTATCGTCGCCGAGGATCTTGCGCGTCTCCCACACCATCTTCATCTCCTCCTTGGTGTAGCCGTTATCCATGAACTTGTCGATCTGGGGGATGGCATTGAAGGCGATCTGGGCTGGCATGACCTCTTGCTCGATCGGCTTGGCGTTCAGCAGATTGGCGGTCTGACCAGCCAACTCCCGCACTCCACCCGCGCCCGCGCCAGAAACCGCCTGATAGGTGGCGACGTTGATGCGCGCTATCCCGACGAGGTCGTGGATCGGTTTGAGAGCAGCGACCATCTGGATGGTCGAGCAATTGGGGTTGGCGATGATATTGCGGTTGCGGTACTCACCCAGTACGTGCGGGTTGCACTCCGGCACGATCAGCGGAATATCGTCTTCATAGCGAAAGCGCGACGTGTTATCGATCACCACACAGCCAGCGTCCGCCGCCCTAGGGGCGTGCTCTGCGGACATGTCACCCCCGGCCGAGAACAACCCGATCTCCACCTGGCTGAAATCAAACTCGTCAAGGCGTTGCACCATCACGCTGCGACCGCGGAATTGCACCCGCTTCCCCGCGGAACGTTCGGATGCCAACAGGAACAGTTCATCGACCGGAAACTCTCGTTGTTCGAGGATTTCGATCAGGGCTTCGCCGACCGCACCGGTCGCACCTGCGATCGCCACGTTGACGCTTTGCTTACTCATGAGTCGTGTCCAAAGGGTTGTCTGTAGGCCGATTCAGCACCGACCTTTACGTATCGAAATTCAAAGCTGGAGCGCGTCGCGCACCAGCTGCCCCATCTCGGTGGTAGTGACGGTCCCTGGTGCATCCCCCTGTATGTCCACCGTTCGATGCCCGGTGGCCAGCACCTGCGCCACCGCATTGTCGATCGCGTCGGCCGCCACGGGCAGATCGAGGCTGTAGCGGAACATCATGCCGACCGAGAGAATGGCGGCGAGCGGGTTGGCGATGCCCTGCCCGGCGATATCGGGCGCGGTGCCATGGACGGGTTCATACAACCCCACTCCACTCGCGGCGACGGAAGCCGAAGGTAACATCCCCAACGAACCGGTGAGCATCGCGGCCACGTCTGACAAGATGTCGCCAAACATGTTGCCGGTGACAATCACATCGAATTGTTTGGGCGCGCGTACGAGTTGCATGGCCGCGTTGTCCACATACATATGTGACAATTCGACGTCCGGATAGTCGCAAGCCAATGCGGTGACGACCTCGCGCCACAGCTGTGAGACCTCGAGCACATTGGCCTTATCGACTGAACATAGACGGCCGTTACGCTTCTGCGCGAGTTCGAAGCCCACCCGGGCGATGCGTTCGATCTCATGTTCGGCGTATACCAACGTGTTGAAGCCGACCCGCTCATTGTCACGCGTCTCGACCCCTCGGGGTTCACCGAAGTAAATCCCACCGGTGAGTTCGCGCAGAATCAGAATGTCCAGGTCGGCGACAAGCTCCGCCTTCAAAGACGACGCTGCCGCCAACGGTCCGAACAGTAGCGCAGGTCGCAGATTGGCGAACAGCCCCAGGGCTTGCCGCAGCCCGAGCAGACCTTTCTCCGGCCGCTGGCGGGTGGGCAGATCATCCCACGCTGGCCCGCCGACACCGCCTAATAAGACCGCATCGGCGGCCTGCGCGGCCGCCAGCGTATCATCGGGCAAGGGGTTACCGGTGGCATCGATCGCGGCACCGCCGACCAACCCATGGCTGACGTTCAGCGTCGCGTCGGCCAGCGCCGCGGCGGCGTGCGCCACCTCGACCGCCGGCTCCATCACCTCAGGGCCGATACCATCGCCGGGTAACACGTAGATGTTCTTGCTGGTCATTTTATTCTCCGGCGTGGTTCATCGCTTGCACATCGCGACCGTATAGCCAAGGCTGGGCGGCTCGATGACGGACCTAAAACGCCTCGATCAGGTGGCGCTCGCTTAAGGACATCGCTATGTCGTCCATCCCCGACAGCATCTTTTCTTTCAGGCCGGGGGCGATATCAAAGTTGTGCGCGGTCCCATCCGGCAGGGTCACGCTCTGGCTCGGCAGATCGATCTGCAAGTGCAGATCCCCGCGCGCCAGCTCGAACAGTTTGGCGATAACTTCTTCTTCCAAAACAATAGGTAAGAGACCGTTCTTGAAGCAATTACTGTAGAAAATATCCGCAAAACTCGGTGCGATCACCACCCGCAGGCCAAACTCCAACAACGCCCAAACGGCATGCTCGCGAGACGAGCCACACCCGAAATTGTCCCGCGCGAGCAACACTGAGGCGCCTTGGTAGTGCGGCTGATTGAGGACAAATTCCGTGTTGATCTGCCGCTCGTTGGGGGTGACGCCGATGTCACCCGGGTCGTTGAAGCGCCACGCGTCAAACAGGTAATCACCAAACCCGGTGCGCTTGATCGACTTCAAAAACTGCTTGGGGATGATCTGGTCGGTATCGACGTTCACCCGATCCAGCGGTACCGCCTGACCGGTGTGTTCGGAAAATGCCTGCATGTCAGCGTGCCTCCCGGATATCGACAAAGTGGCCAGCAATACCGGCTGCCGCCGCCATCGCCGGGCTGACCAGGTGCGTGCGCGCCATATGGCCCTGCCGGCCTTCAAAATTGCGGTTAGACGTCGACGCGCAGTGTTCGCCCGGGCCGACACGGTCCGGGTTCATCCCCAGACACATGGAACAGCCTGCCGCACGCCATTGGAACCCTGCCGCGGAGAAAATGGCATCCAGGCCTTCAGCCTCCGCCTGGGCTTTGACCAGGCCCGAACCCGGCACCACAATCGCTTCCTTGACGTTGTCCGCCAGCTTCTGGCCACGGATCTGCGCCGCCGCGGCGCGCAGATCTTCGATGCGTGCATTGGTGCAGGAACCGATAAACACGCGGTCCACTCGAATGTCGGTGATATCGGTGCCGGCGTCCAGGCCCATGTAGGCCAGCGCGTGGGTCGCGGCCTCGGAGGCCACAGCATCATCCATGGCAGCGGGATCCGGCACCTGCCCATCGATGCTCACGACCATCTCCGGCGATGTGCCCCAGGTCACCTGCGGGGCGATCAGCCCGGCGTCGATATTGAGTTCCATGTCGAATTCTGCGCCTGCATCCGAGTGCAGGGTGCGCCAGTAAGCTTCGGCCTGATCCCACAACTCGCCGGTGGGTGCAAAGGGACGGCCTTTGACATAGCTAAGGGTGGTGTCGTCCACCGCCACCAGCCCCGCTCGCGCGCCAGCTTCGATTGACATGTTACACAGCGTCATGCGTGCCTCCATCGTCAGCGCTTGGATCGCGGGGCCGCGATATTCGAGGGTGTGGCCGGTCGCGCCTGCGGTGCCCAGACGACCGATGATGGCCAGGATCAGATCCTTGGAAGAAACACCCGGGGCCAGCGCGCCGGTCACGTTGACCGCATAGTTCTTTGCCTTGTTCTGCACTAAACACTGGGTGGCCATGACGTGCTCCACCTCGGAGGTGCCGATCCCTTGCGCCAGGGCGGCAAAGGCCCCGTGGGTGGAGGTGTGAGAATCGCCACACACGATGGTCATGCCCGGCAAGGTGGCGCCCTGCTCCGGACCGACCACGTGGACAATACCCTGACGTCGATCTTTAATATCAAACTGCTCAACGCCGAAGTCTTTGCAATTCTTATCGAGGGTGATCACCTGTTCCAGCGCGACGCTGTCGGTGATGCCATCCAGCCCGGCTTCGCGGTTGTTGGTCGGCACATTGTGATCCGGCGTGGCCAGGTTCGCATTGACCCGCCACAACGGGCGATTATTGAGGGTCAGGCCCTCAAAAGCCTGGGGGGACGTGACTTCGTGGAGCAGTTGCAGATCGATATACAGCAGACTGTTGCCATCCGCGCGAGTACCCACCAGATGCGCATCCCAGATTTTGTCATACAGGGTTCTTGCAGCCATCACTCGTCCAGCTCGAGAGGTGAGCGGCGCAGTGTAAGGATGCCTCTAACATAAAACAAATTCATTATTTTTATATTATGCAATACTTTAAGTTATCATGACGTGGCCAACTCTTGAGATCGCGTCATGCACTTCAAAGACCTCCAGACCTTTATCACGGTGGCGGAACAAGGCTCGTTCTCCCGCGCCGCCACCCTGCTGAACGTCACGCAGCCGGCGATCAGCAAGCGCATCAGCAGCCTGGAAAGCCATTTTGGCGCTGCGGTGTTCGATCGCATCGGCAAGCGCGTCCATCTGACCCATGCCGGGACTCTGCTGCTGCCCCAGGCACATGAGCTGTTGCGCACCCTGGCCGCCACCGAACAGGAGATCATCGGACTGCAGGAACAGGTGGCCGGAACCCTGTACTTGGCCACCTCCCACCACATCGGCCTGCACCGCCTGGCACCGGTCCTGAAGCGCTTCACGAGCGAATATCCGGACGTGCAATTGAACATCGAATTCGAAGATTCGGAGGTGGCTCACGACATGGTGCGCCGGGGCGAGGTCGATCTGGCCGTGGTCACGCTCAACCCCAAAGGCGATACGACCCTCACCAGCCGGGAGATCTGGTCGGACCCGTTGGTGTTTGTCGCAGATCAGCCCATCGCCGTGCAAAATCTCGCGGACCTCGCCGCCCTCCCCTGCGTACTGCCGGGAACCGGCACCTACACCGGTCGGATTGTGCTGGAGCGTTTTGCGGCCCAGGGCATCACCCTGACACCCACCATGTCGACCAATTACCTCGAGACCATCGGCATGATGGTCAGCGTCGGGTTGGGCTGGTCGGTATTGCCGCGCAGCATGGCGGCGGCGCTGACCCAGCTTGAGATCGATGCGCCAGCGATGAGCCGTAATCTTGGCTATGTGATCAACCCGTCGCGGACAACCTCACGGGCTGCGGCGGAGTTTCTCGCGACCCTCAACGGGGTCGCGGACAAGTCCTGAGGGGGGTTCGCGCTAGGGGCGCACGCCGATCTGACCGCGATCCCGCACAAAGTGATCCATGAGCACCAGTGCTACCATCGCCTCAGCGATAGGTGTGGCGCGTATGCCCACGCAGGGATCGTGGCGTCCCTTGGTGACCACCTCGACTTCTTCGCCGGCGCGATTGATCGAACGCCCGGGGGTGGTAAGACTGCTGGTCGGCTTCAGGGCGATCCGTGCGATCAGGTCCTGGCCGGAGCTGATGCCGCCCAGAATGCCGCCGGCGTGGTTGCTCAAAAAGCCATTGGCGTCCATCTCATCGCGGTGTTCAGTGCCGCGCTGGGCCACCACATCGACGCCATCCCCGATCTCCACCGCTTTGACCGCGTTGATACTCATAAGGCCAGCGGCCAGGTCCGCATCGAGGCGATTGAACACCGGCTCGCCGAGCCCTACCGGAACCCCGGTGGCCTCGACTGTCACCTGCGCGCCGATCGAGTTACCATCGCGCCGCAGCTGATCGATCATCGCAGCGATCGTAGGCACCTGTTGCGGATCGCGGCAGAAGAACTTGTTCTCATCGGCTGCCTCTTTGTCCACGTTGGCCAGTTTCAGCTCACCAATGGCGGATAGATAGCCGCGGATGTAGACGCCCTGAGTGGCCAGAAACTTCTTGGCGATCGCGCCCGCCGCCACCCGCATCGATGTTTCCCGTGCCGACGAACGTCCGCCGCCGCGATAATCGCGCAGGCCGTACTTTTTGTCGTAGGTAAAATCGGCATGAGCCGGCCGGTACAGATCTTTGATTTTGGTGTAGTCCTTGCTCTTCTGATCGGTGTTCTCGATCAGGAGGCCGATGGGGGTGCCGGTGGTCTGACCTTC
>JBCCHL010000199.1:0-7252 GCA_039028775.1 Pseudomonadota bacterium | reverse complement strand
GGTGCGTTGCGTACGGTAAAGCCGTCCAAATCATAAGCGAACGTACCGCCCATGGTATCTGGCGTATCCAGTTCTGTTGCGCCGGTGAACGACAGGTCGGTGAATGTCGCGTCAAAGGTGTCGTTGCCCGCGCGCATCTCGGGGGTTGTGACCGCCAGAGTACCCGCTGCGAAGGCGCTGTTGTCCATGTAGGTCTGGTCGAATTCGACTTGCCAGGGTTGCCAGGAGAAGTTGGTGTCCGCTGCGGCCACTTTGCCAGTGCCGATGTTGCCAGAACCAACCACGCGACCGCGCAACAGATTTGCACTGCCGTTGATTTTGCTGCCGCCGAAATTGAACTGCAGACCTTCCGGGTGCTGGTACTCAAACGCGGGCACGGTGGCGGTAAACGGGCCGCTGCCGGCGAGCGGGACCACAAACTGTACCGCCAGGAAGTGGGGGATCTGCAATTCATTTAGCAGGGTTTGGAGGTTCGGGTTGTCCTGTCCATCCAGGACCAGGTCAACGGTGGCCAGGCCCGCGGTAAATCCGCTGTCAGGGAACAGCAAGAGACCATGACTGACGTTCATCTCTTGTTGCAGACCGGCTTGCAACAGGGCATCCAACTCGGCGCCTTCTGCGGCGGTGTTGAGGGCTGCCAAGTAGTCCTCGCTGAAGCGGGTGGTGATGTGGATCTGGCTGTTGAACCAGCCGCGTTCGCTGCTCGTAATCTCCGTTTTGCCGATGGCCTGAGTCTGGGCATTGCTGCGCTCGACGTAGGCTTCTATTTGCCCTTGCGCAAAAAAGCCGATTACCGGTGGTGCGAAGATAAGGAGGATCGCCAGCACAAAGGCGACAACAACAAGGGTTTTTTTCATGGATGCTCCCTGCGATGTGTGTGACCGCAACATGGCCGTGTTGCTGCGGAGGGTTGCTTTGCCGGCGCGCGGGGCCGCGCCCAAGTCCACAGCCGGGCATCATGCCCGAACCTGTAGCATGGCGCCAGCGATCTCCATTGAGTGGGTGCTCAGTCGCTGTTTCTATGCGTAAGTCTTTGATTTTTATGATTTTGAGAAGTGGTTCAAAATTCAGGATTCCTCAAATTATTCTCCATGTTTCGCCCACCGTCAGTGCAGGAACGGTGGTCATACTGAGCGCCATGGAAAAAGCAGTATCTCTTGTCGTTTGCCTCCTGGCGGGGACTGTGACCGGTAGCGTTGGTGCCCAGGAAATTCCCCGCGGTGTGCTCGCGCTCAGCACATCCGAGCGCACCTTCCGGCAGGTGGAAGTGCGCAGTTACGCGTTGGGACTGGAACGCTATCAGTTGGACAGCCACACCGAAATGTTGGGTTGGCAATTAAGTGATTCTGTCTACCTCGGACGCCAGGATGGCCTGGACTCGGGTTTGACTCTGGTGTGGCAGAAACAGGCCAATCAGGTCAGCCTGTCGAAGGATGGGCTGCGACTCACGCGTCGTTTCTAGCGGTGTCGCTGTCGTAGGTCCTGCAGGTCGATCTTTCTGAAGTCAGCGCCGGTTGGCTGATTCTCAATCCTCACCTTATGCATATTACGTCGCCGTCGAGGTGCAAAGTTCCTACATTCAAGCGTTTTGCTGGATGCGCGACGGGTAAGGGCTGGCATTGGCAGGTCGAGGTATAGAAACATAATCGCCGGCAGACCGACGGGTGGGAGGGATGAGCCCATCGCGCGCGCACGCTGGCGATGGGCTTATCGATGTGATGTGTGAACCGCGTACGGCTGGGCGCACTCAGTCCGGCGCGACTATTGCGCGGCGACTTCTACCGTCACACGTCCGCCCTGATTGGTGAATGACCCACTCTCGATGTCAGAACTGACCAGGCGATAGCCACGTGCTGCGGTTTCGCAGGAAATCCGCACCTGCGCGCGCTCGCCGTCTTCCCACCGCGTGCCGTTGATGTAGTAGACCGCGTTGGTGCGGTCTTCTTGATTCTTGTCCACATAGTAAGAGCGACTGGGGACCAGACCATTGCTGGTCTTGTCAGCAGCATCCAGGCAGGTCTGATAGCCCCGAAATTCGCTGGGCGAGCTGGAACGGGCCTGGGCGTCAAATGCGGCGCCGGTGAGGGTGAGAGCGGCGGCAGAGATGAGAATCGTGCTTTTCATAACTGATGTTTCCTTCTTCGTAAGGGTTAATAGCCAAATGCGATAGCGAACGGTGTTGTGATTTTGTGTTACCTAAAGTAACGTTGTCGCGTCGATAAGGGAATATAAGTAACAAAAAAACTGGATTGCAAATATTTACAGGCGCTGTGCAAGGATTTGCTGCTAGCGGTTAACGAAAAGCGGTCCCACTGAGCGACCGGATTTTGCTGCGCTGCCCCTCGTCAGAGGAAAGGAGCCACCACTCGTCCAAGGAAAATGAGTGGCGAATAGAGGCGAACTAAGCGAACGGGGCGGAAATAGGCAACGAGTGGCCGATAAGAGGCCAAGAAGAGGCCAAATAAGAGGCCAATAAGAGGCCAATAAGAGGCCAATAAGAGGCCAATAAGAGGAGAATTAATGGGTCATCCGGCATTTGAACTCGATTGGAACCTTGTGCGCACCTTTGTTGCGGTGGCCAGAGCCGGTAGCCTGGCCGCAGGCGCGCGCGACCTGGATATAACCCACCCGACAGCGGCGCGGCATGTGCAGCAATTGGAAGAAGCGCTGGGCATGACACTGTTCTCGCGTACCTCCAAGGGCCTCAGCCTGAACGAGGCGGGCACCACGCTGCTCTCTCGGGCCGAAGCCATGCACACCTCGGCGCTTGAATTTCAGTCCCTGACCGACAGCATGCGCCGCCAGCCACTCCCACGCATACGTATATCCGTATCGGATATTCTGGCGGAGTTGTTGCCGGAGTTGATGCTCGAACAGCTCGGACAGGCGGGCGAGGGCGGTGTCGCTCTCGATGTCCTCGTGACCGCGGATCTGGTCAATCTGTTACAGCGCGACGCGGATATAGCGTTGCGCCATGTACGCCCCACCCAGCAGGATCTGGTGTGTCGCCGCATCGGCCAGATGGACATGGGCGTGTTCGCGAGCCGCTCTTACTTCGCGGAGTATGGTCGGCTGACCCCGCAACACGCCCACACACACCGCTTCGTGGATGCGTATGCGGATCACTACCTGGTGAAAGGCGCCCGGGCCCGCGGGTACGAGATTCTGCCGGAACAACTGATCGTGCGCAGCGACTCCCTGGCTTGCCGGCGGGCGGCGGTGAGCGCCGGATATGGCATCGGAGCGTTCCCGTTGTGGATGGCCGAGCGCTTTGCTGATTGGGTGTCCGTCGCCGATGAAGCGGAGGTCATCGATACCGAGCTGTGGCTGGTGGCACGCCCAGAGGTGCGGACCAGTGCACAGCTGAAGAGTCTCTTCACGCAGTTGGGTGATCGTCTGCAGGAAGCTGTGGGTGTGTTGCATCCCCCCGCCCGTGCGGCCAAGCTCGCCTCTGGTCTGTAACCGCAGCGGCTGAAGTCGATTGTGCCGAGCGGCCCTGGTTGTGCGGCGTGCGCATTTGTGCAGCGCAGCCGTTACAATGGCCGGCGATCGAGGTAAACAAAGGGCATGTGGTGAGCGACACAGGCACCCATTACGGGCGCGCGACGGCGACGCTGATCGATGAGACTTTTGCCGCCGGGGTCGAACGCGCCGTGCTGCTGCAACGTCATTCGGCGCGCACCTTCGATCGTTCGATCCACGATCTGCTCAATCCCCTGACCGATCATGGTCGCGCATTGTGTCGACAGTTTGGCGAGTTGTTACCCCGCGATATTGCCCTGCGTGGCTATGCCAGCCCGCCAGAACGCTGTATGGAGACGGCGCAGTTGACCATCGAAGCCCATGTCGCCCGTGGTGGGATGGGGCACCGTGTGCGGGCCGTTGAGGCGTTGGGTGTGTTCTACGCGCTGGATCAACAACGCATGTGGAAAGGCCTGAGCGCCGCAGATTCGCTCGCGCACTACATCGGCCAGTGGTATGCGGGCGAGGTGGGTGCGGATGTGCTGATCCCAGCGCCACAAGCATTGCAATTGTTGTTGGGCGTGCTGGTCGCCCGCTTGGATGCGCCCGCCTTACATACCGATACGCGGCAATTGGATCTGTGTGTCTCGCACGACTTTACCGTGCTCGCAGTTCGTCACGGTTTGGGCCTGGAGGCCTGGGATGGGCTGGGTATCGAATTCCTCGATGGTTTGCTGCTGTTTCGCCGCGCGGGTGAATTGGTGATGCGCAGTCAACATGGAGCGGAAGTGCAGGTGCGCATCGAGTAATCGCGCCGCAGCCCTTAAAGCCTGATCATCCCTGACCGACATCGCCCTAAGGTCTGCCGAGTATTCGACCAAACTACATCCGTTGTTTGTTACCGCCGAATTTGGTCGTCCCTGACCTGCGCGCCTTCCGTTGAAGTAAACTTAGTTCACGACCAGAAATTGTCCAGAAAGCGGCGGTGGAAAATCGCTTGTGTATTGGGTGGATTGTTCATGTGCAGCGTGGGAGCTGGTCGGCGGCGAGGCCATCCAGTGCGGCTCGTGGCATTGCTTTCGCGCTGCGCTCCCGCATGCGTTCGACTGTGTGTCAAGCGTTTCGCAAACGAAGTATCTGCAGTACGGCACGGGGCTGAGACCGCGCCCCTGCAGGCTGTGGCTATGTGCCCAGGTCGGCGGCTATGGTTGCGCCCCGGTGGTCAGAGGCCGGTCCTGATCTTGCACCCACTCGGACATAGAGCCGTCGTAAACCCCGACCCGCTCTTGCCCCATTAACACGCAGGCATACGCGTCCAACGTCGCGGCGATTCCGCCGCCGCAGTAGGTGATGACTCGATCAGCATCGAGCATGCCTTTCTCCTGCAGCGCGCGCGCAAGGTCCGGTGCATCGAGCAGATACTCGTTGTCCAGAATATCGTCGAAACCCAGCAGCTTGCTGCCGGGTATGTGTCCGCGGCGTTGGTAGTAAAAATCTCCTGTGCCTTCGTACAATTCTTGGTTCAGTGCGTTGATCGTGCACACACGTCCGTGCATGCCAGCTTCCACCTCGGCCAGATCGGCGAAGGCAGCGATTTGAGGGGTGGCAGCGAAGATCGCTGACGGATACTGTTCGGGCCCCGTGTTCACCGGCCGACCCTCACGCTGCCAGGCGGAAAGGTTGCCGTTGAGGATGCGGCATCGGGTGTGTCCCGCGTAGCGCAACAACCAGAATGCCCGGGTCGCCCACATCATGTGCCCCGAAGAGTATAGGACGACGTCGTGTTCAGCGCTGATGCCCGATCTGCCGATGGCGGTCTGGAGCGCACCGATTTCGGGCAGGGTGAAACGCAAGTCATCCGCGGCATCCGCCCAGTCGTTGCCGAGATCGATAAACCCTGCACCGGGGATGTGCGCGGCCAGATAATCTTCTCGCCCGCTGATCATTTCATAGGTGCCGCCGGGTTGGGGGCGCAGGTGCACTGCCGTATCAAACATGCGCAACTGCGGGTCTTCGAGCGTGGCCGCCAGTTGCTCGGTGCTGATCAGCAGGTTGGGGTTAGCGTATTCCATCGGGTAGTTCCTCTAACAGTTCAACCTCTCGCGCGGCGAATATGCTCGGATCGAAGTTGACCGGACGACCGCAGGTTTGATGCACATGCACCCTAGCGCATTCGTTGAACACCGCAAAGTCGCACAGTGCGTTGCTCAGGGCGGTATCCAGACCTTTGTCAGCATCGTTCGCCAACAGGTGCAGCGCTTTGCCTTGTAGGATGCCGGCGGCGCGGTGGGCTTTGCAATCCAGTACCCCGACAAACCGATCGCCGTACAGCAGGGGCAGGGCAAAATAGCCGTACCGTCGCTTGGTCGCGGGGACGTAACACTCGATCTGGTAGTCGAAATCGAACAGGCTGTGCACCCGCTCGCGCTGAATGATTGCGCTGTCGAACGGCGAGAGGATGTGTGCTCGCGCAGAGCCGGTGGGTGTGCGAGTTTCGAAAGATTCGGGTTCGATGAAAAATACCTGGCCGTTTGGGGCGCGGCACGGCAGAAGCGTATCTGCGGCGCAGGCGGCATCGATGGCGGCTTTTGCGGCCTTACGCAGATCGCTGTCGCGGCGCAGGTAAGTGAAGCCTTTCAGCGTCGCCAAGCCGTGGCTGCGCAGATTCTGTGTGATCAGAAATTCGGCCATCTCCGCCGGGCTCGGCAGCGTTGTATCGACTTCCGTCGGTAGCACCCTTTCGGTCAGATCGTACGTCTTTTCGAACCCGTCGCGGTGGGTCACCATCAGATCGCCCTGCATATACAAGTGTTCGAGCGCGCGTTTCGCGGGTTTCCAGTCCCACCAACCGCTGCGTGCGGTGTCTGGGTTCTCAAAGTCCCGCGAGCGCAGCGGACCCCCAGTGCGGATCCGAGCGAGGATCTCCCGCATCAGTTTCTTATCCTTGCTGCGGGTGAAGCGTAATCTGCCGCTGCGCAAGGCCTCTTTCATGTAGAGCGAGTAGCGATAGTCCCGCATCGGCAGGATTGCCGCCGCGTGGGCCCAATGTTCGAATGCTACCCGCTTGTGAAACAGGCGATTGAGCCAATCGCGTTGATAGTTGTCCACGCGTGAGCGCAGCACGTGGTGGTGGGCGCGCTCGACCACGGAGATGGTGTCGATCTGTACATAACCGAGATGTTCCAGAGCTTTCTGGGCAGCATTCAGCCCGCGGCCAAAACCAGACTTGCCGAACAGCCCCTGATGGCGCAGGGCGATGCGGCGAATTTTCTTCAGGTCGTTAACACGCAGATCGATGACGTTCATAATGCGGGCTATGGTGACAGCCTCGGACATACATGGAAATATCTGTGAGCGTATTTGTCCGGGCTCAGCCGGCGGCTGCTCTGCCGCCAAGCCGGTACACGAACTCGAGGCACACGATCTGGAACTGCACAATACAAGACGCGCAACAACTGACGTGCATCTCGGATAACCCAGTTCTAGCGCAGCCGATCAAGGCGCGAAGCCACCGGCGAACAAGGCAGCCAAGCGATCTTATACAGAGAACAGTAACTATGAGAAGAGTCTCGTTGACGGTGGTGCTCGCGACCCTGATCGGTTGGGGTTGTGCTGTGGAACCGGAGGCGCGCGAGACGGCGTTTGTTCCGGCATCGGTAAACCAACCCGATGGTGTTGTTGCCAGCCGCTCTGCCTGGGCATCCGATGTTGGCGCACGGATGCTCGCCCAAGGCGGCAATGCGGTGGACGCGGCCGTTGCGGCGGGCTTTGCGCTGGCGGTGACCTATCC
>JBCCHL010000198.1:0-7307 GCA_039028775.1 Pseudomonadota bacterium | reverse complement strand
GGTGGACCTCAGCGAATTACATGACAACGTGGGTCATATCAAGGCCGCCCTAGGCCGCCTGCGCATCCCGGAGCCTGCCGACCTGACCCCGCTAAAGGAAGATATCGGACAAGTGAGCCAACGCATCTTGGCCCTGCCACAGGAAGCCACCGATCTGAGCGGGGTAGACAATCGCATCACCAGCCTCGAAGCCCGGCTGGACACAATGGCCGCTCAACTCGCCGCTGTGGCCGACCTCCAGATCCCAGATGCGCCCGATCTGGGTCCGCTCACCGCGGGTCTCGCCGCTCTGTCCCGGCGCTTTGATGGGCTACCGACAGAACCGGTCGATATTGCGCCTCTGACCCACAAGGTGGTCGAAGTCGAAAGGCAGCTGCATGGGGTAGAAGCCCGGATAGCCGCGCTGGCGGATCTACCCGGTCCGGACTTCGCCCCTCTGGTGTCGCGCATCGAAGGCGTACAGACCAGCATTGCCGGGCTTCCCCACCCCACCCCGGCGGTGGACCTGTCCGGGGTAGAAGCGGATTTGAGCGAGGTCCAGCGAGCGATCGCAAACATTCGCATTCCGCCCGGCACGGATCTCGCCCCGCTGCAATCTCGGGTGGAGCGTATCGAAGCCGCCATCGGCGATATCGTTATTCCCGAAGCCCCGGATATTGCACCTCTGAACCTTCACTTTGACCAGCTACAAAGGCGCCTGGACGAGATAGAGGAACTGTTGGCCGCCCCCCAAGTGGCGCAGGTCGAACTCCAATCCGCCGCCCGCCTCAGCGAACGACCCGATGTGGTGGACGACCTGCAGCAAATCTCCGGTGTCGGTCCCAAGCTCGAGGGCCTGCTCAACACCAATGGCATCTACTGTTTCTGGCAGATCGCCTTGTGGAGTTCAGGGGACATCGACGAAATGGATGCCCGGCTGGAAGCGTTTAAGGGACGGATCGAACGCGACGACTGGGTGACCCAGGCGCGCGGGCTGCAAAGCGCTTCCGCCGCCATACCGCTGGCGCCTACCGGCACCTGAACGCGAGCGCGGACGCTGCGCGTCAGGTGAGCATCTCGACCGCACCCACCATGCGGTTGTGGATGTTGATGTTCGACGGGCAGGCTCCGGTACACGGCGCATCGCAGTCGATGCAGGCCGAGGCGTTCACCTCCAGCTTGGCGTACAACTCCATCGCCTGTTTCTGATCGCCATAATCTTCGAAGTACATACGATGGCGCAGCACGTCGTTGATCGGCACATCGCTGGGACAACTGTCGAGGCAACTGCCGCAGTGGGCAAAACAATGGGTGCCGGCGATGAGCGCATCGTACTTCTCCAGTACGGCAACATCGTTGGCCGTCAGCGCCGCGCCCGAGGCATGCAGGTACTCATCCAGATGCTGATCGTTGTGAAACGAGATGACCAGGTTTGACACGTCGGGGTTAGAAAGCACCCACTTGAAAGCCGACTGGGCATAGCTGTCCGCCTCGACGCTGAAGTCCTTCAGGCCGTTGTGCTTGGCACCCTTCAGTGTCTTCATGGCCACGATCCCAATGCCTTTCGCAGCCGCACGCTTGATGATGTCGCGTTGATGTGGCCAGGCACCGTGATGATAGGCGAGCATCATCACCTGGAAGCGATCGCTGTCGATTGCGGTATTCGCTACGGCCTCCAAGTTCGGGGTGTGAGTGGACACACCCATAAAGCGCACTTTGCCCTGTTCGCGCAGCCGATCCACCGCCTCGTGCACGCTCTCATCCATCAGACGCTCGATACTGTCGCATGAGTGAATATGCGCCACATCGATATAGTCGGTGCCCAAACGGGTCAGTGCAGATTCCATGGCGTGCATATATTCCGCAACGCTGGAGCCTTGGCGCAGATGCCCGTGGGCGGTGCAGAACTTGGTGGCGAGTACCAACTTGTCACGATCGCGACCTTGGATCGCCGCTTTGATGATCTCCTCGCTCTGGGGCGCATAATCCGGTGAGGCGTCGATGTAATTGACGCCGCGATCCAGCATCGCGTTGAGGAAGCCCACCGGGTCCGCATTTTGATGCAGGCGCGTGGAGCCGGCAGCGACGTCAGATACCATCAGACCCGTACTACCGAGCGGACGATAGGCCTGGATCTGCGCTCCTCGCCACGCCGCCTTGTTATTGGGTGCAGTGCCCTCAACCCGCCCTGCCAGGGCCGGCCCGGTCACCGTTGCCCAACCCGATACGCGTGCAGCGCTCGCACCCACCACGCCGATCACGCCGCCGGTCACCGCGGCCGATCCGGTCAGGAACTTCCTGCGACCACTCGCGTCGGTGGGCGCCTGGGTATCTTGGTCCCGCTTTTGCAGGGTCAGCGCCCACCAGATGGTGGCGAGGAGGGCGTCGAGCAGGAGGATGCCGAACACCACCAGCGGCCACAGCGGAATCTGGTTGCCGGCTATGCCCTCAACCCGCTCCTGCAGGTAACCGCCGACCGCAAAATAGCCAACCACCATGGTCAACGCCCACAACCCCACCACCAATTTGCCGTTCAACCAGGAGACTCTCGGTATTGTCATCACTCGCCCCTTTTCACCCTGTTTGCTTTTCACCCTGTTTGCTTTTCACCCTGTGTGCTTTTCACTCTGTGTGCTTTCGCCATGCGTGCTTGTCACCTTGCGCACCTTTTCGCTCCACGTGCTCACTCATCCTGCATGCGTGCTCAAGTGGCCTGCCGATTGCCGGCTTGGTGTGTCCACGTTCGCCTCACACCCTGAAATGGCAGCTCGGTCGTCTGGCCACCAAGCGTTGTCAAGACTCAGGTCAAAGCGGCCGCGCCAGACGCTCATCGAACCTTAACCCGACCATCGGGCAGAAGCTACTGCCGCCCCAAGGCGAAGATGCGTCCCGTCCATCACCGTGGTACGGTGGCCTACCGTCTGCTTGCAGGAGCGCGCAATGCACGATCAAACCCCCGCTGCCAAACCCTTCGAGTTTCGCGGTATCAACCATCTGGCGCTGGTGTGCAAAGATATGGCCCGCACCGTCGAGTTCTATCGCGACATCCTCGGCATGGACCTGATCAAGACCATCGACTTGCCCCAAGGCTCAGGACAACACTTCTTTTTTGATGCGGGCAATGGGGACGCCCTGGCGTTCTTCTGGTTTCCCGATGCGCCGGTGAGCCAGCCGGGCATCACCCATCCTGCGCATCGCCTGGGTCGCGGCCCGCTCACCACCGCACACGCCTCAATGAACCACGTGGCTTTCAATGTGCCGCTGGAGCAAATTCATAGCTATCAACAGAAACTCGAAGCTGCCGGTATTGAAGTCACGCCGGTCATTCATCACGACGCCTCACCTCATCAGGCGAGCCTTGAGCACACCGACAGCACGTTCGTGAAGTCGATCTACTTCCAAGATCCGGACGGCATCATGCTCGAGTTTGCCGCCTGGACACGCTCACTCAACGAAGACGACGTCAACGTGGCGCCCATGAGCACACAGTGATCCAAGCACGTGCTGCTCCGCCGCAGGCCGGCGGGTAGCAGAAAGTCCGAAAACCAGAGGAGCCGTTATGGATACCCAGCCCTACCTGCTCGACCTGTTAGACCGTGGCGTAAACTACGATCCGCACTATCTGCCAAGCATGAACAGCGATCACCTGCCCATGTTGTTGTGCGCAATGGCCGCCCTCGGGGCAGACCAGGCCCAACTGAGCGCAGAACGCGAGCGCTACCAGCAACGTCTGCGCCCAGAAGTTCAGGGGCCAACGCTTGCGCACTGGCGCGATGGCATAGGACGCATGGAGTGTTACGCACCCCTGCGCCGCCACTTCAGCGCAGAAATTGAGCGTTCGTCGGTCGATGCATGCCTGCACGCTCACCTGCATGAGTTTTTTCCGAGCCTCGCCCAGACGGCTTTCCACGGTGTGATCAGACTGGCGTATGCGATCGACTTCGGCTCACCTGCCGAGGTGGCTGCAGGGCTCGCGTACATGGCTGCCAGCTGCGTAGACACACCCATCACCACAACCAGGATAAATATCGCGCAGGTCATGCGCACCCAGGCCGCACAGCCCGCACAGGAGTTCAGCAGCGAGCGCTTCGGTGCGCGCATCCGTCAGCTGATCGAACAGGACGCTTACCCAGAAGGCTGCGCAGCATCGATGGCGGAGTGCGCGGCGGTTGCGCTGGATGTGTTTCGCAGCACGCGCAACTTTTTCGCTCTGCATATGGTCACCGCTACTCAGGCAGCGCGTATCTGCCAAACCTATCTCGATGAAGACATCGCGACCGCCTCTGTCAGCGGCGCACTCCTGGCCGCGCATCTCGCCGTCGGGAGTCCGGACTTCGATCCGAACAACGTCCTGCCCGTCGTCAGCCTGGACGAAGAACACGACTACAAATACGGCTGGAGTTGCCTTTCAGAGTACCGCCGCTACGGCGATGCCCGCTATCGCGAGGAGATCGCCGCGCTGGTCGAGGGTCGCATCCTGCCCGACTGGATAACTCTGTTTTAAAAAATCAGCCCCGACACTTGATAACAATCGCATGAACGCCGGCTGAGTTGACCGATTTTCCGGGTGCTGCCAATACTGTGCCCGAATACTCCAGGCCGCTTCGCTCAGGTAGGGGTTTTGCAGCCGGATGACGGAACCTGGCGGCCACCAACGATAATGTGAAACATTAAAAAATTCCTTGCCCTGTTCCGGGCTCCCCACCAGAATAAGCCCGATCTCACCCGTCCGGCGCTACCGCAGTTCGGGCCGACCACTATCGATGGGAATCCGCATGAAGAAAATTGTGATCATGCTCTGCGTGCTGGCCGTCCTCGGCGCAGCAGGGAGCGCTGTGTACTTCAGCCGCGCCGGCCAGGATATGCTCTTCAGCAACACGGTGGGGGCGATGCTGAGTCGCACGCCAAACACCTTCGATGGCTTGCGCGTGGTCGTGTGCGGCAGCGCGTCACCGCTCGGCGCTACCACCCGCGCCCAGGCGTGCATCATGGTCGTCACGCCACGCCATCTCTTCCTATTCGATGTCGGTGCACGCTCACCGATGCGCCTGAACCAAGCTCAGGCACCCCTGGGGCGCTTGGATGCGGTGTTCATCACCCACTATCACTCCGATCACATCTCGGGCTTACCCGACGTCAATCTGGCGAGTTGGGTACAAGGCCGGCCTGGCCCGCTGGAGGTGTACGGTCCACCGGGGATCGAACGAGTGATCGGAGGCTTCAATCAGGCCTACGAACTCGACCGCGGCTATCGCACCGCCCATCATGGCGCAGAACTCCTGCCGCCAAAGAACGGCCCGATGCAGCCCGTGACAATCCCGGTCGAGGGGGTCGTCTGGGAGGATGATGAGTTAACCGTTCGCTCTTTTGTGGTGGAGCACGACCCGATCTCGCCAGCGGTGGGTTATCGTGTGGACTATCAAGGTCGGTCGGTGGTGATCAGCGGCGACAGCAACGCCGTCGATAGCCTCTTCGCGGCCGCACAGGATGCGGATCTGTTGTTACACGACGCCCTGTCGCGCGCCTTGTTAGACCCGATGATCGAAGCAGCCAAGGCCCAGAACATCCCCGTCCTGCCGGTAATCATGCACGACGTCATCGACTACCATGCGGCCACCACCACCCTGCCCGACCGTGCGCGGGAGGCGGGGGTTAAACAACTCGCGTTCTACCATCTCGTGCCCGTCCCACCGATGGATCTGGCCGAGCGCATATTCATGCGGGATATGCCCGACGACGTCATTCTGACCAACGACCTACACACCTTCGACCTACCCTCAGGCAGCTCCGAGATCATCATCCATGAACCTTAAAACCCGCGTCCGTTCGGCGCTGATGAATTATTTCTCATCCACAGCCTACCAGCAGCGCCAACAACGCCGTGGTCGGCGCACCCGCCCCAAAGCGGGTGCGGTGGTGCACTACTTCCACCAACCGGACGACCCCTACAGTCATCTGGCGATCCAGAAGCTGGACGGTCTACGCGATCAGTACAACGTCGGATTTAGAGTCCACCTGGTCAGCTCCGCAGATGCCGCCTTTCAGGGCAGTGCCACGCACTACCCCGCCTGGGCCTATCGCGATGCACAACAAGTGGCGGACGCATACGATACCCGGTTTGCGCCGAGCGCTACCCCTACGCCCGAGACCACGCTCGCGGCCGCAAGAGCCCTGAGCGCTCAGGTCGAGCGAGAGGACTTTGCGACCCAAGCCGTCGAGATCGGAACCGCACTGTGGGGCGGAGAACTCAACCCTCAAGCCGGAGCAGATCTAACACCGTTTGTGGCGGGCAACACGCTGCGCGAAAAGCTTGGGCACTATGGCGGTGCGATGTTTTATTTCGAAGGCGAGTGGTACTGGGGCCTCGACCGCTCCCGCTACCTCGAGCACCGGCTGTGTGCTGAGGGCTTTTCCCGGACCGACGCGATTCAGATCCCACAACCCCAGCCGGAAGGCGACTTCGGTCCCCGCGCCCGGGATCTCACGCTGGAGTACTTCCCGTCCCTGCGCAGCCCTTATACAGCGGTGGGACACGCCCGGGTGCTGGCCTTGATCGAAGCCAGCGGGGTGCAACTCAACTTGCGACCGGTGATGCCGATGATGATGCGCGGCATTCCCGCCCCGCGCGCTAAACAGCGCTATATCATCACCGACGCGGGACGCGAAGCCCGCACGTTCGGGGTGCCGTTCAGCCAAGTGGTCGATCCGTTCGGCGAGCCGGTCAGACGCGCCTTTGCTCTATTTCCGGGGGCGGTAGCCCTCGGCCGGGGAATGGAGTTTGTGACGTCCTATCTGCACGCGGCGTGGGCGGACGATACCGACATCACCAAGGAAAGCGGCCTTGAGCAGGTGGCGCGCAACGCCGGGCTCGAGTTTGCCGAACTCAAGCGCGCCGCCCAGGGTCAGGATTGGGAAGGTCTGTTGGAGTCCAACCTGCAAGCCATGCTCGCCGAAGATCTGTGGGGAGTGCCCAGCTTCAAGGTCACTGGCGGGGATAGGCCCGATTTCGCCTGCTGGGGCCAGGACCGGATCTGGCGTGTCGCCCAGGAGATTATCGATCGCTCCGGTGCGTAATCACATCCCAGCGGCACCGACGAGCACGAAGATGGGTGCATACCAAGGTATCTGGGGGCGCCTCACTTGTACCCACGCTCGCTCAAGAACACAAGCGACCTGAACCTCAAGATTATCATCCTACCTGGAACCAACCGCCCTGCGATTGCCACGCGACAAGTTTCGGGACGGAGAAGTTCGTGAGGGAACGACTCGGAAAACAAACCGCGGGCCAGATTGCCTTTCTGGTTTCACAGCCGCGCCGCCATGGCGCG
>JBCCHL010000197.1:0-7324 GCA_039028775.1 Pseudomonadota bacterium | reverse complement strand
GCTGTCCAACATTGATCTTGAGGCGGAAGCCGCGCATCTGCGCGAGGAACTGGCCGTGGCAACGGGCGAGTTGAAGCCCAAGAAGATCATCAAGCGTCTGAAAATCGTTGAGAATTTCATCGAGTCGGGCAACCGGCCCGAATGGATGGTTCTGACCGTCGTTCCGGTGATCCCGCCCGAGTTGCGCCCGCTGGTGCCGCTCGACGGCGGCCGGTTCGCGACGTCCGACCTCAACGACCTCTACCGCCGGGTGATCAACCGCAACAACCGCCTGAAGCGGCTGATCGAGTTGCGCGCGCCCGACATCATCATCCGCAACGAAAAGCGGATGCTGCAGGAATCCGTCGATGCGCTGTTTGACAATGGCCGTCGCGGCCGGGTGATTACGGGGGCCAACAAGCGTCCGCTGAAATCGCTCTCCGACATGCTGAAGGGCAAGCAGGGCCGGTTCCGGCAGAACCTGCTGGGCAAGCGCGTCGACTTCTCGGGCCGCTCGGTCATCGTGACCGGGCCGGAACTCAAGCTGCATCAGTGCGGCCTGCCCAAGAAGATGGCGCTGGAGCTCTTCAAGCCGTTTATCTTCGGCAAGCTCGAGCACCGTGGCCTTGCCACCACCATCAAGGCGGCCAAGAAGATGGTCGAGCGCGAGACCGCGGAGGTGTGGGATATCCTTGCCGAGGTGATCCGCGAACATCCGGTGCTCCTCAACCGTGCGCCGACCCTGCACCGTCTGGGTATCCAGGCGTTTGAGCCGACCCTTATCGAAGGCAAGGCGATCCAACTGCACCCGTTGGTCTGTACGGCCTACAACGCAGACTTCGACGGCGACCAGATGGCGGTTCACGTACCGCTGACGCTGGAAGCGCAGCTGGAATCCCGCGCGCTGATGATGTCCACTAACAACATCCTCTCGCCTGCAAGCGGTGAGCCGATCATCGTCCCGTCCCAGGACGTGGTCCTCGGTGTCTACTATATGACCCGCGAGAAGGTGAATGCCAAGGGTGAGGGTGCGTTGTTCGCAGATGCGGAAGAAGTGCATCGCGCGTATCACTCGCAGCAGGTCGATCTGCACGCGAAGGTACGGGCGCGTATAGAAGAGCACCTGGAAGATGAAGATGGCACCGTCAACGTCACCCGCAAGGTGTACGAGACGACCGTCGGGCGTGCGCTGTTGTACAACATCGTACCCAAGGCGCTGCCTTTTACCATGGTGAACAAGGCGATGGACAAGCGCTCCATCTCCGCTTTGATCAACGACTGTTACCGTCGCTGTGGTCTGAAGGATACGGTCATCTTCGCTGACCAGCTGATGTATACCGGGTTTGCCTTCTCCACCGGCTCGGGTGCATCCATCGGTGTTGAGGACTTTGTTATCCCCGATGCCAAGGCGTCTATCATCGGCGATGCCGAAGACGAAGTGGCAGAGATCGAATCCCAGTACGCCTCCGGTCTGGTCACCCAAGGTGAGAAGTACAACAAGGTAGTAGACATCTGGTCCCGCGCCAATGATCTGGTCGCCCGCTCCATGATGGAAGGCATCTCGAAAGAGACTGTCATCAATCGAGAGGGTGAGGAAGAACAACAGGATTCCTTCAATTCAGTCTACATCTACGCAGACTCCGGAGCCCGGGGTTCTCCCGCGCAGATCCGGCAGTTGGCGGGCATGCGTGGTCTGATGACGCGGCCGGACGGCAGCATCATCGAGAACGCCATCACCGCGAACTTCCGCGAAGGCCTGACCGTGAACGAGTACTTCATCTCGACCCACGGTGCTCGCAAGGGCCTCGCGGATACGGCGCTCAAGACCGCTAACTCGGGTTACCTGACGCGGCGTCTGGTCGACGTCGCTCAGGACGTGGTCATCACCGACGTGGATTGTGGTACCGAGGAGGGCTTGCACCTCACCGCGATTATCGAAGGCGGCGATGTGGTTGAGCCCCTTGGGGCGCGCGTCCTCGGCCGTGTCGTAGCGCGCGACGTGCTGGAAGCCGATGGCAAAACCGTTGTCATTCCCGCCGGCACCATGATCGATGAGGCCTTGGTAGATCAGTTCGAAGAGCTCGGCGTCGACGAGATGTGGGTTCGTAGCCCGATCACCTGTGACATCGCCTACGGCGTCTGTGCCAAGTGCTACGGTCGCGACCTGGCACGTGGTCACGAGGTCAACGTTGGTGAGAGTGTGGGCGTGATCGCGGCCCAGTCCATCGGTGAGCCGGGTACCCAGCTCACCATGCGCACCTTCCACATCGGCGGTGCGGCATCGCGCGCTACGGCCATCGACAACATTCAGGTGAAACATGGCGGCACGGTGCGCCTGCACAACCTGAAGACGGTCACCCGCGAATCCGGCGAACTGGTCGCGGTGTCCCGCTCCGGTGAAATTGCGGTGGCTGACGATCACGGTCGCGAACGCGAGCGGTACAAGCTGCCCTACGGTGCGGTCATCTCAGTGGCGGACGGTGATGCGGTCGAAGCCGGCCAGGTCATCGCCCAGTGGGATCCCCACACCCACCCGATTGTCGCCGAGGTGGGCGGTCAGGTGCAGTTTGCCGAGATGGAAGAAGGCCTCTCCGTCAATCGCCAGACCGACGAGTTGACCGGTCTGACCAACATCACGGTGCTGGATCCGAAAGATCGCCCGAGTGCGGCCAAGGACCTGCGGCCTGCGGTGCGGTTGCTCGACGGGAAGGGTAACCAGGTGAGCCTGCCGGGGACCGATGTCCCGGCCAACTACTACCTGCCGTCCGATGCGATCCTGAATCTGGAAGACAACGCCGCGATTGGAGTCGGTGACATCATCGCGCGGATTCCTCAGGAAGGCTCTAAGACCCGTGACATCACGGGTGGTCTGCCGCGTGTGGCCGACCTGTTCGAGGCGCGCAAGCCGAAAGAGCCGGCGATCCTCGCAGAGGCCACCGGTACGGTCAGCTTCGGTAAAGAGACCAAGGGCAAGCGCCGTCTGGTGATCACCCCGGCCGATGGCGATCCGGTCGAAACCCTGATCCCGAAGTGGCGCAACATCGGCGTGTTCGAAGGCGAGCAGGTGGAGCGTGGTGAGACGGTCTGTGATGGCCCGCTCTCGGCCCACGATATCCTGCGCCTGAAAGGTGTGCCGGAATTGGCCGCCTATATCGTCAACGAGATCCAGGAGGTCTATCGCCTGCAGGGTGTGACCATCAACGACAAGCACATCGAAACCATCGTGCGGCAGATGCTGCGCAAGGTTGAGGTGACCAAGTCCGGCGAATCCGAGCTGATCCGTGGCGAACAGCTGGAATACAACCAGATCAAGGCCATCAACGACGCGCTGTCCGAAGAGGGCCGTGAAGTGGCGCAGTTCCAGCGCATTCTCCTCGGCATCACCAAGGCGTCGCTGGCTACCGAATCGTTCATCTCCGCCGCCTCCTTCCAGGAGACGACGCGGGTGCTGACCGAAGCGGCGGTTACCGGCAAGCAGGACTGGCTGCGTGGTCTGAAAGAAAACGTGGTGGTTGGTCGCCTGATCCCCGCGGGTACGGGTCTCACCTATCACAAAGAGCGTAAGCAGCGTCGCGAAGAAGAGCTGCTCGCCGAGATGGGTCCGTCGGCGGACGAGGTCGAAGCGGCACTGTCCGAAGCGCTGTCCGCGCAGGACAGCAGCGGCGAAGAGGAATAGGGGACTTGAGCGCTGGTCGCATGGGTGGCCAGCGCTTGTAAATCTCCTCCATGTCCCTATAATTCAGCGCCCCGATTACGGGTCGGGGCAAAAAGGGAGTCTTGTGCGGGGTCGGTCATGACCTTCTTACGCGCAGCAAGACTCGAAACAAGAGGTAAAGAATCAGATATGGCCACTATCAGCCAGCTCGTTCGCAAGCCGCGCAAGCGCAAGGTTGCGAAGAACATCGTACCGGCTCTGCAGGGGTGTCCCCAGCGTCGCGGCGTGTGCACAAGGGTGTATACCACCACGCCGAAGAAGCCGAACTCAGCGCTGCGCAAAGTCTGCCGCGTGCGCCTGACCAATGGCTACGAGGTGACTTCCTATATCGGGGGTGAAGGCCACAATCTGCAGGAACACTCTGTGGTCCTGATCCGTGGTGGTCGTGTGAAAGACCTGCCCGGTGTGCGCTATCACACCGTGCGCGGTACCTTGGATACATCCGGCGTGGCCGATCGTCGCCAGGGGCGTTCCAAGTATGGTGCTAAGCGTCCTAAATAATCGCCTTTGAGGCGATTATTTTCGGAGTTTTGCCCTTCGGGCAAAACGTCCATCACCCAGTTGGTGTGTACCTAGGACGCACTAGCGAGAGATTCAGACAGTTAGTTTTAAAATTTCTCAGTAAGGTCCCCGGCATGGGGAGCGACCTGAAGCAAGGAGAACAAGATGCCCAGACGTCGTGTCGTCGCGAAACGCGAAATTCTGCCCGATCCCAAATTCCACAACCAGACGGTCGCCAAGTTCATCAACCATGTGATGGTCAGCGGTAAAAAAGCTGTGGCCGAGCGCATCGTTTATGGTGCGTTCGATCGTATCCAGGAAAAAGACGGTGGCGATCCGGTGGAGATCTTTGAAAACGCATTGGATGCCATCGCGCCGCTGGTTGAGGTGAAGTCCCGCCGTGTGGGTGGTGCGACCTACCAGGTACCGGTCGAAGTGCGTCCGTCGCGTCGCTCGGCGCTGGCCATGCGTTGGCTGGTAGACAGTGCGCGCAATCGCAGCGAAAAGTCCATGGCCGCACGCCTGGCTGGTGAACTGCTCGATGCCAAAGAAGGTCGTGGCTCGGCGGTGAAGAAGAAAGAGGACACCCACCGTATGGCCGACGCTAACAAGGCGTTCGCCCACTACCGCTACTAGAACCTCCGTTCATCGCGCTGGGGTCACTGCCTGTGACCCCGGCCACCTTTTCGGATCAGCTTCTCCCAAGGTATGCAGCATTGTGCGCATGGCGATGCCGACTTGCCATGTGCAGCAGACAACGGTTGTGTCCTAACGGAGTCTGGGTAGACTACGCGCCCACATGTTAGGTGCGAAAAAGCGGATCAGCTTCGACACTTTTTCTAGCAGGAAAGAATTGGCCATGGCTCGTACAACTCCCATCACGCGTTACCGCAATATCGGCATTGTGGCTCATGTGGACGCGGGTAAAACCACCACCACCGAAAGGGTTTTGTTCTACACCGGCCTGTCCCACAAGATCGGTGAGGTGCATGACGGCGCGGCCACCATGGACTGGATGGAGCAGGAGCAGGAGCGGGGCATCACGATCACCTCTGCGGCCACCACCTGTTTCTGGCGCGGCATGAACCAGCAATTCGATGAACATCGCGTCAACATCATCGATACCCCCGGGCACGTGGACTTCACCATCGAGGTGGAGCGCAGCCTGCGGGTGCTGGATGGCGCTTGTGTGGTGTTTTGTGGCACTGCGGGGGTGGAACCGCAATCCGAGACGGTGTGGCGTCAGGCCAACAAGTACGAAGTCCCGCGCATCGTGTTCGTGAACAAGATGGATCGGCAGGGCGCAGATTTTCTGCGCGTGGTCGAGCAGATCGAAGAACGTCTGGGTGCCACGCCGGTACCGATCCAACTCGCGATTGGCGCGGAAGAGAATTTTGCGGGCATCGTCGATCTGATCAAGATGAAGGCCATCTATTGGCATGAGGATGATCAGGGCCTGACCTACGACGAGCAGGACATTCCGGCGGACATGACCGCGCTGGCGGAAGAGTGGCGCGAGAAGATGGTCGAGTCCGCTGCAGAAGCCAACGAAGAGGTCATGGAGAAGTACCTCGAAGACGGCGAGCTATCCGCTGAAGACATTCGCGCGGGTTTGCGCGCGCGTACGTTGACAAACGAGATTGTCCCGGCCTTGTGTGGTTCTGCTTTCAAGAACAAAGGCGTGCAGGCGATGCTTGATGCAGTGATCGAATATCTGCCCGCCCCGACGGAAGTGAAGGCCATCGAAGGCAGCCTCAAAGACGATTCCGTCGCCAGTCGGGAAGCCGACGATGACGCACCGTTTGCGGCGCTCGCCTTCAAGATCGCCACCGATCCGTTTGTGGGGACGTTGACGTTTTTCCGCGTGTATTCCGGTGTGCTGAGTACCGGCGATCAGGTGTTCAATCCGGTCAAGTCCAGAAAGGAGCGCATCGGCCGGATGGTGCAGATGCACTCGAACGATCGCAATGAGATCAAAGAAGTCCGAGCCGGCGATATCGCGGCGGCGATCGGTCTCAAAGATGTGACCACTGGCGACACGCTGTGTGCACAGGACAAACAGATCACCCTCGAGCGCATGGAGTTTCCCGAGCCGGTGATATCGGTTGCGGTCGAACCGCGCTCGGTGGCCGACCAGGAAAAGATGGGCGTCGCGCTGGGCAAGCTCGCGCAGGAGGATCCCTCTTTCCGGGTGGAGACCGACGAGGAAACCGGCCAGACCATCATCTCCGGGATGGGTGAGCTGCACCTGGACATCATCGTCGATCGCATGAAGCGCGAGTTTTCGGTCGAGGCCAACATCGGCAAACCCCAGGTTGCGTACCGCGAGACCATCCGCGGGGTGGTCAATCAGGAAACCAAATTTGTGCGTCAGACCGGCGGTCGGGGCCAGTACGGGCATGTATATGTGAAGCTGGAGCCGCACCAGGACGAAGAGGGCGCTTTCGCCTATGAATTTGTCGATGAAATCAGCGGCGGGGTGATCCCCAAAGAGTACATACCGGCGGTTAACAAGGGTATCCAAGAGCAGATGCAGAATGGCGTGGTCGCTGGGTATCCGCTGATCGGCGTGAAAGCTACGCTCTACGATGGCTCGTTTCACGATGTAGATTCGTCGGAGATGGCCTTTAAGATCGCTGGCTCCATGGCGCTGCGCGAAGGTGCGTTAGAGGCCGATCCGGTGTTGCTCGAACCGGTCATGTCGGTCGAGGTCGTGACCCCAGAAGACTACATGGGCGACGTGGTCGGTGACCTCAACCGCCGCCGGGGCCTGATTTCCGGCATGGACGAGAATCCGGCGGGCAAAGTGGTGCGGGCGGATGTTCCCTTATCGGAGATGTTCGGCTACTCCACAGATCTGCGTTCCTCCACTCAGGGACGGGCGACCTATACGATGGAATTCAGCGACTACGCCGAAGTCCCCGATGCCATCGCCGAGCGTATAAAGAATCGTTAGATTCCCATCCTCAATTAAACTCAATCAATCTTCGGAACCTAGAGAACAATGGCTAAAGAAAAATTTGAGCGGACCAAACCGCACGTAAATGTGGGCACGATTGGTCACGTAGACCACGGTAAGACGACGCTGACTGCGGCACTGACAAAGGTGTGTGCGGAAGCGTTCGGCGG
>JBCCHL010000196.1:0-7331 GCA_039028775.1 Pseudomonadota bacterium | reverse complement strand
GTTTGTAAGCTTCTCTCAGCATTTGTGTACTTCTGAGATTACTCAGCCAACTAGATCGCAATACTAGTCTGCTCCTGTGAATACTAGCTCACGTGTTTGCGCGATTTTCAGGTAGATATGCAAACGAAAAACTAAAAAGTAAATATTGCAGACGATACTAGTAGTCATAATTGTAATATTGACACTTGGGTGATGATAATAAAAGTGTTATATGAAAGGAAGTAGTTTAGTCAAAGTTACGGCACTGCTAAAGGAAGAATCAGAGGTTGAGTTATGTCCCCATGTTCATTCCTGAAACTGGGACAGGTAGCGCCACATTCACCACTAGTTCAGGTGGAGTACATAAAGGGCTCATCATGTGAGCTCGTAGAAGTAGACAGCCTTGTCATTCTCGCGAGTGAGTGCCATCTTGTTGCCATCATATACTACCAGATATGAAGTCTGACTGAACTCTCTCCTCTCTGAATCTCTTATTTCTCCGATGAAATCTCCTAAAAGGAAAAGTGGACAGCTTGAGCAAGTTTAGTAGAAATCGATCAACTGGACAGAAAGCAAATTTTACCCACAGCTTCACTGCTTTCACCGAGCCCACCGATGGCGACACGGTCACCGCTGGCACTGATCGCGACGCTAACACCCCAGTAGTCATCACCTTGAGCGTCGATCGGTTTGAGCAGATCCGTGATCGTCCACAATTCCAGGCCGGTATCAAAGCGAGCGATATAGGCGCCGCCAACCGAAGGCAAAGAATTGTCGGTTGTTAGGGGTCCCGCACCGGCGGCGCTGTCTTCGCCGAGTGCACCGATTACTGCGGTAGTGCCATCTGCGCTCAGCGCAAGGTGCTCACCGAAGTAATCGCGATCCTCCACATTCGGAGCATCGATGCGGTTGACCAACGTCCACTCGGCTGGGGGAGGTAAGCCACGAAACGCAACCGGGCCAGGGCTTGCAAGCACACGTTCTAAAGTCGTGACCCGGCGGTCGTAGGCAAAAACAGCACCCTGAGACTCGGCACCGGCGGATTGCACCACATTGAATTCCCGCGCGCCAACGAGCAGCCGGCTGCCTGTGGCATCGAGGGACACCGCGTCGCCGAAGCGGGCGCTGGCAGCTGCTGTCGGGGCTTGCAGTCGCGGGTGTCGAAGCCAGCCCCCGTTGCTTTCGAAGGTATAGACCGCACCGGCACTTTGGTTCTCGAATGGAGCGCCCACGGCAATGGTCTGACCATCGGGACTGATGGCCACCGCACGACCGAAGCCTTGTGTGCCGCCACTAACCGACGGGAATATGAATGCAGTCTGGCTCCACGCGCCTTGATCGAGGGTGAACACATGAACTGCACCCTGCTCCGGCGTATTGCCGCTGGGTCCATCGTCCTGCGGTGCACCGACCACAATCTGGGTACCGTCTTCATTGATGGCCACAGCATAGCCGAACTCATCTTCTTCACCGGCTTCCTGGCCCTTCAGGAACGCGGTACGCTGCCAACCGTTCACACCTTTGTTATATACATGTACCGCGCCTGAGTCCGGTAGGGAGCCGTCCTGCTCGCCGACGGCGGGATCGCTGGCGTCACCCCCGGCACCGATAACCACCGTCAAACCATCACCGCTGATGGCGGTGGCTTGGCCAAAGGACAGGTCTTCTGCACTGAATTGCGGCTTCAGGTAACCGATGAGGTCGACGGCGGTGGCCGTTGTGGCCAAGGACATCGGGTTGGAGCTCAGAAGCGGATCGCCTTGAGCATCGACCACTTCCACGCGCACGTCGGTGGTGAGCGTAGGCGCTTGGTCGATCAGCGGTAGTTCTACTCGCGCGGTCGTATCGCTCAATGCGGCGGTCATGGCCAATACGAAGTTGCCATCGCCATTCAAATCGAGCATGACCTCTACCCGATCGCCGGGAGGCGTGGCGTCGTTCAGGCGCCAGTTCACATCGAACATGCGTGGTTGGGAGGTGGCGGCAAGACCGGCGGTTGCGATGCCGTCGAGATCTGCGACCCGCACCATCAAGTCAACCGATGTGTCCAGCTCACTGTCTGAAACGTCCACCGTGAAGGCATAGCTGTTGTCGCCGTCCGCATCTAGCGGGGCCTCAAAATCCAGCGCTGCGGTCGGCGCGACCACCCCATCTGTAGTCACAGAAAAGTGCGCAGCATCGGGGCCGGATAAAGAGAACGTCAACGCATCACCGTCCGGGTCGAACGCGCTGATCGCAGTGAGCGTGGCGGCCGTATTCTCATCGATGTCATAAGAAGTGCTCGGCACTTCGGCTACGGGCATCTCATTCACATTTTGAACCGTGACGCTCACCGCCATCGTTCCCGTAAGGCCCTGTGGATCGGCTGCCACAACCTCCACCGCGTAGACATTGTCGCCGTCAGCATCTGACGGTGCTTCGAAGTCCGGAGCACTGGCAAATTGCAGGTCACCCCCGCTAAACGTGAAGGCGGCGGCATCGCTACCGGTCAACGTGTAGGTGGGGGTGGCCCCATTACGGTCGGTGGCGGTGAGGCCACCGCTGACGGCACGGTCGTTCTCAGACACCGTCACCGCCAGGCTCGCCTGTTCAAATTGTGGGGCATAGTTGCGTCGGCTGTCATCCGAACAGCCTCCCGCGATGGCGAGGGCGCAACCGATTGGGATCAGTCGTTTCATTGTGTCGCTACTCCTTTGCGTGTTTGATCGACGCGCGTATTAGAAGTAAGCGGACGGTGTACGAGGCACCCCAAAGGTTAGGGGGATAGACACAGAGTTGTGAACGGCGTCAACATAACCGCCCACATTTGCATGCGTTTTACTTACAAAAAGTAGCCGCCAACCACATAGACATGTGGTTTCCGCGGACGCGATCTTGGCTACCGTGCGGGCTCCATTTGTAGTGAGCAGTAAAAGGAAAGCATATGAAACTCGCAAGACTTGTCGCCGGTACGATTCTGATCGCCGCCGCAACATCCAGCCTGGCTGTCCCCATGACGTTTAACGCCGTGGACAGCGGCACCTATACCACCGGCGGGCACACCCCGAACCAGACCGGCTACACCGCGGGTTACGCCAGCTTCTTCCAGCAGAGCTTTCGCAATTTCTTCGTCTTCGACTTTGGCAGCGGCATCCCCAACACGGTGGTGAACAGCGCAACCTTGGAACTCGCGCCAGGCGCCGGTGCGCCGAGCGGGACGTTTACGTTGTGGAGCCTCGAAGGCAGCGTCAGCGATCTGACGGCCGGTAATGGCCAGTACAGCGATCTGGGCGATGGCACGGCCTACGCCAGCGTCAACCTGGGCAACAACCTCATCGCACCGCCCAGCATCAGCATCAACCTGAACAACGCCGCGGTGAGCGCGCTCGATCAGGTATTCAATTTCGGAGGCTTGTGGGCGCTGGGCGGCGTTTCCACTGCGTCGAATCTCGGCTTCCTGGGAACCAACGCAGGTGGTGTGTCCTTGCGTCTGGATGTCGAGGATCGGGCCGCCGTAGTGCCCAGCCCCGCAAACCTCAGTTTGATCCTACTAGGACTGGCGGGTCTCGTGCTGCGGCACGGGCAGCGTGTGCGACCCACGAAAGTTGGGGGTACCGCGAGGCATTGATTCCCCTTACCCTGCCCCCGCTCTATCAATGGGAGTGCACGTTTGGCCATCCGGGGGTAGGGTCTCTTCACCCGGAGGGCATTATTCTCGATCCGATGAACGCTCAGCCGACCGATATTGTCCTTTGCGTGGCTCACCCGACGCGCCTGCAACAGGACATCGAGCGCACTCCCGATCTGCAATGTGTCGCTACGGCCGCGAATATCGAAGCAGCACAAGCGACGATCGATAGTCTGGAATTCGACCTGCTGATCGTTTCTCTCGAGTTGGTGGGGCAACCAACCTTCGAATTGATACAACGGGCACACACCCAGTCCGATGTCTTGGTACTGTCTGCACCGAGGGACAAGGGCGATGTGTTGCAGGCGTTGCAAGCGGGGGCAAGAGGTTTCCTGCCGGACAATACGCCGTGGCCGCTGGTGGTAGAGGCGATCGCACATTTGCAGGACGGGGCGGCGCCAATCCACCCGCGGGCAGCGGGATACTTGCTGGACGTGGCGTATATGTCACGCGACAGGAAAACGGCGCGCTTATCCGCGCGCGAAACCAGTGTGTTGATCGCGCTGGCACAGGGTCTGACCTACGAGGAGACCGCCAGCGAGACCGGCATATCTACCAATACCGTGCGCTATCATGTTAAACAAATCTACGCAAAATTGAGCGTCAGCTCCCGCGCCGCCGCGGTTTACAAAGCCAATCAACTGGGGCTGTTCTCCATCCACTCGGTCTAGGCTAATGTGGGCTGCCCGATCGCCCTACCCTTGAGCCCGCGGTAGCTTGCTTCATCACGCGCACCCGTTACTATGGGTCATTAGCTTCAAGTACAGCAGGGAAGGGTCTGTGAAGAAACTCGCCACCGCTATCATCATCGTTTTTACCATCTCAGGGTGCACGGTCACCAATGTTGCCACCCAAGGCTTCACCGCCGTGCCGCCGGGTGCGCGCGTGGTGGTCATGCCACCGGACATCAAGTATTACCGAGTCACCGCCAGTGGCATCAGCGAGCCGGCTCCGGACTGGACCGACACGGCGCGTGCCAGCTTCGATGATGCCTTTGGCGACTACATCCAACGCAGCAACTTGAACGTCAGCTTCGCCGATCAGAACGAGATGAGCGAACAGGCGATCGAATACGACAAGCTACATTCCGCCGTGGGCAACACGATCATCGTCAATCACTTCGGGCTGACCAAGCTGCCCACCAAGCTCAACAGCGAGACCGAGCAGCATCGTTTCGATTGGTCGCTGGGCGACGGGGTCAATGCGCTAGCGCCCGATGGCGACTATGCATTGTTTGTTTTCTACCGTGACTTTCAGGCCAGCGGGGGGCGCGTGGGTATGGCGGTGTTTGCGGCCATCTTCAACGTGGCGATCTACACCGGCCATCAGGGCGGGTTCGCATCGCTGGTCGATTTGAAGACCGGTGATGTGGTGTGGTTTAACAACGTACCGGCCAGCAGCGGCAATCTGCGCTCCGAAGAAGGCGCGGACTCCATCGTCAAGCAGCTGTTCGCCGAGTTGGCCGACCCGGCCTGAGACCGCTGTTATGCGCTCTGCCTTGCTGCTACTGATCTGCGTGTCGTGTACCGCCACGGCGGCTACACAGGCCGACTTTGGGTTGCCCATCCAACCGATCATCCAACCCGGCTATCAGCCTGGCTCCGACGCTAAGAAAGATGAACGCGGTCTGTGGATGGAGATGAACGAGGCCGAGATCGACCTGCAGCGCTCGCCCCTGGTCGTGCGCGATGGGGTGCTGGACGATTATGTCAGCGCACTCACGTGTCGCATCGCCGGAGAGTACTGCAAGGACGTGCGCGTCTATGTCATCCGCAACCCCATGTTCAACGCGTCGATGGCTCCGAATGGCATCATGCTGGTGCATACCGGCTTGCTGGTGCGTGCAACCTCCGCAGATGAGATCGCCGCGGTGTTGGGCCATGAGCTGGCACACTATACGCAGACCCACTCCATCAAACGCCTGCGCGCCGCCAAACGCGGTGGCACCATCGGCATGATCGTCTCGATGGGACTGGCGCTGGGTGGTGTCAACGCCGGTGGCTTGCCCGAGATTCTGGCGCTGTCGAGCGTGATGGGTTTTACCCGTTCGCAGGAAAGTGACGCCGACGCCCTGGGTGCGTATTTCATGAACGACGCGGGGTATCACCCGCAAGCGGCCGCCAATCTCTGGACCTTGCTCGACGAAGAAGAAGAAAACGCCTCGGTAAAATTCCCCAAGGGGCCATTGTTCCTCTCGAGCCATCCGCGTTCGGACACGCGCGCAGCCAAGCTCACGCAAATCGCCAGCGAGATCACCGGCAATGCGCAGCTCGCAAACGAGGAGGCCAGGCGCACGGCAACAGCGGCTCCGCTGCTGCCGGTATTGCAGGCGAGCTACGAACTGCTGATGGACGAACAACTTCAGCAACGCGACCACGGGCGCCTGAATACGCTGCTGGATCGTCACGCGAGAATGGGAATCCGAGCGACCGACGTCGCCTTTTACCGCGGCGAAACCTGGCGCATCCGCGGCGGCGCGGGTGACCACAAGAGGGCGATCGCACAATACAAGGAAGCTATCGAGGCTTCCGAACCCAATCCCAGAGCGTTTCGGGAGTTGGGCTATCTGGAATACAAGCACGGCGATCAAGAGTTGGCCAAAGGCTACTTCCGCGAATTTCTCGCGCGTGTACCCGACGCGTCCGATCGCGAGATGATCGAGTTCTACCTGGGAGAAGGTTGGTGACAAAAGGGATAACAATGAACAAACGCATATTGGTGGTCGCGGCCTTGCTCGGTGCGCTGTCCGGCTGTGTGTCCACCCAGTTTGCGGCGGTAAGCGCTGGACCGGTGGTCATGGGCAACCTCAACGTCAACGCGACCGATGGCATGTGGAACAAAGCGCCCGACGTGATGACGGGGCATCTGCATAAGGGTAGCGAGCTGTGGACACGAGATGGCACGCTGCTCGATCAACTGCTGGTGCTGCCCGGCATCTCCAACGGCGGCACACTGTTCAAGAGCAACAATAAAGCGCTGGTCTATCCCGAGTACAAGAACAACATGCTGCCCAACGAGATCGTCGAGCTGACCGAAGCGTCGCTGGCCAAGCTGATGGGCACCAATATTTTGGTAGAGAGTGGCGGCCTGCGCCCACATCGCCTAGGCGAACAGCGCGCGGTGATGTTCGACCTGACCCTGACCGGAGCGGAGGCCCCGCGCCGCCAGGGACGGGCGCTCGCGTTTGTGAACAACGAACAGCTATACGTGATGATCTACGTCGCCACGCAAATCCATTACTTCGACAAGCATTGGGACGCAGCGCTACGCCTGATGGAAAGCGCCCGTGTGAGCGGGCAGGCCTGAGCCCGCCGTCGCTCAGCGCGTGGACAAGCCGCGCTGGGTGTAGACCGTTTCCAGATGTTTGAGCGCCTTACAATAGCAAGCCGTGCGCATGTCCACCTCGCTCGCCTCGGCGATAGCAAGGACGGACTCATAGGTGGAGGTCAGCTTGCGGCGCAGACGACTTTCGATCTCTTCCGCTTCCCAGTACGAGAATGACTTGTTCTGTATCCACTCGAAGTAGGACACCACCACCCCGCCGGCGTTGGCCAGGATGTCGGGGATCAGTTCAACGCCTTTGTCCGCCAACACCGACTCACCCTGGGGGGTGACCGGGCCGTTCGCCCCCTCCGCGACTAGACGCACCTGCATCAGGCCGGCTTCGGGTATGTCGATCTGATTC
>JBCCHL010000195.1:0-7381 GCA_039028775.1 Pseudomonadota bacterium | reverse complement strand
CTGACCTGACCTGACCTGACCTGACCTGACCTGACCTGACCTGACCTGACCTGACCTGGCTCGACCTGCGCAAAACTGCGCATAGCGGCATTGCGATCCGCCCACGACGTCACGACCCACCCGTCCGGGTTGTTTATTCCGTGCGCGACAATGGTATAAACACTCCCGAAGCGACGCAGGAGAGAGACGTGACGGCACCGTTGGCAGGGATACGGGTTTTAGAGGTAGCGAGCTGGCTGGCCGCACCGAGTTGTGCGGCATTGATGGCGGACATGGGAGCCGAAGTCATCAAGGTAGAGCCCCCGGCCGGGGACACCTATCGGCGTATGTACGATGCCTTGTTAGGCGAAGACTCGGTGCATCCCTGTTATCAGTTCGATAACCGAGGCAAACGCGGCATCCGGCTGAACCTCGAGGATGAGGATGGTGTGGCAGCGCTGAAAAAACTCGCCAGCGGCGTGGATATCTTTCTGAGCAACCTGACTCAGGAGCGGCTCGATCGTTACGGGTTGAACGAGGCGGGTATACGCGAGGTCGCGCCCGCATCGATCTACGCGGTGCTCTCCGGGTATGGCACGGTGGGCCCGGACAGTCACCGGCAGGCGTTTGACCAAACCGCGTTCTGGGCCCGCAGCGGCGCGATGTCGGTTTTTGGGGACCGCGCGGACGGTCCGCTGATTTCGCGGGGTGGCTATGGCGATCGCACTACCGCGCTCAACATGCTCACCGCCATTCTGGCCGCCTTGCGGGTGCGGGATAAGACCGGTGAGGGCCAGTATGTGGAAGTCACGTTGCAGCGAACGGGTATCTGGGCGTTGGCGAGTGATGTTTGTACAGCCTTGTTTGAGCGTACACAGCCGGAAAAAACCAGTCGCGAACTACCGCCGAATCCGATCTGGAATTGTTACAAGACCCGCGATGGGCGCTGGATACTGTTGGTGATGCCGATGCCGGTGGCTTTTTGGCCGAAGTTCTGTGAGTTGGCGGGCCATCCAGAGTGGATCACCGACGAGCGCTTTGCCACCGTTCTTGGTCTGATGGAACATAATCACGAGATCATGCCCGAGGTGATGCAGATGTTTGCGTCAAAAACCCTCGACTACTGGCGAGAGAAACTCGATGGTGCGGGTCTGATCTGGGAGCCGGTGGCCGAACTGCCCGAGGTTGCGGAAGACCCGGCCTTGCGCGAACGCGGTGCGTTCTCTTTTGTGGTTCACGAACGAGCCGGTGCGATCGAAGTGGTCTCCGCGCCGTTTCACATCCGCGATGCGGACATCGAGGTGCGCGGTCCGGCGCCCGATGCCGGACAGCATACCCGCGAAGTGTTGGCCGAGATCGGCTATACCGACGCGGAGCTTGAAGGTCTGATAGAGCGCGGCGCGGCGCGCTGAAGGAGACCTTTAACCAGCCGCGGCTACGTGGACCCGGCGACGCTGCGCCCCCCGCCCTGTTGTCAGCTGTCTGTCCGGTCGCGTCCTGGTGCGGCTGTCCTCGTGCACTTTCCCGCACATCTTCTCCTGGCCTGACGGCGCTGCGGGTTGCGATGGGTGACATTCCGGCGGTGCGCTCGACCGGGTTGTCTCCCTTGCTGGATAGAAGCGCGGCGAGTCCGTTGCTGTCCGGCGCCCAACGGATGCCCCCGTCATCTTATGACGATGGACAGGCCGGGTGTGCTCGACGCCACGGTTGGTTGTTGTGACACTGCGGCAGACGTAGGATGATCCTGAGCATCGGCACGGGGACAAGTCATGCAACAAAAGATCGAAGGGGGTTGCCATTGTGGGGCGGTGCGGTTTGCGGTCACGACCGAACCCATGATGCAGATTCTGTGTTTCTGTACCGACTGTCAGCAAATCAGTGGCGCGGCGTCCTATGCGGCGTACATCGTGCCGCTGGATCAGATCGAATTGACCAGTGGCGGCACGCAGGACTATACCGTGCTGTCCGACCAAGGCCGTCGCAATACGCGGCGCTTCTGCGCCACCTGTGGATCGCGCTTGTGGGCGGAACTGGAGATTGGGCTCGCCAGCGTCAATGGTATGGCGTTGGACGATCGTACCCACTTTGTACCCACCCACAACCATCGCCTGGTCACCGCCCCGGCCTGGTGCCAGATCGACTCAGGGTTGGAGGATCTCCCCGCATCAGAGTAGGTTGTTGTAGCGGTCAGACTTAGGAGTAGTTTGAGCATGATCGACAGTTGGCGCGAAGATTGGCGACGTCGCCCATGGTGGATGAACCTCATCTTCTATTTTTGTGTGTACATGACCTTCATCTACATGCCCTTCGACATCTTCTACAAGCCGATGGCCGATGACGAGGAGATCTGGTTTGGCTTTACGCTGACCGGCTGGTGGGCCAAGGCTACCGCGCCGTTGCACTGGCTGATCTACGGTGCGGGTGCGTACGGGTTCTGGCGGATGAAGCGGTGGATGTGGCCTTGGGCAGCGGTCTATGCCGCGCAGGTCGTAGTTGCGATGGTGGTGTGGAACCTCTTCCAGGACGACCGCGGTCTGCTGCGCGGCTTGGTCATGGGGGCTGTTTTCTGCCTGCCGATGATTGCGTTGTGGCGCGCTCGGGTGCTGTTTACCGGTGACGACCAAGGCACGGCGGACATTGAATCGGACCGGCTCGAGGAGGCGGGGTAGGGGATGGCCGGTTTCTATGATCGTTACATCCTGCCCAGGTTGATCGACAAGGCCTGCAGTCAACCGCCGATGACGCGCTTGCGTGCGCAATACGTCTCTCAGGCCCGGGGCAAAGTACTGGAGATTGGCATCGGCAGCGGTTTGAACCTGGCCCACTATGGCGAAGCCGTGGCTTCGGTCACCGGTGTGGACCCCGCCGAGGAGCTGACCGCTAAGGCCAGCGCCCGGGCCGGGGCGGTCAGCATGCCCGTGGAGGTGATCGGCGTATCCGGCGAGGCGATCCCAGCGCCCAGCGAGTCTTTTGACACGGTAGTATGCACCTGGACCTTGTGCAGCATCCCCAACGCGGAGGCCGCGGTGTCGGAAATGCACCGGCTGCTCAAATCCCAGGGCCAGCTGATCTTTGTCGAACACGGCAAGTCCGATGATCCGCGGATCGCGCGCTGGCAGCGGCGCTGGGAACCATTGTGGAAGCGTATTGGTGGCGGTTGTCATCTAACCAGACGCGCTGACGAACTGCTTCGAGCTGGCGGTTTTCAGATCGAGCGGATGGACAGTGGTTATCAGCCCGGGCCGCGGATAGCGGCGTTCATGCTGCACGGCCTGGCCAGCCGAGCTTAGCCGAGCCGACCGGCGTACCATTTCCCGCCATGACGCCAGCGCTAGCCGACCGAGGTGGCATCAGTACCGTTGATCCGTGCTACTGTGCGTAGTACCGAGTTGAGTGATCAACAAAGCGGCACCGATCAAGCTGAAACCCTTTATAAACGACGCCTGTTGAATGGCGCGCATCGCTTCTCCCTCAGCGTGGAGCATCTGGTAACCGTGCACTACGATCGTAACGGGAACCAGGAAAATGATGAGCAGCCAAGCCCCCAGTCGAGGCCGCCAGTTACTCGCGATCATGGCTGCGCCGGCGAGCTCGACCGCGCCGGATAACAAAGTCCAGAACACCGGTAGCGGGAATTCTTCTGGCAAGAGGCCCACGTAATAAGGAATGTTGGTGAAGTGGGTAACTCCGGAGAGAAAAAACAAGGCGGTAAACAAAAGTCGTGCGGCAACGGTTAAGGCGGCATGGTTGGGTAGGCGGTGTTCAGCAAGCGTATTCATACGTACGGTCGACGTCTGGCTGCCTGAGCTGCCAGCCATGCGTCTTCTGCGCCGGGCTCGGGCATGATCTCGCCCCCTTCCAACACCCAGCTGGCTGGCGTTTCGCGTATTTCCACCTCCGTGTGCTCGAGCTCCACCCCGGCGCAGCTGACCAGGGCTTGCTGGATGGATGTCGCGATCAGCTCTCTTTGTTGCTCGGATCGCCCGCGGCGAATTGTGCCCTGTACGGACAGCGTTTTGTCTTCCAGTGGCCAGCGGGATGACGCTTCGAAGAATATGGCGTGCACAAAGCTGGCAAGAGCGCCGGTGACCTGGCAGTGGATGTCGGTGATGGCTTGGGCGACACGGGTCTTTGCAGCGCCATCCAGCGCGCCTGCCCGCGTATTGCAGATATAAAGGGGCATGAAGTTTCCTCGGCTAAGTTGGATCGGTTATCACCGCCACGATTTCGTTGATCCCACAACCGCTGGACGTGCGCCATAGCGCTGCCAGCCGTCGCAGCAACGATTTCCGACGCGAAGGGCTCAAAGGGGTCGGCGCTGTCATGGAGACGATTGAAGCGGTTGAAGGTTTGGCGGCGGTAAAGCCATCGCCCGCGGTGACTGGAATCCAGGTGATCTGCGCCCGGCTTTTGAAGGCGTCATTCACAAATTGCTGCAACGCATTGTGCATGGTGTGGCGGTTGCGATCAGCGGCTTGGTCCTGCTGAACGATACAAGTGCACTGAATCATGCCCGGATTCCTTAGATTTGATGGAGGTTTCATATTAAAACTATTAAGTTGCATATTGCAACTAAAACCTTAGATAGAATTGTCCTGAACTGACAATCGGTTACCGACAATGCGGTCTCATCATGAAACCTGAGGTAGAATCGCGGGATGAAATACACCTCCTACAAAAGCATGAATTGCTCTATGGCGCAGGCGCTGGACGCGATCGGTGAGCGCTGGGCGTTGCTGATTCTGCGCGAAGCGTTCTACGGCAAGACTCGGTTTGGCCAGTATCGCGAGGCGCTGGGCATCGCTCGCAATATCCTTTCGGCCCGGCTCAATCACTTGGTGGAACAGGGCATTCTGGAGAAGCGGCCTGCCGCGGAGACTGCCCATACCGAATATGTGCTGACCGAAGCGGGACGTGCTCTGCGCACTGTGATCATGGCGTTGATCCATTGGGGTGACGAGTATCGCCCCCATCCCAAGGGTGAGCGTTTGATGTTTGCAGATGCCGATAGCGGCGAAGCGATTCGCAAGATGGAAATCTACACCGAGAGCGGTGCGCAGGTGCTGCCGGGTCGGATCGAGGTCACACCGGGGCCGGGGTTTGAGCGACGCCCCGCCACGCAGCAGCGATGAGTGTCTGATGGCCGCGACGGGAATGCACACATCAAAGCCGGTCCTGCTGGTTGTCGGGGTTGGTGCTGCCACGGGAGCGGCCGTGTGCCGGCGCATGGCATCCACCCATCGGATCTTGATGGTGGCGCGGTCTGTTGGTGTGATCGATGCCCTCGCTGCGGAGCTGCCGGATGCCTATGCTTTCGCATGTGATGTTGGGGTAACGAATGAGTGGCAGGCAGCTTTGGAGCTGATCGTGGCGCGGTTTGGTGTGCCGGATCATATACTGGTGAACACTGAAGGCGGCGGCTGGGGTGACTACCACGAGATCGAATTGAAGCGATTTGCGGCGAGCTTTCCGGTCAACGTGGTGGCTGTGCTGGCGCTGGTGCAAACGCTGTTCCCGGCTCGCGCCCAGATCGCCAAACCTGCGCGTATCGTGATCAGTAGCTCGCCCGCGGCCTATGGTAGCGAGCCACGCTTCCTCGGCCTCGCCCCGGCGCGGGCCGCGCAACGCGTTCTCGTCGAAACCCTAGATGCCGTGTTGTGCGCTGTCGATGTGCGCTTCTGCGTCCTGTCGATCGCCGGGGCGATCGATGAGCCCAATATGCGCCGCGCCTTCCCCACCGCCGAGGATAGTTTTTTCATACGTCCGCAGGCCATCGCCGAGTGTATCGTCGGTCTGCTCGGCGCGGACGAGTTACCCACCCAGGCGCAGATCACCGCACAAGACGGCGGCTAGCTACGCGTCGAGCTGCCCGATCCCTTCCGGTTGTGGGAAAGTATCTTTGTTGCCCGCGAGTCCCGGAATGCGCTCGAGGGGTGGGGCGAGATACGCGTCCAGCACGCCGTCCGGAATGGCGGCACGCACACGCTCCCAATCGTGTGGGCTTAAGCGGTAGATCTCGTCGCCGATGTCCGTGCGGCTCAGCTCCTGATAGACCCGCACAGGGGTCGCCACACTGCCAAAGCCGAAGTCCATCTCGACCATCTTCTCGCCGGCGCCAAGCGCCGCGCGATTGGCGAGCAGGTACGGTAAATAGCCTTCCTGCATAGCCGTCCAGAAGGGGCCCCAAGTTGTAGGTAGTCGATCGTCGGCCAGCCACTGCTGTTCATCCGCGCGGGCGGTCCAGCATGCATCCACGTAGTCCAGAATCCGCGGTTGTCGTTCCAGGGTGAAACTGCGTGGCCACGTGTCATTGCCGAAGTGCGCTGCATAACCGCCTGAGATAACAAAGTCAGCCACGCAGGGACGCTCACCGAGTAGGAAAGGGTGGTGCTGCAGGTGGGCGGCCATATCATCGAGAAACTCGCCCCACCAGATCGGAATGTCAGCTCCCTGCTCAAGCGTGGTGCCGTATGCCTCAGCCACCTCGGTGGTCATGCGTTCGCGGAAGGTTGCGATGCGTTCCAGGCCAGCGTCCACCTCTGGCCGGATGCGCTGATGTTCCTCGGCGGTCACTTCGTGCCATGCTTTGCCCAGCACTCGCATGGATACGCCACTGCCGATCAGGGCATCGACCGACTCCGGGAAATTCCAGCGCGTGTACATCGCCACACGCATGAACCACTCATCCAGCCAGTCTTCGAGCAACAGCACACCGATGCGTTGCACAGGGCTGGCCGGGATAATCGGCTTGTGCGGGTAGCGTTCGTTCAACATCCGCGCGATCGGTGTGGAGTCGGCCAAGGGCCAGTCTTCGGGTGTCACCAGTGCGGGGATGGCACCGCTGCCGGTACGACGTTCTATGTCTGAGCCGTCATGGGGCATCTTTTCGATCAGAACGTAAGGCAGAGCTTGATAGCGCAATATATTCTCCAGCTTCTGCGTGAAGTAGGAGCGTTTGGAGCCATAAAGCTGATATGTGCCGGGAAACACTTGATTCTCTCCCTCCCTAGATCACAAAGCAGTGTAGCGTTTTATCCGACGTTGGCACCACCACAGCCATGGCGCAATGCTGTGCGCAAAATCGACGTCGATATTTCAGTGGGCACGATCAGATTACGCAGATTATTTGTCCACATTGCGCGGGGCGGGGCATGCGGTTGGATGACTCGCCTGATAGACGATTGACAATTTTGTGTTCTAACGATAAAAATCTACTGCTGGTGTAGTTACGTCAAATCGCTCACCATGAATCTCTTGATGTGACGTATATCAAATTCTGTGGTGCCGGGGGATTTGATTGGATTCGATAACAGCAGATGAGGTCCGCCGCGCGTTTGGTGTTTTACCGGGTCTCTTTGCGGCTGCCGATTCCGCCCGTGCTGAGGTTTTGTTCCGACGCGCT
>JBCCHL010000194.1:0-7451 GCA_039028775.1 Pseudomonadota bacterium | reverse complement strand
AGCAGCAGCAACACCTGTGGGAAGACAATACGTTCGGTTTTTGATACTTCGCGCAATTGCACCATTTCAATTTTGCGCTCCGACTCCGTCGTAAGGGCTTTCATGATTGGCGGTTGTATCAGCGGCACCAAAGCCATATAGGAATAGGCGGCAACGGCAATTGCACCGAGCAAGTGCGGTGCCAACGTGCCGGCAACATAGATTGCAGTAGGCCCATCTGCGCCACCAATAATGCCAATGGCAGCAGCCTCGCGAACCGAGAAGTCCACTCCGACGGTGCCCACGACGATCGGTCAGGAGCGGGCTACCAATCCTTTCGTGCGCCCGGACAGCGCCACGCTGCAAGAGACGCTCGGAATGGTCGGCAGCGAACCGGTGGCGGTTTTCGCGGAAACCCGCAAGCGCAAAGATAATTTCTAAGTCAAGCGCCTGACAATTGGATACGCGCAATACAGGCATAGCGAGTGCCACAGGTGCCTATGTGCTTTGGGGGTTGTCGCCTATCTATTTTGTATTGGTCGGCTTCGCTACCCCGACTGAAATTCTCGCGCAAAGGATCATCTGGGCGATACCGGTCATCCTTGTAGCGATCGGGATTGCAGGCAACTGGGCGTCGCTCAAAGCGCTCGAACGCCGCGATGTCTGCATCCTCGCAATCGCCTCGTTGTTACTGAGCATCAACTGGCTGTCGTTCATCGTTGCCATCTCCCTCGGCCGGGTTGCCGAGACATCCCTGGGTTACTTCATGTGTCCGCTGATCAGTTTGTTCTTCGGCGGCCTCGTGCTGCGCGAACGGCTGCGTGGCTTGCAGTGGCTGGCGGGTGCCGTGGCGGGGGCGGGGGTCTTGTATGAGCTGTTCGGTCAGGGCGAGGTGCCGGTATACGGGCTGGCGTTGGCGTTTTCGTTTGGTTGTTACGGACTATTGAAGAAGAAGACCGGTGCCGCCGCCATGCCGGGTCTTTTGGTGGAGACGAGCGTCATGCTGCCTTTTGCGCTGGCGTATCTTGCGTTTCTCGTCGTGACAGGAGGCGCCCCGGATCGTTCATGGATGGAGGCGTCCCTGCTGGCGCTCGGTGGCCTCGTCACCATCGTACCCCTGTTGTGCTTCGCAGCGGCCGCTCGGCGTTTGCCGTTGACCCTGCTCAGCTTTTTTCAGTACATTGCGCCGATCATCTCGCTGCTGCTGGCTTTATTTCTCTACAACGAGCACATATCGCTCGAACGCTGGATTGCCTTCGTGTGCATCTGGATAGGTTTATTGATATTCAGCGCGGATGGCGTGTATCAGCAATACCGGAAGAACAACATACCTGCACCGGTGCGCTAGGCACTCACTCGATCTCGCTGGTGCCGGCGAGGTTGTCCCCGGCGATCATGGCTTCTTGCAAGCTGCCCACCGAGCGTATCCAGGGTCGATGTTGATCGAACGGGGCTGGCAAGTGGGTGATCGCCTTTTCGGCCCGCTCCCTCGTTTCGTAAATTCCTAACAAGAGTGCAAACATCAAGTTCCCATTCGATGCCACGCGCGCGGCCGACATGCCGTTGATGTTGTTGTGAACCGCAAATTCCTCCAACTTGTCTTTGCCGGACAAGGCCAGCAGTTGAACTGCGTAGAATTCAGGCGGCAGTTCGAGGATCGAGACCGGCTTGTCGGGTGTGTACGACAGTGCCACATATTCGGGCACCTGTTGACGCGTTTGTGGCGCACGATCCCGCAAGGCGGGTGCTGGTGTCCGAACGGTTTGCGTGGTTTGCGTGGTAGGGCTCGGTGGTCGTGCTGGCGATGTTGCCAGGTCGCTCCCGCGCGCAGGGTTTGGTGCAGGCACTTCGGGTTGCGATTGGCGTGTCTGTCGCTGTTCCGGCTGGGGTGGTTTGCGGGTGATCGCGATGGTCTCGCTGGCCACGCATTCCCAGCCCTGTGGATCTTCTCCGGTCTGGCAGAAGTAGGGACCGCGCTTGGCGGTTTCGTCTGCGCGTGGGGTTGGGGTTTGGGCGGTGGTGCCGCAGCCACAGAGGGCGCTTGCCGCAAGGATCGCAGCGATCGGAAGTATTCTCATGGGGGCGCACTTTGCCGCTTACCCGGCGGCCTGTAAAGCACTCTGTGTAGCCTCGAATGATCCCATGCGTCAGCCCGTTCACTCTCCTGCGCGCAGCCGCCAGGGCTTACTTTTGGGTGCTGCTGGTGTAATCTCGCTGCAACTTGATCGAGCCCCGATCTGTGTCCAACAACACGCTTGTGCGTTGGTTGGTCACAAGTTGTTCATTATCGGACCGATCTTTGCGGGTTCGGGCGGTTGGCTCGAACTTGCGCCCCGCAGGGCGGCGGGGTGGTATCGATAGTAGTTGGTGAGTAATGCTTGGATGCAGGTGGGAGAACGATGATCGCGACATTGGCAGAGTTTGAGCGCATTCCGCGGATACTGCGGCTCAACGTGGCAGGCGCTCCGGTGGATTGGGTATCCTGGCAGGATGCGGTATGCCTGTATGCGCGGGAGATCGTGGTGTGGACCATCGGCGATCCCGTGCTGCGGATTCGCGGCGGTCACTCGCGCGTGGACGGGTCATCGAGTTGTGTGGACATTCACAGCATCATTGCCTGTGATGGACGAGTGGTGTCGAAAGAAGATCTCACTCCGCCGCTGACCAACCGTGCGCTCTTCGGCCGCGATCGCAACGTTTGCCTGTACTGCGGCAAGTCGTTCCAAGATGGCGACCTCACCCGCGACCACGTGGTGCCGGTTTCCAAAGGTGGTCGTGATCAGTGGGACAACGTGGTGGCAGCCTGCAAGCGCTGTAACCATTTCAAGGGCAGTCGACTGTTGGAGCAATGCAGCATGGAACTGCTGGCGCTACCCTACGTGCCAAACTTCGCCGAATATCTGGCACTGATCAACTCTGGGCGTATCCTGGGCGATCAGATGGACTTTCTGCGCAAGAGTTTCTCTTCTCAGAGTCGACTTCTGCAATAAGTGTTGGGCATCATGTGGGGTGATGGACCGATGCAGCCAGAATTTCTGCCGTGCAGCAGGTGAGGCGAATACCGGTCTCGATATGCAGAAATTCGTTCGGCCCGTGCGCGTTGGATTTGGGTCCGAGGACGCCGGTGACGAAGAACTGCGTTTCGGGATAGGCATCGCCTAACATTTTCATGAACGGGATTGTGCCGCCCACGCCCATAGACAATGCCGCCCGCCCAAAGTACGTGCTCGATGCCGTTTGCGTCGCGGCTTGCAGCCACAGTGCAGATTCAGGGGCGCACCAGCCGGTTTGCGGGTGTTCCAATTCGAACGTCACCCGAGCGCCGTAGGGCGGCGATTCTTCCAGGAGCTGTTTGATGGCCGTAGCCGCGGTTTGCGCGTCCAGCGTCGGGGGCAGGCGGAATACCAGCTTGGTGGCGGTCTCCGGGCGCAGGGTGTTGCCGGCATCCGCGATCGAGGGCGCACCGCCCAATCCTACGGTGGCGAGGCTTGGTCGCCAGGTGTTCTCCAACACCAGATCGGCCCAGTCGTCGTTGCCGGCATGTGCCCCCTCGATCCAAGGGAAACGTTCGGTGATCTCCGCCCCCAGGGTCTGAGCCACCCCCGCCGCCGCACGGGCCACTTGTTCGGGGATGTCTACCTGCAGGACGTCGTGGAGGCGACCGGTGTCGGCGTCTTCCACACGTTCCAGCACGTTGCGTAGAATTCGAAAGGTTGAGGGCACGATGCCGCCTGCCACGCCGCTGTGTTGGCCTTCGGTCAATATCTCCACGCTCAGCACGCCGGGTAACATGCCGCGTAACGATGTAGTGGTCCACAGCTGATCATAGTTGCCGCACTCCGAGTCGAGGCAGATGACCAGCTTCGGATTACCAATCTCCTCTTTGAGCGCGTCGACATAGAAGGGGAGGTCGAAGCTGCCACTTTCTTCACAACCCTCGATCAACACCACGCAGCGAGGGTGTGGGATACCTTGTTGCTGCAGGATCTCGATCGCCAACAAACTGGAGAAGATCGAGTATCCGTCGTCGGCGCCACCGCGCCCATAGAGCTTGCCGTCGCGCTCGACCGCAAGCCAAGGCCCCAGACCTTCTTCCCAGCCGGAAAACTCGGGTTGTTTATCGTAGTGGCCATACAGCAATACCGTCTCGGCGCTTATGCTGGGCTCGCTGGCTTCGATCTCACACCACAGCAGCGGCGTGCGGCCTTCCAATTCGACGATGCGCTGGGTCAGGCCTTTGACGCTGCGGGTCTCGACCCACCTCGATAGCAGCTTCACCGCCTGGTGCATATAGCCGTTGGCCAGCCAGTCAGGATCGAAGGCGGGCGACTTGTTCGGAATGGGTATGTATTCCTTGAGGGTCGGTATCACCGTATCCTGCCAGGCGTGCTCGGCGAATTCGCGGGTGAGTTCTGGGTGCGTCAGGCTCATCTAAATCCTCTGATGCAATCGTAGTTGTACAACCAGTCGATGCGTTGCATGGCGATCTCTGGCATAAAGCGGCTGCTGAACGCGAGATTCACGTTGCGCAACAGTCGTTGATAGCTTTGTTTTTGCAGGTACGATGCCGCGCGCATGTGGGAGAAGCGAACGACCTTGCGCAGTCGGGGGCGGCGGTAACGCTCATACTCGCGCAACCCGTCCGCAATGTCGTCTTCGTAGTTCTCCAACATGCGTGACAGCACCCAAGCGTCTTCCGCACCCGAAGCGAACATCTCCCGATAAAACCACGAACCCGGATAGCATGCGGCGCCGATGTAGGCGACGTTACCTTCGTAGAAGTGTTCGCGAACGTCCGCCTCATGCACCCCGGGCAGCGCCTGGGCCCCTTGCACGGCCTGCGCGAGGCTTGGATGCCAGTGCGTCGGGTCGAGGGTTTGTGTCTGGGGCAGGCAGAACACGGTGTGCTGATGGGTCGGGGTGGTGTACTGCCACGCGACACAGCCTTTTCCCAGCCAGGTGATGTTGGCATTGGCGCTGGCGGGTTCACCCCGGTGCCACAAGATGTGGTAGCCCTCCGGACACCAGGGAAGTGCGGGCTCCGCCTGTATCACCAGGTTATGCTCGCGCTCGAGTTGCGTAAGCGATTCGTCGTTGTCGGGATCGTCGCCGAGTAGGGCGCGCAAGGTGTGCGCCTCGATATTGAGTAAAGGCGCACGGTAGCGGTCGGTGGTGAACTGACCCAAGGGCAACTCGCTGATCAGGTAGGCCGAGCGCGCCAGCCGTACCTGTTCCCGGTTTGGCAGGTTGGCGGCCGCCACGACCTCATCCAGCTGCCCCGTCGCGGCCAGCACACGGCTGATGTTGGCGCTCAAGGTCAAGGCGGGTACAGACCCGCCGGGATTGTTCCCGACTGTAGAGACACCTCGACTGTGGGTGATGTGCTCAAAGCCCGCCAGGCGCAGCGCCGCTGCCGCGATGCGCGCGCTGATGTCCGATCCGATCAGGGCGACGGGATACATGCGACTCTAGATGCGACGCCAGCGCGTGCCTTCCCGGGTATCCTCCAGCTCAACTCCGGCGGCGAGCAGTTCATAGCGAATCTCATCGCCGCGCGCGTAGTCTTTGGCTTTGCGCGCCTCGTTGCGCTCGGCGATGAGGGCATCGATGGCCGCAGCGCTGATGGCGTCGTCCCCGCCGCTGGTGAAGTACGCCTCCGGATCCTGATACAGCAAGCCCAATACCTCAGCGCCCGCCAGGAGTGCCGCGCGCGCCGTGTTCTTGTCCTCAGTGTCCTCGTCACGCTGCAGCCTGGCGGCCAGTTCGTGCATGGCGGCCAACGCCCGGGGTGTGTTCAAGTCATCGCACAAGGCGCTCAACACATCCGCAGGAATGTCGCCCAGCCTAAACTCTCCGGGTGTGTCGCCCGGATTGTCCCGCAACGCCTGATAGAGGGTATCGAGACTGGCCTTGGCTTGGGTGAGGAGATCCTCCGACCAGGCGAGTTGCTGCCGGTACTGCCCGGACAGCAGGGCGTAGCGTAGCACTTCGCCGGAATGGGTCTGGGCCAGGTCGCGAATAGTGCGCACGTTGCCGATCGACTTGGACATTTTCTCCGCACCGAGGGTCAGCATGCCGTTGTGCAGCCAGTAGCGCACATATTCGGGGTTCTGATTGGCGCACCGGGATTGGGCCGCTTCGTTCTCGTGATGGGGGAACGTCAGATCCGAACCACCGCCGTGGATGTCGATGGTCTCACCCAGATGCTGCTTGATCATGGCCGAGCACTCGATATGCCAACCGGGTCGTCCGTTCCCCCAGGGGCTCGCCCAACCCGGTTGGGTTTCGTCCGAGGGCTTCCACAACACGAAGTCTTTGGGGTCGCGCTTGTAGGGTGCCACCTCAACTCGTGCGCCATCCAGCATGTCTTCCAGCGAACGGCGCGAGAGGCTGCCGTAGTCCGCATCTGCGGGTACATGGAAGAGCACATGACCTTCGTTCGCATAGGCATGGCCACTGGCGACCAGCGCCTCGATCATGCTGATGATGCCCTCGATGTGATGGGTGGCACGCGGCTTCACATCCGGCGCTGCGACCCCGAGGGTGAGCATGTCGTTCTCGTAGGCTTCGGTGTAGCGGTCCGCCAGCGCCTGGATGGGTTCACCGCTCTCATGTGCCGCGGTGTTGATCTTGTCATCTATATCGGTCACGTTGCGGGCGTAGACGACTTTCGGGTATATCAGCCGCAGCAGGCGCACCAGTACGTCGAAGACCACCGCGGGACGGCCATTACCGATGTGCACGTAGTTGTAGACTGTCGGGCCACACACGTACACCGTCACCCGTTCTGGATCGAAGGGTGTAAACGGCTCTTTTTTGCCGCTGGCGGTATTGTGCAGGTGTAGTTCGGCCATCTCTCTACTCTCAGGACCCGACTGTGGTTGGAGCGCGCGAGTATAGGGCCTGGGCTGCGCTAAACAAGACCCATACCGAGGCACTGGGACGTGTTCGAATCAACGCGTATGCGGAAGCGTTCCAGCTACCCAGAATTCGTTGTGCCGGTCCCGGATGCGATCCGCCAGAAAGTCCACAAAGATTCGAATTCTGGCCGTGCTGCGAAGATCCCGATGTAGAAGCAGCCAGAGGCTGCGGTAAGCCAAGGGTTTTTGGAACGGAGCGCGCACAAGTTGCGGGTGCCGATCGCCAAGATTGCACGACAAGTAAGCCATGCCCATGCCGGCGGCGGCGAGCGTGACGAGCGGCACCAATTCGGATACACGATGGCGTAGCGTCGCCTTAGGGTAGAAGCTCTCTTGCAGCCATGGCGCGGATAGCGCGCCCTCGGGTTCATGCCAGCCGATGAAGTGCAATCCTTCACCTTGGTTGTCCACTAGCCGATCGGCGTAACTTCGGGAGCAGTACGCGGCCTGGGACATCTGCACAAGCTTTCTTCCGACCAGGTCGTCGCTCACGTCATACGCCACGCGTAACGAAACGTCAGCCTCGCGCCGCGTGAGATCGGCAACATCATT
>JBCCHL010000193.1:0-7471 GCA_039028775.1 Pseudomonadota bacterium | reverse complement strand
GCGCCCGCGCTCTTCAATATCGCGTCGAAGGCGGCGCTCGAGGCGCAGATCAGCCTTCGCCGATACCCAGACGGTGTAGCCACACAACGCCCGCAAAGCCGCGGACGCGAACAGCAGATGCCCTTCGATGATCAGCAATTCCGGCGCGGCAAGGCGCCGAGTACCCGCAACCGCGTGGACGGTGTAGTCGTACACCGGCACGTCCTCATGACCGTTACACAACAGCGCTTCGACGTCTGCCACCAGGGCGTCAAAGTCGATCGCCTCGGGATTGTCATGGCGATAGTCGAGCAACTGCACCGCCGCATTGTCCCGATAGTAGCCATCCTGGCTGATCACTTCGCTGCGGCCCGCAAACCCGGCACTCAGTTCAGCCGCCAACCAGGTCTTGCCCGACGACGAGGCCCCGCATACACCCACCACCAAGGTCGTCATCCTTGGGATTCGCTTTCCAGATTGTTCAGCCTGGCGCTCAACGCCGCAACCTCGCGCTTCAGCGCGTCGATCTGCGCCTGCATATCGGCTAGCTCGGCGGGTTCGGATGCGGGAGCTGGACTGGGTGTGGACGGCTGTGGACGCGGAGACGGTATACCTGCGCCGCGACTGTCACGCACCTCCTGCAGTCGTGCCGGCGCGGCGAACAGATGCATGTACTCGCTGTCACGCCTTCCCGGCGTAAGGGGCAGCTCTTCGACAATCACCTGCTCCCCGTCGGTCAGGGTGGTCAAAGCTGCCATCACCGCCGCGTTGGAGGCGAAGTCATGCAGCCGCCCGCTGTTGGCGCGCAATTCTCCCGGCGTACGAGGCCCCCGCAACAGCAGGACCGTGACAATCGAATACTGGGCAGGCTCGAGCTGATAATCGCTGAACGGCGTGTTGCAGAAACGGTGGCTGAACTTTTCGATCTGCGAACGGAAGTTCTCATCGCTGCGGATCATGTGTTTGTCCTGCAGACTCCGCGCGGCCGCCAGCACCTCGCCCTGGTCGAGTTGCATGACCGGTTCCCGCGACGATTTCTGGTTGCACGCATTCACCAGCGCGTTCAACGTCAGCGGATATTGATCCGGGGTGATCACCGCCTTCTCCAACAGACAGCCCAGCACCCGGGCCTCCACGTCGTTCAGTTCGAGGGCCATGTCTCCAACATCCTACTCAAGCGATTGAGCGCATTTTAAACCCACCACAGCGCAGGTACACAGGCGCGCCGAGAAATTTCGGGAATAAATTCGGGAAAGACACAACATCCCCCCTTTCGCGCTCGGACACGCTAAGATGCCTGGCGCGCAAGGGGAGGAAAGCAGTGGAGAGCGAGGCAAGCCTACGCCGCCAGATCGAGGCGCTTGAAACAAAGTTGAAGACGCACACCGCGGACGCGGAAGAGGCCTTTCTACAACGCCTGCGCCACGAGGAGTACCAACATCGCCTGATGGAACTGGAGCTGGCGGCGAGCGGAATTCCTCCGGTTGGGCTCACCCCCGCGGCACCGACCTATGGTGCCAAGGCGTTCGTGGCCGATATGGCTGACATCGACGTCGACGCAGCGACCGGGGTTGCGCAACAGATACACGAACAGGGTTACGCGATCGTGGAGCGGTTCCTGTCACCCGCCGCGCTGACGCGTTTGCGCGACGGCATGGCGCCGTTGTTCGACGCCACGCGCGCGCTGTACCGGCGCGATCCGGCTACCCGGAACCAGACCGTACATGTGCAAAATATGCTCGCCAAAAGCGACATCGCTGACGAAGTGGTTTGCATGCCGCAGCTGCGTGCGACCCTCGCCGCCCTGCTCGGCTTCGATTTCATCATGAACGCAGGGGCGGTCGCCATGTCCCCCGACCCCGGTTGTGCCTCGCAGGGCCTGCATCGCGACGACGGTTTCTTTGCCTTGTTCCCGCGTCCGCACATGCCCCTGGTGATCACCGTGGCGATCGCTCTGGACGACTTCACCACCGCGAACGGCGCGACCCATGTCACCCCCGGTTCACATCTGTGGCGCGATGATCGTGCGCCCCAGGATCATGAGGTGCAGCAGTGTGAGATGCCAGCGGGCTCGGTGTTGTTCTGGGACGGTGCTATCTGGCACGGCGGCGGCGGCAACCGGACCGACGCCCAAACCCGCCGCACTCTCACCCTGAACTACACCCGCGGTTGGCTGCGCACCCAGTTTAACCAGTACCTGTCGATCCCGCGCGAGCGCATCCTCGCAATGCCGCCTGCGCTGCAGGCCGACCTGGGCTACCATCGTTCAGCATTGGGTCTGGGTGGTTGCGACGTCCAGGACCCCTTGCGCTATCTGCAGGCCCTGCAAGCCGCGGGTGGCGACGGGCACCAGCACATGCTGGGCCGCGAGTCCCAAGGGTCTGAACCAGGCGACGACAAGCGGAAGCGCTAGAAAAAGGTAACAATTCCCCAGACCGCAGCGACCAGTGTCGAAAGCGTGGTCAGGCCTGCGCCGATGCCGCGCGGAATACTCTTAATCCCCTGTGCAAACGTGGCGGCGTGCAGAATCCTGCCCACCACCAACATACCTCCGAGCACATGGATGGCGATGGAGGAAATTGCTTGCAGTTCTAACAGACCGAGCAGTATCAGCGCCAACGGAGCGCTTTCGACAAAATTTGCATGCCGCCGCATACGGATCAGAAGCTCAGGGTCGCCGCCATCGCCGGCGTCGATCCCGGCCTTCCCGCGATAGGACCCCGCGGCCGCACCAAGCGCAATCGCGAGCAGGCCGAGCAAGCCGGCGTAGAGAATCGTGATATCCGGTACCATAATCCAACCTCCCCTTTGTTTGGATGTCAGGCAGCGAGATTAACCCAACCGCCAGTTTGTGCAAACCGCCAGCCCGCAGGGCTGCAAGCCGCACCTGGCGCATTGTTTGCCCTTATAACCAGCCGTCGATTGCGGCCGCTTTGGGCGCCGGGTACTCGCCGTGCAATGTAAGCAGTAGCAACATCTCACCCTGGGCAAGCCGCAAAAGTTGGTGTAAACGTGCGTTTCAGGTTCATCGAAGGGGAAGATCTATGAACATGATTAGCCGCTACACGCTCTACATCCTGTTAACTTGTTATCCAAACATACACGCGTTCGGCAGCCTGCCGGATGAAGACCAGGTACAAGGCGAAGTGCTCGAAGAGATCGTCGTCACCGGTTCCGTGCGGGTCACCGCCGGGGGCAGCCAGGACGTCAATTTTGCGCGCGCGCGAATCGCACGCGGTGAAATCCCGCATCCCGAAGACATGACTGTGGAAGGCCTGTTGAGCGAGTACGATCTCGCGCTGCCGGGCAAGGGGTATTGCGGGCAACTCTTCTGTCTACAGACCGAAGCCCTGCGCTCAGAACATACGCTGTTCGCGGGACTCGGCTTTGCATCAAACATCGATGCATCGCGCTGGCAACGCCCGGCCGCAAATATTATCGCGGTGGTGGATCGCTCCGGCTCGATGGACGGGGCACCGCTGGCGATGGTTCGCCATGCCCTGCACACCCTCGCCGATACTTTAGGTCCCGACGATCGCCTGGCGATTGTGGTCTACGGCGACGGCGCGATAACCATGCTGCCAAGCACCAGCCTACAGACCGCACATTTACCGATCATCCGCCGGACCATCGATCGTATCGAGAGTCAGGGCTCAACCAATATGGAAGCGGGACTCCAGCTGGGCTACCAACTCGCGCGCCAGAGCGCTGCCGAGTTTGCGGCCACAAACCAGGGCCGCAGTAGGGTATTGCTGTTCACCGACGAGCGCCCGAACGTCGGAAGAACCGATGCCGACAGCTTCATGACCATGGCACGCACGGCATCCCTGGAAGGTATAGGCCTGACCACTTTGGGGGTCGCAACCCACTTCGACGCGGCGCTGGCCACCACAATCGCCAGCGTTCGTGGCGGGAACCTGTTCTTTCTGGACAACAGGTCGACCGTAGCGCGGGTGTTCGGAACAGAGTTGGACTTCATGCTGGCGGAACTGGCCTATGATATCCAGATCACGGTGCAACCCAATCCCGGCTGGCGGATCGCAGGGATATACGGGGTCCCCGCCCAACTGCTGCACCCGGCCGATGAAGGCGGCGTCACTTTTGCGGTGCCGACGGTCTTTCTCAGCAACCGTGGCGGCGGCATTTACGTAGCCCTCACACCCGCCGCCGCGCCAAGCCACCTGCCTGCGTCGCATGACGAGGTCTTCTTCGCGGATATCGACATGACCTATCGAGAGGCGCTAACAGGGATTCAGGGTGAGGCGTACACCCGGATCAGCCGCATCACCCGCCGCCCGAGCGCTCAGTTGCGCGCCGCCCAAATGCTGATCGACGTGTACAAACTGCGCGAAAAAGCCAGCTACGCGCACCACGTCAGCAACGACCAGAACGCGGCCTACCGTGCCGCCCTGGAAGCTAAGCACGTGCTGCACAACGCGCTCACCACCCTGCCACGCAATCTGCAGCGCAAGTTCTCGCGCGAGAAACGTACATCGGGTGCTCTTGTGCAAAGCCTCGCCAGGCGGGCCGGGCTCGCGGGCGAAGGTAAGTCGGGTAACCAGCGTAGGGTCTGGGGCACGTGGAAGGTTGTACATGCTGAGGCCAACAACTGGCTGGATCTGGAAGATGGGGAAATCATCCACTTTGGCCCGGACCGCATCCTGCGTGACGTATCAATCGCTTCGCCTGATTGGTCGAATGCAGATGCGCTGTTATACGAACGCCACAGAGTTTACTTCGTCGCGGATGAAATTGGTGCTCGTGTACGTTTGCACAATAACTTGCTGCAGCTCGCACTTGAGGACGAAACACGGGTCCGTTTGCGGCGGGTTAGGTTCCCCACCCAGGAAGAACTGCCCTAGGAGAAGCAAATTTCGCCAGGTGCGGGTTCAGACATTGCCGCTATGCGCTTGCTGCTCGGCAGCTCTGCGCACCACCCCCTGCGCGATGAATTCATCAAAAACAGCGCACCACATCCTAGATCATGAGCTTCGCATGCGGCAGATCCACTCCCACGTGCTAGACCTTATGGTTATTGTCCTAGCAGACCAGCGAGCAGAGCAGGATGACAAACATGTGAGACATCAGAATCTTCCTGGATACTTCGCTTCAGCGCTCAACCATCCATGAGCGGTCGCTGGACAAACCCCCGTACCACCAACAGCAAGGTCAGGAAACCACCACAAAGCGTTGTCGAGGCGGGCAGGATCGAGGATCATTCGGTAACTGGAGGGGGAATATGAAAAAACGCTGTGTGGTCGTCATGTACGACACCTTATGTCGGCACTTTTTGCCGAGTTACGGCAACGAATGGGTACAGGCACCCAACTTCACACGTTTGGCCGAACGTGCGGTGCAGTTCGACAACTTCTACGTCGGCTCAATGCCCTGCATGCCAGCGCGCCGGGAGATGCACACGGGACGGTACAACTTTCTACATCGTTCCTGGGGGCCGTTGGAGCCGTTCGACGATTCCATGCCTGCCCTCTTGCACGGCAACGGCGTACACAGCCATAAGGTCACCGATCATCAACACTATTGGGAGGACGGCGGCGCTACCTACCATCAACGCTACACCACCTTTGATCTGGTGCGCGGGCAGGAGGGGGACAAATGGATCGCGGATGTAGACAAGCTGCGCGACTCAAGCTTTGGGGCGGAGCGCTGGTCGGAGAACCAGCGCACCCCGATGCAGCGGCAGGACAACATCAATCGCGAGCACATGCACACGGCCGAGTTGCAACCCCAACACCGTACCTTCAGCCTGGGTCTGGATTTCATTGAGCGCAACAAGGATGCGGACCGGTGGTACCTGCAGATCGAGACGTTTGATCCGCACGAACCCTTCTTTGCGCAGCAGGAATTCAAAGACCTTTATCCGCACGAGTACGAAGGACCCGAATTCGATTGGCCACCCTACCGAGAGGTGCGGGAGGACGACGCGACCGTCGAACACATCCGCTGCATGTACGCAGCCCTGATGACCTTCTGCGATCAACAACTCGGTCGTGTACTAGACGCGTTCGATAGGCACAATCTATGGGCGGACACCATGCTGCTGGTCAACACCGACCATGGCTTCTTGATGGGAGAGCACGACTGGTGGGCCAAGGTCATCACGCCTTTCTTTCAAGAGGTGGCTCACATCCCGTTCTGGGCATACGACCCAAGACATGCCAACGCGCGTGGACGACGTGAGGCCCTGGCCCAGACCATCGATCTGGCCCCCACGATCCTCGAGTACTTCGATGTTCCGCTGCCGACCGATATGCAAGGACACGCCCTCGAGGCGCGGATCGTCGACGACACCGCCGCGCGCACTGCCGGTCTATTCGGCGTGATGGGCGGCCAGGTGAATGTCACCGATGGCCACTACGTCTACATGCGTGCACCCGTGACCGAAGACAATACGCCGCTCTACGATTACACCCTGATGCCCACGCACATGAACGCCCGCTTCGCCCCGCGGGAACTACAGGTTTGGGAGCGGTCGGACGGCTTCAGCTTTACCAAGGGCTGTAAAATCATGCAGATTCCCACCCGCACGCCGGGGGTTTTTCTTTCCAAAGACAATCCGATGGGCCGCGGCAAGACCACCACGCTGTTGTTCGATGTGCACAGCGATCCTGGACAGACCACCCCGCTTTTCGATCCTCAGATCGAAGCGCGCATGATCCGCATGATGTTGCTGGAAATGGCCCGCAACGAGTGCCCACCGGAGCAATACCAACGCCTGGGCTTGCCGGAGCCCGCGCGCACCGCCCCGGGTCATGATGACGAATGTATTACGCTGCCGACGGATGCAGAGATCGCAGACGCCTGTGTGTTACAGGATGAGGTCGCGCAACGGGCGGCGGCGGACGGCGGGAATGGCCTGCCGAAGATGGATTTTCCGCCCTGGGCGGACACCACAAGCTTCCCGGAGAACCTGCGCCTGCGGCCGGGTTATCGCTTCGGGGAACAGGCATTGAAGGAGTGAGTCGACCCGCCTTGCCCAAGAATCGGGGAGTTTGACTGAGTCCTAAATAGTTTTTCAACAGGCTCCTAGTTGCCGAATCGATACCGCAACTTGACCACAAACAGCTCGATGATCGGCGAGTCTATCGCTTCGCTGAAGAGATCCCCAAATTCGTCACGGGTCATGTCCGGGATATTGCTCCCTCGCGTGTAGACCACAAACAAATCAGACAACGGTCCGATCTCCCAGCGGTAACGCAGCTGGGCCGTCAGTCGCGATACGGTGAAATCTTGCAACACGTCCCCGGGCTGCCGGGTAAGGTCGATCAAATCGCCTTCATTGACAGGTATCAAGAAGCGCTCTTTTTCTTCTGCGGTGATACCCGCCCATTGCAGAGTCATCCGAAATTGTTGCCGGGCGCTCAAGAACCAGTCGACGGCGATGCGCGGTTGCACTTCCTGAGCCTCGAAGGTAAACATATTGCGCACCAACGCCGGATCGTCGCGACCGAAGGAGCGCTGATGTAGAAGCCAG
>JBCCHL010000192.1:0-7577 GCA_039028775.1 Pseudomonadota bacterium | reverse complement strand
GGCGGCGTATTTTGGGAGCACCGCACGGTGGGGTTTCGCAACGTCTCGATCTCAACAACGCTCATAGCATAGCTGCATTTTCGCCATCGACGTCTCGCCCACACGCCCAAAACCTGGATTCTACTAAAAAATCGTGGTCGAACCGGCTTTGGGGTGTAACAAGCTTACGCATGCACGCAAGCGTCGCGGAACGTCGGCCGTGCGCTTGACCAATGTTTCTATTGGTCAAGCGAGCTTTTGAACCGCTGTCTTGTGTGGGCTTATGCGCTGTCAAAGTGCTTATGCTGATAAAAGATTGCTGAAACAGACCACTGGTGTCTGTTGCGGCGATTTATAGCTCATCAAACCCGCATCATCAACAAAAAGTAGCAAAATCACTGTATTTTTATTGGTTTTTTTAAGATCATGCGCGCCCTGATTTACCCGTGTGTGGATTTACGCAGCAAAATGCCTATCTACGAATATCGTTGTGACAATTGTGGGCACGAGCTTGAGGCGATGCGCAAGCTCAGTGAAGAACCTCTGACCCTCTGCCCGAAATGCAACATGCACGCGCTGCGTAAGAAGATATCCGCTGCCGGTTTTCGTTTGAAAGGTGGTGGCTGGTACGAGACGGACTTTAAGTCGGGCAAGAAAAAGAACGTGTCTGGCGGTGATAGTGGCAGCAGCGATAGCGGCGATTCTTCGTCGGGGAGTTCGAGTTCATCCGATTCGGATTCCAGTTCTTCCAGTTCTTCCAGTTCCGGAGCATCTTCAGACTAACGGATGCGGTCGGATCGAAGCGAAGTGTACGCATGCTCACACGGTCGATACGCCGATAGAGCGCGAAGCTTGTGCAAGAGCCATGTTGTAGAGTTGCCAGCGGCGCTTACCCGGCGTGCGCAAACAGCTAAGATTGAGTAGCAGTTTTAATTCAAGAGATGAGGCGAAGACCAATGCGTAGTCACTACTGTGGCGAGATCAACGCAGCCCTTGTGGGCGAACAAGTTCAGGTATGTGGTTGGGTGCACCGGCGCCGCGACCACGGTGGTGTGATCTTCCTGGATATCCGCGACCGCACCGGCATCGTGCAGTTGGTTTTTGACCCGGATACCGAAGAGAGCTTCGCAACCGCCGACAGCGTGCGCAATGAGTACGTACTGTTGGCCCAGGGCAAAGTCCGCCCGCGCCCAGAAGGCACGGTCAATCCCGACATGGCCACCGGCGAGATCGAAGTATTGGGCAAAGAACTCACCATCCTCAACGCCTCTCTCACGCCACCCTTTCAGCTGGACGAATATTCAGAAGCGGGCGAAGACGTGCGCCTGAAGTATCGTTATCTCGATCTGCGTCGTCCGGAAATGCAGGCACGTATGCGTCTGCGCGCGCGCATCTCGAGCGTGGTGCGCAACTATCTGGAAGCGAACGGCTACTGGGAGATCGAAACCCCGACCCTGTCGCGAGCCACGCCGGAAGGGGCCCGCGATTACCTGGTGCCCAGCCGCACCCACGCGGGACAGTTTTTTGCGCTGCCGCAGTCGCCGCAGGTATATAAGCAGCTCTTGATGATGTCCGGCATGGACCGTTACTACCAGATCGCGCGTTGTTATCGCGACGAAGATTTGCGCGCAGACCGCCAACCGGAATTTACCCAGATCGATATCGAGGCGTCCTTTATCGACCAGCAGCAGGTGATGAGCCTGATCGAATGTATGCTGACGGCGTTGTTCAGCGAATTGCTGGAAGTGGATCTCGGTGACTTCCCGGTGCTCTCGCATGCCGAAGCCATGCGCGACTACGGCAGCGACCGCCCGGACCTGCGCAACCCGCTGCGTCTGGTCGATATCGCAGATCTGATGCAGGCGGTGGAGTTCAAAGTGTTCAACGGCCCGGCCAACGACGCCAGCGGCCGCGTGGTGGCGCTGCGCGCGCCCGGCGGCGGCGAACTCTCCCGCAAGGTTATCGATGACTACACCGAGTTTGTCGGACGCTACGGCGCGAAAGGCCTCGCCTACATCAAGGTGAACGACCTGGCCGCGGGTGCCGACGGCCTGCAGTCACCCATCCTCAAATTCCTGCCGGAAGAGGTCGCACAACAAGTGCTCGAGCGGGTGGGGGCACAGACCGGGGACGTGGTGTTCTTCGGCGCGGATCACAAGAGTGTGGTCAATGACGCGATGGGCGCGCTGCGCAACCAGCTGGGTAAAGACCTCGGCCTGGTGAGCGACGGCTTTGCACCCTGCTGGGTGGTCGACTGGCCGATGTTTGCCGAAAGTCGCGATGGCACGTTTGCGGCGGAACATCACCCCTTCACCCAACCGACGTGCACGCCCGATGAACTACTCGCCGACCCGGCGGGTGCTCGGGCGGCGGCTTATGATGTGGTGCTCAACGGCTACGAGTTGGGCGGCGGTTCGCTGCGGATCCACGATCAGGCGATGCAGGCAGCTGTGTTCGAAGTGTTGCAGATGGGTCAGGAGGCGCGCGGCAAGTTCGGCTTCCTGCTCGATGCGTTGCAGTACGGTTGCCCACCGCATGGCGGTATCGCGCTGGGCCTCGATCGCCTGGTGATGTTGATGGCGGACACCGAGGCGATCCGAGATGTGATCGCGTTTCCGAAGACGCAGAGTGCGGCTTGCCTGATGATGGCTGCGCCAAACGAGGTGGATGAGCATCAATTGCGGGAACTGCACATCCGCCTGCGCACGCCCGCCAAAGAAAGCGCTGGCTGACCCGCGAGCATCGATCCATGGCAAACTTGAACGCGCTAATTCAGGCGTAGAGATTTAGAGGCGGAGCATGGCTGGACACAGTAAATGGGCCAACATCAAACACCGCAAGGCGGCGCAGGATAAGAAACGCGGCAAGCTGTACACCAAGTTGATTCGCGAGATCACCGTCGCCGCACGTATGGGTGGCGGAGATGTGGCGGACAACCCGCGTTTGCGCGCGGCGGTCGACAAGGCACTCGGTGCCAACATGCCAAAAGACACCATCGACCGCGCTGTGCAGCGCGGCGCCGGCGGCGGTGAAGGTTCGGACGTCGAGGAATTGGTCTACGAAGGTTACGGCCCGAATGGCATCGCCATCCTGGTGGAAGCGATGACCGACAATCGCAATCGGACGGTCGCTGAAGTGCGGCATGCGTTTTCGAAGTACGGCGGCAAACTCGGTACCGACGGTTCGGTGGCCTATCTGTTCAATCGCCAAGGTGTGATCAACTTCGCGCCCGGCGCGGACGAAGAGCAAATTATGGAGGTCGCGCTGGAAGCCGGTGCCGAAGATATCGACAGCGAAGACGATGGCGCCATCGAGGTGACTACCCCGTGGGAAAGCTTGTCGGACGTGGTCGATGCGCTCAAACAGCAGAGCCTTGAGCCCGATCACTCCGAGGTGACCATGGTCGCCTCCACCACCACGGAGCTGGAAGTCGATGCGGCCCAGACCGTGTTGAAGCTCATTGACGCGCTGGAAGAGCTGGACGACGTGCAGGAGGTATACAGCAACGCCGAGTTCCCGGACGACGCCTTTGCCGAATAGCGCCCAGTCGCCGCGCACCCATTGGCGCATTCTAGGCATAGACCCGGGTTCGCGCCGCACCGGCTATGGGGTGATCGAGCAGCAGGGGCGCAAACTCAAGTATATCGCCAGCGGCTGCATCTTGGTGCGTGGCACTGGTCTGCCTGAGCGCCTGGGGGAGATCTATCGTGGTGTGGCGGAGATCATCACCACCTTCACTCCGCATGAGATGGCCATCGAAGAGGTGTTCATGGCGCGCAACCCCAGCTCGGCGCTCAAACTCGGGCAGGCGCGCGGGGTGGCGATCGCCGCCGGCGTGCAGGCCCAACTCGCGGTGCACGAATATGCCGCGCGCAGCGTGAAGCAGGCCGTGGTCGGCACCGGACGCGCCAACAAGGAGCAGGTACAGCACATGGTGCGCACGCTGCTCGATCTCTCGGGCACCCCCCAGGCCGACGCGGCGGATGCGCTTGCCATTGCGCTTTGCCACGTCAATACTGCGGGCAATCAACCACGGGTATAACAGGTGATAGCGCAATTGCAGGGCTCGCTGGTGGCCCTCGATGACACCATGCTGGTGCTGGACGTCCAGGGCGTGGGGTACGAGGTCGAGGTTTCGGCCAACGTGATCGGCGCGCTCCCCTTAAGCGGTGAGCCACTGACGCTGCACACCCATATGGTCGTGCGCGAAGATGCGCAGCTACTGTTCGGTTTTCATTCGCGTCCGGAGCGTGATCTGTTCCGTGCCTTTATCCGCATCAACGGCGTAGGTCCCAAGCTCGGTCTGGCGTTGATTTCCTCTCTCGATCTTTCGGCGCTGGCGCGCATCGTGGCGAATAACGACGTCGCCGCGCTCACCCGGGTTCCCGGGGTCGGCAAGAAGACCGCAGAGCGTCTGATGCTGGAACTGAAGTCGCGGATCGACACACTGACGCAGCACGCCGGCCCGGAACTCAGTGTGGTCAGCGTGGGCAGCGTTGCGGTGAGCGTGGTCCAGGAAGCGGAAGACGCCCTGATCGCGCTGGGTTATAAACCACACGACGCCAGCAAAGCCGTCGCCGCCATCGCCGCCGAGCAGGGGGAAGAGGAACCCACCGCCGAAGCCCTGGTGCGCGGGGCTCTGCGTATGTTTGCCAATACAGGAAACGTCAGTTGAGTATCGAACCGGACCGCCTTATCTCAGCCGCGCCCGAGGCGGGCGAAGCCCGCTTTGATCATGCTCTGCGGCCCGCGCGCCTGGCGGATTACATCGGTCAGGGAGCGGTCAAAGAGCAGATGGAGATCTTCATCTCCGCCGCTAAAGGGCGCGGCGAAGCCTTGGATCACAGCTTGATCTTCGGCCCACCGGGCCTCGGCAAAACCACGCTTGCCAACATCATCGCCAAAGAGATGGGGGTTGCGATCAAGTCGACCTCAGGGCCGGTGCTGGAGAAGCCGGGCGATCTGGCCGCGCTGCTGACCAACCTCGACGAAGGCGATGTGCTGTTTGTGGACGAAATTCATCGTCTGAGCCCGGTGGTCGAAGAGGTGCTTTACCCCGCGATGGAAGACTTCCAGCTCGACATCATGATCGGTGAAGGCCCGGCGGCGCGCTCGCTGAAGCTCGACCTGCCGCGTTTCACACTGGTCGGCGCGACCACACGTGCCGGGTTGTTGACGAGCCCACTGCGGGATCGCTTCGGCATTGTGCAACGGCTCGAATTCTACAGCGTCACCGAACTCGCCAGCATCGTCGTCGGTTCGGCGCGCAAGCTCGGCCTGTCGATCGAAGACGACGGCGCGGCTGAGGTCGCACGGCGCAGTCGTGGCACGCCGCGGATCGCCAACCGCCTGTTGCGCCGCGTGCGTGACTACGCCGAGGTCAAATCCGATGGGGTGGTGACCCGACCGGTGGCGGACGCGGCACTGGATATGCTCAAGGTCGACAAAGAGGGTTTCGACCTGATGGACCGGCGCATCCTGAGCGCCATCATCGAGCGCTTCGACGGCGGGCCGGTGGGGCTAGAATCGTTGGCCGCTGCCGTCAGCGAGGAAAAGGACACCATCGAAGACGTCATCGAGCCCTACCTCATCCAGCAGGGTTACATCATGCGCACGCCGCGCGGGCGGGTCGCGACGCCCAAGTCGTATCTGCACCTCGGGCTCAACGCACCGAAACGGGGCGATGAACAGGCCGATCTGTTGGCCTGAGCGTTTGCCGCTTGGATGAAAAGCGAGCGCTGGTGTGGAATGTAAAAGGCAATGCTTTGTAACAGTTTGTCTATGGCAAGGTCTGCTCTCTTTGTTAAATAATGCGCGCTTTCGCGGTATGCATCGTTTTTTCTTGAATGGTTGGTTAAGTGGCTGAAGAACTGTCGATATTTGAACTGATCTCCAATGCCAGTCTGTTGGTGCAGATCGTCATGGGCCTGTTGGCGCTGGCGTCGGTGGTGTCCTGGATGATGATCTTCCAGCGCTGGTTCTTCCTGCGCCGCACCGCCAGTGAGGTGGAGGTCTTTGAAGATCACTTCTGGTCGGGGATCGATCTGCGCCAGCTCTATAACGAATTGGAAGGCGACGACCAGCTGAACGGCATAGAAAGTGTCTTTGTCGCTGGTTTCCGCGAGTTCACCCGCTTGTCGGATCAAGCGGGTGCGGATGCCGAGGCGATCATGCAGGGTGTGCAGCGTGCTATGCGCGTGGCGGTCACCCGCGAGGAGGCGAGGCTTGAGACCCATCTGCCATTCCTCGCCACCGTCGGTTCGACCAGTCCGTACATCGGCTTGTTCGGTACGGTGTGGGGGATCATGAATTCGTTTCGCTCGTTGGCAAACATGAGCCAGGCCACCCTGGCTTCCGTCGCCCCGGGTATTTCAGAGGCGTTGGTCGCTACCGCCATGGGCCTGTTTGCCGCTATACCGGCGGTGATCGGATACAACCGCTTCAGCGCGCGGGTGGAGATATTGATGAAGCGCTACGAAGCATTTAGCGATGAGTTGACCACCATCCTGCATCGCGCGGCGCACACGAGTGTCGCCAGCTAGCGGAGGTACCTATGGCCCAGCGTCGTAAACCCATGTCCGAGATCAACGTCGTGCCCTACATCGACGTGATGTTGGTCCTGCTGGTCATCTTCATGGCCACCGCTCCGCTGTTGACCCAGGGCGTGACCGTCGACTTACCGGAGGCGCCGTCCGAACCGATCGAGGACAGCGGCGACGATCCGCTGGTGGTGTCGATGCGCTCGGACGGCGCGATCTTCATGAATCTGGGCATGCAGGATGCAGATGACGAAGGTACCCGCGTGACCATCTTCTCGTTGCAGGAACAAGCGGGCAAGATTCTGCGCGCCCGTGCGGATGTGCCGGTGTACATCAAGGCGGACCACAGTCTCGACTACGGTGAGGTGGTCGGTGTGATGACGGTGCTGCAGAAGTCGGGGGCCACGAGCGTTGGCCTGATCACCGATCCGCCGCAGATATCGAGTGGTGGTTAACCCTTTTTTACTTCAGCTACCGTTATAACCGCTATGGATAAATTTTTACCCGGCATGGTCGAAACTGAGCCACCGACCGATAAATTGAGCAGATAACCGACGGCTGACCATCGTGATTTACGCGCTCCGCCACTACACGTTGCCCCTGTTGCTCGCGCTCGCGCTGCACGCGAGTGCGGTGCTGGCGCTCTACAACGGCTTTCAGCCGGAGAAGAGCGTGCAGAACTTTGTCAAACCGCAGATGGTGGTGGCTAATCTGATCATGTTGGAGCCCAAGGCCAAGCCAGCGCCGGTGGTGCGCAAAGCGCCACCACCCGCCAAACCCAAGCCGGATCCAAATCTCGCCAAACGCGAGCGCGAACGCAAAGCAACCGAGGCCGAGGAGCGCAAGGCGCGCGCAGCCGAAGAGGCGAAGCGCAAGGCTGACCAAGAGCTTGCCGAGGCCGAGCGTGCTGCCGCCGAGCGACAGCGGCGCTTGCAGGAACTGGCGGCCCTGGCCCAGACCTCCCTGGACGAATCCATCGCGGCGGAATCCGCTGAGTTGCAAGCCGGTTCCGAAGAAGCGGTCGCCATGTCCTATCGCGCGGGTATTTACAACCTGGTG
>JBCCHL010000191.1:0-7763 GCA_039028775.1 Pseudomonadota bacterium | reverse complement strand
GGTTTTCAAGGCAACTGCTTCAACTGCGGCAAGAAGTAATACATGGTGAAGGACTGCCGTGCGACGAAGCAGCCAAGGAACGGATCCATCAACGCCATGCCAGCCAGCCAGCCACGCCACGAAGCCCCTATCATGAACATCCTACCGCGCGGCACCCACGACTATGCCAAGTTCATCAAACCCGCCGAACTCGCCGCTGCGATCCGCGCTGCGGGCCTGGAACTGCATGACATCAGCGGCATCCGCTACAACCCGTTCACGCGCAATTGCAGCATCGGCGACGATCTGGACGCCAACTACATCGTGCATGCCAGCAAACCCTCATGAGCGAACAGTATCCCGAACTGGAACGCGCCCGCGGCGCATGGCGCTACCAACCCGACGCGGATTGCCTCGCCGGGCAGACTATTGTCGTCACCGGCGCCGGTGCCGGCATCGGTCGGGCACTCGCCCGTACCTGTGCATTGTACGGCGCTGACGTCGTACTGCTCGGGCGTACTGCGAACAGCCTCGAAACCCAATTCGACTGGATCTGCCAGCACACCAGCACCAAACCGGTCATCGTGCCGTGTGACCTGCGCGCTCTGGATGCCGGCGCCGCGGCGACCCTGGCGCAGATGATCGAAGAGAATTTCGGCCGCCTGGATGCGTTGATCAACAACGCCTCGATCCTCGGCCCCAAAGTCCCCATCGCGCACTACCCCGAGGAGGCATGGACCGAGGTGATGCAGGCCAACACCCACGCGCCCTTCCTGCTCTGCCGCCACCTATTCGAACTACTCGATGCCAGTCCGCGCGGCACGGTGATCAACGTCTCCTCCACCGTCGGTCGTGAAGGTCGCGCCTACTGGGGCGCGTACAGCGCATCGAAATTTGCGTTGGAAGGGCTCACGCAGATTTTGGCGGATGAAACCGAAGCCGCCGACCGGATGCGGGTCTACAGCCTCAATCCAGGCGCAACGCGCACCAGCATGCGCGCCCAGGCGTATCCCGGCGAAAATCCCAACACGCTGCCCGATCCCGAAACCCACATGGATCTGTTTCTGTATCTGTTGAGCGCTACCAGGGACAAAGATTTCCCTGCGAGTGGCACGCCGCTCGACAGCCGCACCTGGCGCGCTTGAGACCCCCGCGCCGGATTCTTGGCGTTAAAGTCGTCAAGAATCCGTTATCTGGACCTGCCCCAGAATTGTAACTCATTGATTTATATAGCGACTGCGACTGGCACGAATTTCGCTTATCAATTCACCAACAGCACTGTTGCAGGTTCTCACAGCATGCCCATCAAGAAATTGACCACCCCCCTGCGCCTGGTTCCGCGCGACGCGGTACCGCGCGGTGGCGCGCCCTTGCAAGAGGTCACCGCCCTGGACTATGGCGAATTGCGGTTGGCGCAACGCCGGGCGCTGCATCGCCGCCTGCACGAAAGCGAAGACCTGGGACATGTGCTACGCCTGCTCTATCGCGCCACAGGACGCTACTGCGGCGCCTGTGGGTTGCGCTTGCAATACGGCGAGCTGCGCCGCGAAGTGGGCCGCTGCAACGCAAGCCAGGAGGTGCGCCTGGACATCCCCGGCATCGAGGGGGCGTATTTGGACTGTTTCGGCATCGCGGAAGCCTCGGCTACTCTGCGCGCGATTGTCCACATGGCACAGGTACCGCTGTACAAAGCGCTGGGTCGCATGCTGCGTCACGCCGGACTGACCCGAAGCGAACTCGAACATCTCAACGATCCGGAGTCGGCCACCTACGCCCACGACGCTTTGCTGCTGGTGCGCCTCGACCAGTTCCATGATCTGGCCGCCCAGAGTGGTGAGGAGTGGGCGCACAGCGTCATGTGTGCCCTGCACGATCAGCTGCGTCTGGCGCTGACGGATGCGGACGGCATCTTTCACGTCGCCGACGATGAACTTGCGATCCTGCTGGGTGACGTCGACCCCGCCGCCGTACGCCGCATCGCAGAGCGCGCACGGGTGCTGGTGACCAGTCTGCACCTCTCCAGCGCTACGACCAACGAACAGCTAACGGCCTGTATCGGTGCGAGCTTCGCCGATCCGCAGCACGGTCCCGAAGCGGTCATGCGTCATGCGCGCGACGCGCTCGACGACGCGCGCCGCTTGGGTCGCAATCAGATCCGGGTGCGCGATGTGCGCGCCTTGCACTAGCTCGCTAGGACGCCAGTTTCGGATACGGTAGCAGGCAGGTGGTTTTGGCGAGTTTGCTGCGCCGCTTACGGCGCGCGCCGCTCTCGAACGCAAGCCCGAGCAGGCGGCAGAGCGTTTTGACGTCTTCGTCACGCAGCACCGCCCAGTGCCCATTGCGCAGCCAGCTCGGCAGGATGACCGGTCCGTAACGCACCCGCTTGAGTCGGCTGACCGGATAGTCACGGGCCTCAAACAGGCGGCGTACCTCGCGGTTCTTACCCTCCATCAACACCACGTGGTACCAATGGTTGGCGCCGCTGCCATCGTAGTAACGCACATCGCTGAAGTTGAGAAATTCGTCTTCCACCTCAATGCCCTCTTTCAGGGCCGAAATGTCGTGGTCTTCGAGTTTGCCATTGATCCGCACGGCGTATTCGCGATCGAGACCGGTGGAGGGATGCATTAACTTGTTAGCCAACGCGCCGCTGTTGGTCAGCAGTAGTAGGCCGGTGGTGTTGAAATCCAGACGCCCCACGCTGATCCAGCGGCCATGATCCAGATGCGGCAACCCCTCGAATACGGTCTTGCGCCCTTCGGGGTCGTGACGGGCACAGACCGTCCCTGCCGCCTTGTTGAGGATGAGCACCTGGGTGCCCTGGTTGCGCGCCTGGGCGATCTTCTGCCCGTCGACTTCGATCTTGTCCGTCGCCATCACCCGCTGGCCGAGGTGCGCCGGCTCGTCATTGACGCGGATGCGACCCGCACTGATCCAGCGCTCAATTTCGCGACGCGAGGCAAGGCCCTGTTCCGCCAGCACCTTTTGCAGCTTCTCGCCGCTCTGGGTCGCGGCCGACGGTGGTGTCTTACGCACGCTCGTGCCCGGAGAAAATCAGTTGGCCGACTTGGCGCCGTGCAACGGCACCACCTCTGCGGACGGCGCGCCATCCTCAACGGCAGCATCGTCCGGCAATACCGCCGAAACTTCGATCCCAGGTGCCGCATCGGCATGGTTGACCGCACCATCAGCGACGCCCTGATCCGCGTCAGCGGTGGCGCGCACAGCCGCTTCGGCGCTTTCGTCTTGCGTGTCGCTCTCGTCTGCCACGTTCTCGTGCGACGGACTCTCATCCTGTACGCTCGAGCCTGCGGCATCCGACGCAGCGCCGTCCGGCTCACCGCCTTGTTCCACCACCGCGATGTCTTCTTCGACCAGCTTTGGTTCGATGAGGGCTTTGATCTCGGACAACGGCGGCAGCTCATCAAGAGATTTGAGGCTGAAGTAATCGAGCAGCGCCCGGGTTGTGCCGTACAGCGAGGGTCGGCCCGGCACCTCTTTCTGTCCCACCACCTTGATCCAGTCGCGCTCGACCAAGGTGCGCATGATGTTCTGGCTCACCCCGACGCCGCGAATCTGTTCGATGTCGCCGCGGGTGACCGGTTGTTTGTAGATGATGATCGAGAGGGTTTCGAGCAGCGCGCGGGTATAGCGGGGCGGTTTTTCATCCCACAAGCGGCTGACCCAAGTGCTCAGCTCCTGTCGCACCTGGTAGCGATAACCGCTGGCGATGCGGCGCAATTCCACCCCTCGCTCCTCGGCTTCGCCCTGCAACGCCTTGACCGCGTCACGCACCTGTTTGGACGCCTGCTCTTCATCCAGCTCACCCGGACCGAACAGCCTTGTGAGATTGGCAACCGTCAGGGGGCCATCGCTCGCGAGCAGCGCAGCTTCGACAATGCGTTTGATCTGTCCTTCTTCGAGAGGTGGGTTAGCCATGGGTCAATCCTCCGCGTCGTCTGCGCGCTGGTCATCTTGGTTATTCTCCGCGTCCTGCTGCGCGGCATCTTCGTCGTAGCTCTCGCCACCGTAGTTGGTATCGAAGACCGGAGCGGACGCCACCGCGCCGCGCACGCCGCGAATGTGGATCGGGGCGTACGGCTCCGCCTGGACAAATTCGATCAGACCTTCCCGCACCAGTTCCATGATGGCGAGGAAGCTGACCACCACACCGAGGCGGCCTTCTTCCAGGGTGAAGAGACTGTGGAAATCGATGAACTCTTCCGTCACCCGCGCGCGGTGCAGGATATTACCCATGCGATCGCGCACCGACAGGGGTTCGAGTTGCACGGCGTGGCTGGCAAACATTTCCGCGCGGTTGAGCACCGTCGACAGGGCCAGCAAGACCTCTTTCAGATCGACTTCCGGATCCGCGTGCTGACGCACCAGCTGCGGCTTGCTGGCGGCGACCTCGTAGGTGTCGCGCTCCATGCGCGGCAGCGCGTCGAGGTCTTCGGCCGCGGTCTTGATCTGTTCGTATTCCTGCAGGCGCCGGATCAGTTCGGCCCGCGGGTCACCTTCGTCTTCTTCGTCGGTTTCGACCCGAGGCAGCAACATACGTGACTTGATCTCCGCGAGCATCGCCGCCATCACCAGATACTCGCCGGCGAGCTCCAACTGCAGCGCGTGCATCAGGTCGATGTAGCGCATGTACTGCTCGGTGATGACCGCAACCTGTACCTGGAGGATATCGAGGTTCTGACGGCGGATCAGGTACAACAAGAGATCCAACGGACCTTCGAAGGTCTCCAGGAACACCTCCAGCGCCTCGGGCGGAATGTACAGGTCGGTCGGCAGTTCGCTCACGGTCTCGCCCCGCACCAGCGCGATGGTCTGCGCGTTCTGGGCCCGGGCGCTCGACAGCGCGGTATCGTCCTGTGGCGTTTCGGACTGTTCGGTCATAACTTTATCGATGGCTGATGCCTATCGCCTCTTTCACGTCGTCCAGGGTTTCCCGCGCGACCGCGCGGGCTTTGTCCGAGCCTTCCTGAATGATAGCGTGCACCAGATCGGGGTCTTCCTCGAACTGGGCAGCACGGGAGCGGTAAACCGCTTGCTCTTCGTTGATCGCATCGATCAACGGCTTCTTACAATCCACACAGCCAATCCCTGCGGTCTTGCAGCCTGCCGACGCCCAGGTACAGGTGTCGGCCGCGGAATAGATCTCATGCAGGGCGTACACCGGACAATTTGCCGGGTTGCCCGGGTCGGACAACCGCACCCGGGCCGGGTCGGTCTGCATGGTGCGCACCTTTTCGGTGACGCTGTCCGGCGCCTCGCGCAGGGACACGTAATTGTTGTAGGACTTGGACATCTTCTCACCATCCAACCCCGGCATCTTCGCAGCCTGGGTCAACAGCGATTGGGGTTCCGGCAGGATGATCCGACCACCGCCCTCCAGATATCCGAACAGCCGCTCACGATCGCCGATGGACAGGTTCGATTGTTCTGCCAACAGCGCCCGCGCCCGCTCCAGGGCTTCCGCGTCACCCTTCTCCTGGTAATCCTTGCGCAGATTGCTGTACAACCGCGCGGCCTTCTTGCCCATCTTCTTGATCGCAGCCACCGCAGCTTCTTCAAAACCGGGCTCGCGCCCATATATGTGGTTAAAGCGCCGCGCGACCTCCCGGGTGAGTTCGACGTGCGCCACCTGATCGGCCCCCACCGGCACCCACCCGGCGCGGTACATCAGGATGTCCGCGGCCTGCAGCAGCGGATAGCCGAGAAAGCCATAGGTCGCCAGATCGCGATCGTTGATCTTTGCCTGTTGATCTTTATAACTCGGCACCCGTTCGAGCCAGCTCAGGGGCGTGATCATCGACAACAGCAGATGCAATTCCGCATGTTCGGGCACTTTCGATTGCACAAACACCGTCGCCGCACCCGGATTCACACCCGCCGCCAGCCAGTCGACAATGGTGTCGTAAGTGAATTGTTCAATGTCTTGCGAGGCCTCGTATTGCGTGGTCAGCGCATGGAAGTCAGCGACAAAAAAAAAGCACTCATACTCGTGTTGCAACTGCACCCAGTTCTTCAAAACGCCGTGGAGATGGCCGAGATGCAAACGCCCGGTGGGCCGCATGCCTGAGAGCACTCTTTTATCGGAATCGTTGCTACTCAAACGAGCGCCTGTGGATGCTGAACAAGGTCGCATTATAGGCCGCGGCGGGGAAATGGAAAGCCGACGCCGGCGCTGAGAACGACCGCCACCGGCCTTACCGCACCCGCATTGCTACCAGTCGATCGCCCCCGCACCCGCACGGATCACCGCGGGCGAACCGCCGGTCATATCCACTACGGTAGACTCCTCGAGCCCACCGAAACCGGACAACAACAACAGGTCCACATGGCGGGTGAGATGGGCACGAATCTCATCCGGGTCACTGAGCGGTGCATCAGACTCTGGTAAACGCAGCGTGGTGGTCAGGAGCGGCCCACCAAAAGCGGCGAGGAGGCCCTGTGCGATCGGGTGGGAAGGTACCCACACACCGATGGTGCGCCGCTTTTCGTGCAAGATACGGCGCGGTACTTCGCGTGTGGCCTTGAGAATGAAGGTGTAAGCCCCCGGGGTCAGACGTTTCAACAGACGATAGGTGCTGTTGTCCACCCGTGCGTAGGTACCGATGTCGGTCAGGTCCTCGCACAGCAGGGTAAATTGATGGCGCGCCGGCAGCCGACGCAGGCGGATGATGCGCTGCAACGCGGCCTTGTCACCCATGTGGCAGGCCAGCCCGTAGGTGGTATCGGTGGGATAGACCACCACCCCGCCCTGATCCAACACCTCTGCTGCACGCGCCAAGAGCCGCTGCTGAGGGTGGGTCGGGTGGATGTCAAATACGTTGGCCATAACCTCTTTCAGTATTCGGCGTCTCACGGGTTCATCGAGAGCGGCCGCAGCCAGCCAAGCACGGCCAAAACCCTTCGATCAAGACCGTGTGACGTGCAGCAAGTACCAATGTGGCCGGGGCATGGGTATGATCGGCCGCGTCCCATCCACGGCGATCGCCACCCTAGCGCAAGGCACGGTCCATTATGCAACAACTGATAGATTTCATCGCCGTCTTGGCTTTTGTTGTCGTCTACTTTGTCACCCGCGATATCTTCCTCGCCACCGGGGTACTGCTGGTCGGCGTCACGCTCCAGGTCGGGGCCTACTGGCTGCTGAAGAAGCCGATCAGCAATGAACTCAAACTGACTTTCTGGGCCAGCCTCATCCTCGGCGGGATGACCCTGATTCTACGCGACGACACCTTCATCAAGTGGAAGCCCACCATCGTCAACTGGGCGCTGGCGGCGGTACTGCTGGGCGGTCTGTGGTTCGGACGCACATACCTGCTGCAGAAGATGCTGGGCAAGGTACTCGACCTGCCGGACGACGCCTGGCGGGTCCTGACCTATGGCTGGGCAGCTGGGTTCTTCATCGCCGGGGCTGCTAACCTGTATGTGGCATTTACCTACTCGATGGATACATGGGTGACTTTCAAATTGGTGGGCCTGATGGGGTTGAATCTGGTCTACATCATCGCCACCTTCACCTATCTCGGACGCAAGGGTCTGCTGACCGAAGAAAACCTCCTGACCGAGGACACACCGAAAGACACGGAGCGCGAAGAATCCAGTCCATGAACAACCTCAAGATCTTGTTTGCCGGGTTCGCCATCAGCCTGGCGAGCATCCCCACCCATGCCCAGCAGGGTTACATCTCCGACGAATTGACCGTGCCGCTCCGCTCTGGTCCGTCCAATCAGCACCGTATTTTGCACCGCGGCCTGCCCAGCGGCACG
>JBCCHL010000190.1:0-7771 GCA_039028775.1 Pseudomonadota bacterium | reverse complement strand
GAGAAAGGTCACCCCGAGTCGCATAGCGAGCAGGGCACCGAGACTCGACTTGCCGCAGCCCGACACGCCCATCACTATGATGTTTGTCACGTCTATACGCATCATCGTCCGTCGCGGATTCGCGACGCGTCAACCCTTGAACAGTTGCTGCTCGGTGTGCCCGCCGAATCCCGCGCGCAGCGCCGAAAGCACCTTGTTCCCGTAGTTATCTTCCAGCCGCGATTCGAAGCGCTGCAGCAACGCCGCGGTCAACACGTGGGCGGGTGTGGCGGTGTCCAGGGCCGTATTGACGGTCCAGCGCCCGGTGCCGCTGTCCGGCACCGAGCCGGTGAAACCGGAGAGATCCTGATCCTGATGCAAGGCATCGGCCAGCAATTCCAGCAACCAACTCTCAACGACCGAGCCTTTGCGCCAAGCCTGGGCCACGCTGGCCAGGTCTATATCGAACTCCGACTGCGCCGCATCCGCACGGCGCAACAAGGCAAAACCCTCCGCAAAGCTCTGCATCATGCCGTACTCGATCCCGTTTTGGATCATTTTGGTGTAGTGGCCGGAACCCACCGCGCCGCAATGCACAAAACCGCGGCCATCCGGGGTGGGATCGCTGAGCGCATTGAACACCGGCGCCAGAGCTTCGATGTCCTCATCCGCCCCGCCGACCATCAGACAGTAACCGATCTGCTCGCCACGCAGGCCGCCACTGGTGCCGGAATCCACCAGATGCACGCCGGCTTGCGCCAACTCCTGAGACAGCGCGACGGTATCCCGAAAATACGAATTGCCGCCGTCGATGATGACGTCGCCCGCCCCCATGTGCCGCGCGCATTCGCGGACCACATTGGTGGTCACGTCACCGGCCGGGACCATCACCCAGACCACCCGCGGGTTCTCATCATCCAGCGCCGCGACCAGGGCGGCCGTCGATGCAGCCCACTCGGCGTCCACCTCGGATGCGAACGCCGCCAGTTGTGGGTTGTTGTCGTGCAATACACAGTCGATATCAGCGGCCCGCAGGCGTCGCGCGATACCACCACCCATACGGCCGAGGCCGATCACTCCTATGCGCATATCGATGTCCCTTGCAAAAAGTAAATTATGGCATGCCTTACCGCGAACATTCGAAATTCATGTGCCCAGCGCCGCATGAGGTGGGTATATTCAGCCGATGCACAATTCCCGCGCAGCGCCGCCAATGATGACCCGCCAGGCTCGCACCTGGCTGGGTGTCATGTTGTTGCTGCTGGCACTGCTGTATCTCAACAGCGTGTACATGGGCATCACCACCTGGCGGCAATGGCTGAGTGGACACGCCTTGGAAACCGAGTTGTATCAGTGGGCCTTTCTGTTGCACCTGGCCATCGGTTTGCTGGTGAGCCTATTTGCCCTGGCTTTTCTCACCGGCCACCTGCGACTGGCACGTCGGGCATCCAATCGCAGGGCACAACGCCGGGGTGGGCTGTTGGCGATCATCGGTGCCATCCTGATCTGCACCGGCCTGGCGCTGACGGATCTGATCGGAAGTCAGGGAGACACGCGAGCTACACTCTACATCCTGCACATATTCGCGGGCTGTGCTTTGCCCGCTGTATTTGTCTACCACCGTCGCGCTGGGCGGCGCATACGCTGGTTCTGGGCGGCGCCGTTACTGCTGAGCGGCATCGGCGCTGCCTACGCAACGCATCGATGGCACACTGCGCACATAGACGCCGCGACTCTCGAGCACCCGGTTGGCGCGCCGGTTCTGGCAGCGCAGGACCCACAATGGATGCCGCGCGCGCCGACTGCCCCCGCGCGGGCGGTCTTCGCCGACCGCAAGGCGTTCGATACCTCCCCCTTCTTGAACGAGCAATGTGGGGAATGTCACACCCAGGCACACGCGGAATGGACGCGCAGCGCGCATCGCTTCGCCTCGTTCAACAATCCCGCCTACCGGGCCGTGGTCAGCAACCTGCGCGCGCACCTTCTTCAACGGGATGGGCATGTGCGCCAGGCACGGCTGTGTGCGGGTTGTCACGATCCACTGCCGCTGTTCAGCGGCGAGTTCGACGATCCACAGATGAATATGGACAGCGCAACCGCCCAGGCCGGTATTACCTGCCTCACCTGTCACGGCATCAGCCGCGTTGAGGGTCACCTCGGCAACGGCGCATACACCCTGTCCGCTCCGGGCCGGTACCCTTTCGCCAACAGCCGCCACCCGGTCGGGCGATGGCTGCACCGACAACTCATCCGCGCCAATCCTGACTTCCACAAGCGCAGCCTGCTCAAGCCGCTGCACCAGCGCAGCGAATTTTGCGCGGCATGCCACAAGGTGCACCTGCCCCAGGAACTGAACCACTTTCATTGGCTGCGCGGTCAGAATCACTATGACAGCTTCCTGCTGAGCGGCTTCTCCGGACATAGCGTCGCGAGTTTCAACTACCCACCACAAGCCCTGGATAACTGTGCTGCGTGCCATATGCCGGAGCGCGACGTCGGAGAGCGCACCCATCGCAGCCACCACTTCGCCGCCGCCAATCCCACCTTGGGTCATCTGCGCGACGCGCCATACGACAATACGGCGCTGGTCAGGGAACGCCTTGAGGATGCGCTCAGCGTGGATCTCTTCGCCATGACAGATACCACCACGGGCACTGTGTCCGCACCTTTGTCGCATATGCCGCCTGAACTGCATCCCGATCGGTCTTACTGGGTGGATGTGGTTGTGCGCAACAGAAAGGTCGGGCACGCCTTCACCCAGGGGACAGCGGACAGCAACCAGGCGTGGCTGGCCCTCACCCTGTCCCACAACGGTCGAAAGATCGCAGCCAGCGGGGCCTTGGACGAGGAACGGGCGGTCGATCCCCACGCCCACTTTGTAAATACCTACGCCATCCGCGCGGACGGCCAGCGCATCGCGGCGCGTGAGGTGGAACACATGGTCGGGCACCTCTACGATCACCAGATTCCTGCGGGCGGTACCGACGTGATCCGCTATCGCATCCGCGTGCCGAAAAACTACCGGCCGGAAGATACCCTATCGCTGACCGCCAGCCTCAATTATCGAAAGTTCAGCAACGCGTTCGTGCACAGCATCGAGCCCCAAACCCAGAATCGGATACCCATCATCACCATTGCCACGGACCGGTGGACGTCACCGCGAGCAGCCCATAAACACCGTGCGCACCCGAGCGGAGAACGCTGGCTCGACTACGGGGTTGGTTGGCTGTTGAAGAATGACGATCGAGCCATCGAACGGGCGTTGAGCGCCTTCGTGCAAGCCCAGAGGGAACCCGCGACCCGCGATGCCGCACTGCTCAACGAGGCACGCGGACACTGGCGCCTGGGTCGCCTGGACGTTGCCACCAAGCGCCTTGCCGAGATAAACCACAGTCCCACCCCCTGGACCCAGCGCTGGCTGCGCGGACAGATCGACTTCGTGAGCGGCGATTTGAATGCGGCTATTGAGGCGTTCGAAGACGTCCTGCGCGGTGACCTCGGTGCGGCAACGACTCGCGGTTTCGATTTCAGCAAGGACTACCGCCTCCACAACCGTCTGGCAGCGGCGTACTTCGAGCGTGCGAAACAGGCCGGCGCACAAGACGCTCAGGCGGACCTCGACCTGGCCCGCCATCACTATCAACAGACGCTGCAAATCGACCCGGAGAACGCGGCAGCGCATTACGGCCTGGCTCAGTGGTACACCCGCCGATCCGACAGCGCAGACGCCGCCGATAGGGCCACATGGCATGAGCGCGCTTACCTGAGCTATCGCGGCGATGAGACCGCGCTAGCCGGCGCGCGAGCGAAGGCAAGGCTGCGCGATCCGGTCGGTGCGGCGGCCGCGGATCCGCTACACGTCTATCCTCTGCTCCCAGTCAGGAGACAAACCACAACCGAGCGTCTAACGGCCGTGCCTCACAATCCTGCAGACGCGCTCGGCGGGGCACATTGATTCCGGCTTTGGCCGCGCGCGCGAGCAACTTTGCCTTGTCCCTATACCGGCCGCTGGCACACAGGTAAGCGGCATAGGCCGCGACCGCGCGAGGCTCACGTCGCCGGGTGTGTATGTAGGTCAGGCTGCGCCGTGCGAGCTCTTGTCGCTCTGCATCGTCAAGCTCCTGAGACAAAAACGCACCAACCTCTACATAGAGCCGCGCGTGCGTTGGCCTCGATCGCTCGTTGAGTACCCGCCAGGCCGGCTGCAGCGCCCCCACTGCAAGCTGGGCGGAAAGCAAGTCCCTAGCGTTGTCTTCATGCTCGGGAAAGAGCTCGAAGTAGCGAGTGCGTGCTGTGATCGCCGCATCCAGCTGACCCAGCGATTCATGCGCCATGGCCTTGTATAAAAGCGCGGACGTGACGGTGGGCGAATATACCGCATCCAAGAGCGCCAAAGCATCCGCGGGCACGCCACGCGCAAGATGCCAGCGGGCCAGCAAACAGCGCGCACGATCGTCCAGCGGTAGATGTTCAGCCACAAGCAGTGCCCAGCGGCGTGCGGTTTGTGCGTCTTCAGCGTCCAGCGCGAGCGAGAGCAGAAAAGTCGCTTCCTGCAGCCGCCCGTAGGTCTGGTAGACCGACGCGGCCAGCCCCCGCGCCTCGGTAGTGTAGGTCCGCAGGTGCAAGACTCGGTATCGGGCGCGCTGCAGCGCTTCGGTTGGTTCTGTTTCTACAGCCCCATCGAGCAGCCGTTGCGCAAAGGCCACATCCCGCGCCGCCACTGCTTGCTCCACGTAGCCTGCGATCCGCGCCGGGACCACCGCATGGAGCGCGAGTTGCCGCCAGGCACTGCGTTCAGGTATTCGTTTCAAGAATGCTGCACTGCGACGCGCTGCGAGCGCGGCCTCCCCGTGCCGCCCGAGATGCCGAAAGACCGCTAACTGCACGTCGTAGACCGCCTTGTTGTGGGGCAAGTCCTTCTGGGCCGCTCGCGACCAGCGCTCGGCCCGAACGACGTCAGCCCGCAACCAGGCGACCTGAGCAAGCCCCAACTCCGCATGCCCCCGGGTGTCATCCAGGTTCAGCGCCTGGCGAAAACTGTCAGCCGCAGACCCGAGCTCGCCCGCGCGTAACAGCGCGTTGCCGAAGCGGATGAGAAAACCGTAGTCGTCCTGGTACTGGGTGTGCGCCTGGCGGTAGGCGCGCAACAACGACCCCCGATCGGCATCGTACGGCAGCGGATAGCGATCCATGAGATCGGCCAGATGGTATGACCATCGCGCTGCGTCCCCGCCATCCGCAGTCGCCCTGCGCGACAGATGCAAATAAACGGGTAACGCGAGTGCTGGGTAGCCGTTGGCATCGAAGCTAAACGCTGCTCCCTGCCACAGGGCATGGTCGTCCGGTCGCGCCTCCAGCTCATCGAGCAGCGCAACGATCTGCGGATGCAACTGTTCCTGGCGCGGTAGATGCTCGTGCAGTATGTCAAGCGTTGGGTTGCGCGCATGCACCGTGAGCGCAAACAGGCTTAGACAAAACAGCGCTACGCACGCAGCCTTCACGTCCCAGTGCCTCGGTCGAGCACCACCCACCGATTGAGTTGTTCGATGCGAAAACGCTCAATCTGCCCATCCGGCCAAACCACCGCGGCGCTTACCGGTCCGCTGATCTCACCAAGTCCGAAGTGCGCTTCCAGCAGACCGGAGGAGAGATAACTGACACTGTGCAGCAACCATCGCGTCCAACGCGTCTCGCCGTTGATCAGCGTGATACGGGCACCGTGGGCGGCAGCGCCACGCAGTTGCACCCCGAGCCAGGCACCCGCGCGAGCGCTGTCGTTGCGCCACAGACGCAGCTCCCCGTTGCCGTTGGTGGCGAGTACATCTTCGTCGCCATCACGGTCGACATCGACGGCGAGCAGTCCTCTGGTCACCTCACGCCCAAGCAAACCCGATACCCGGCGATGTCTGAAACCCTCGTCGTGTCCGAGAAAAAACTGATTCCCCTCTCCGTAGGCCAGCCGGTAATTCTCCTCCTCGCTACGTGCCGAGCCTGGGGCCACATCTTCGATCCAGGGTTTGCGCACCCGGCCATTACCGACAATGGCGTCGACATCCCCGTCCAGTTGGGCATCAAGAAAAGCCACCCCGAAGCCGGTAAACGCAACGCTAGGCGCTCCGAGCCCGGAGCGGATGGAGTGATCGACATAGCCGCCGGGGACCGATGTGTACAGCGTGTTGCTTTCGCGATCGACGTGGGTCAATAGGAAGTCGGGGCGCAGATCATCGTTGAGATCGGCCACCGCAATCCCCATGCCCGCTTCCGATTCACCGAACAGATTGGCCGCCACCCCCCACAGGACACCGCGCTCGACAAAGTGGCCATCACCCTGATTCAGCCACAGGAAATTGGCGGTGCCGTCGTTGGCGACCAGCACATCCTGATCGTGATCGCCATCCACATCGACGCAGACCACGCCGAGGGCTGGCGCCGGCTCGGGTGCCAGACCTTGCAATCCTTCCGCAAAGCCGCCTGCGCCATCGTTGATGAACACCCGGTCCGCACGATAAGGATAGACATTGGGCGGACAGTAGTCCCGGGAATGATCCTGAGCGCTGCAGACTTGGGTGGCATCCGACTCAACGTAGGTGGCGACATAGAGGTCCAGATCGGTGTCCCCGTCCAGATCGCAGAACGCGGCGGAAGTTGACCACTCGGGCACGTCTATCCCGGCATTGCTGTGCTCGACAAATCGTCCACCACCCTGGTTGAGGTAGAGGCGGTCCGGGCCGACACCCGTCAGATACAGGTCCACGAGGTCGTCACCGTTCACATCACCCTGGGCTGCGCCCATGCCGAAGCCGCCATGGTCAGGGCTTATAGGTACCCCGACAAATTTTCCGTTGTCTTGTTGTAGAAACAAGCGGCTATGGCCTTCGGTGCCACCCACCGCGTAGACATCGGGGCGGCCATCATTGTTGGCGTCCAGCACCGCAAGCCCGCCACCCATGATCTCGGGTAGAAGATGCCGTGCGGAAGCATCCGCGCGATGAAGAAATTTGAGGCCGGTGTTTTTGGCGGCCTCCACAAACTCGATGGCGAGCGCGGGCGCTGTGCTACACAACAGCGCCACGCAAACCCAGGCGCGCAAGGCTAGCCCCGGCGCTTGTGCCAGCTGGGCATCCAGTTCTTGTCAGTCTCGCCCTTCTTCTCGAGTTTACGCGCCGCGCGCAACACTAAGGGCATGGAGTAATTACCTTCATGACAAGCGTACTCGTACACGTCGTCATCCGTACGGCGCATCTGCTGGCGAGCGGTCCAGGCCTGAGGGAACGTCTCCGTATCGTCGATGGTGTATTCATACTCCAGGGTTTCCGCATCCAGGCGGGTAAAGCGCTCGGTCAACACCACACTGTCCCCGGTGCCGTAGGGGGCGGCAAACGCCTTGAAGTTGGTGGTCGTTACAACAAAAGTGTCGCCGTCCCAGGCACCCGTCGAGAACCCTTTCCAGAAGCGCGTGGTGGCAGGGACGCCGCCCCCACCATCGGTAGGGATAATGCGATGGTCGTTGACCATCTCGACCTGCACCGCCACGTGGCTTGGCGACTGCACGATCTGCATGATGTTGTTGTATGCACCGGATCGCATCGGATTGTTATTGAAACCGATAATGCAGCGGTCGGTGAGGCTGCGCATCTCGGGTCCCTCCGGATTGAGCGCCTGCATCTGGACATAGGGTTTGTTGCGCTCGACCGCGTCAGGCAGCATGGCGGGCATGCGCCCGGTGGGCGGATCCACCACCAGGGAGGTGCGCATGCTGCCATCGAATTTGGTGCCCAGTTCCAGAAAGCCG
>JBCCHL010000189.1:0-7852 GCA_039028775.1 Pseudomonadota bacterium | reverse complement strand
TCGCAATTGATATCACTGATCACCTCCTTAACTGTTGCCCATAGTGGTGCCGATTATGTGGCAGGCGAACACAATTGCAAGGACTTATGGGGATTGGTGGGCAAAATTCCCGCAGATCGCGACCCACAAAAGGGGACAGCGCTTGGCGACCGGCAGTCGGAGCCTGGACCTGCGGTCGGTGGCGCTAGAGAGGCGAGGCCACCACGCTTCTTGAGGTATACTTGTCGGTTGGATCGTAAGTGAAAGGTGTTTGCGATGACGGATCGGGATCAGTGGCACGAACTGGCCACTAAAGAACTGCGCGGGACGGCGGTTGAAGACCTCACCTGGCAGAGTCCTGAGGGCATCGATATCAAGCCGCTCTATACCGAAGCGGATCTTGAAGACATTTCGCACACCGACAGTTTCCCGGGGCTGGCGCCCTTTGTGCGCGGACCGCGGGCGACGATGTACACCAACCGGCCGTGGACGATTCGCCAGTATGCGGGTTTCTCCACCGCGGAAGAATCCAACGCCTTCTACCGCGAGAACCTGGCCGCCGGGCAGAAAGGCCTATCCGTCGCCTTCGATCTGGCCACCCACCGCGGTTTCGATTCCGATCACCCCAGGGTCAGTGGCGACGTGGGGATGGCGGGGGTGGCCATCGATTCGGTTGAGGATATGAAAATCCTGTTCGACGGCATACCGCTGGATCAGATGTCGGTCTCGATGACCATGAACGGCGCGGTGCTGCCGGTGCTCGCCGGTTATGTGGTGGCGGCCGAAGAACAGGGCGTGGCCCAGGCGGATCTCGCCGGCACCATTCAGAACGACATCCTGAAAGAGTTCATGGTGCGCAACACGTTCATCTACCCGCCACAGCCGAGCATGCGCATCGTCGCTGACATCATCGGCTACACCGCGCACAACATGCCGCGCTTCAACTCGATATACATCTCTGGCTACCACATGCAGGAGGCGGGTGCGAACGCGGTGCAAGAGGTCGCCTTCACCCTGGCCGACGGTATCGAATACGTCCGTTCGGCACTCGCCGCAGGGCAAGAGATCGACAAGTTCGCCCCGCGGCTGTCCTTCTTCTTCTGCATCGGCATGAACTTCTTCATGGAGGTGGCCAAACTGCGCGCCGCGCGTATTCTTTGGCACGAGCTGATGAGTCAGTTCAATCCGCAGAATCCGTCCTCGCTCATGTTACGCACCCACTGTCAGACGTCCGGCGTCTCGTTGCAGGAACAAGACCCCTACAACAATGTCATCCGCACCACGATCGAGGCGATGGCCGCGGTGATGGGCGGCACTCAGAGCCTGCACACCAACGCCCTGGACGAAGCCATCGCGCTGCCGACGCCGTTCTCTGCACGCATCGCCCGTAACACCCAGATCATCCTCGCGGAGGAAAGCCAGATCACACGCACCGTCGACCCGTTAGGCGGCAGCTACTATGTGGAGAGCCTGACCCACTCCATTGTCACCCACTCCCGTGCGCTCATCGACGAGGTCGAGGGACTGGGCGGCATGACCAAGGCGGTGATCTCAGGAATGCCCAAACAGCGCATCGAAGAGGCGGCCGCCCAACGCCAAGCACGGATCGAGCGCGGCGAAGATGTGATTGTGGGGGTGAACAAGTATCAGATGGAGGAGGAGCAGGCGGAGCTCGATGTTCTCAGCGTGGACAACTCCAAAGTGCGCGATGCCCAGTTGCGCCGCCTGGCCGAGGTCAGGGCGGGTCGTGACGAAGCCGCAACCCACGCCGCCCTCGACGCGTTGACCACCGCCGCCAGCGATAATTCGGGCAATCTGCTCGAACTGTCGATCAACGCCACCCGCGCTCGCGCCAGCGTCGGCGAGATCTCGTATGCGCTGGAGAAGGTCTATGGAAGGCATGAGCCGGTGGCGAAGATGACCCCCGGTGTCTATGCCAGGAGCTACGAAGACGACCCCGCCTTCAGCAAGGTGCGCGATGAGATCAAGGTCTTCACCGATATCGAAGGCCGCGCGCCCAGCGTGCTGGTGGTCAAGATGGGGCAGGATGGCCACGACCGTGGCGCTAAGGTGATCTCCAACGCCTTCGGTGATTTCGGCTTTGATGTGAGCATGGGCCCGCTCTTCCAGACCCCCGAAGAAGCCGTGTCCCAGGCCGGCAAAGAAAAAGTCGATGTGGTGGGTGTTTCCACCCTGGCCGGCGGCCACAAATCGTTGGTGCCGGAGATGGTCGACATGCTCAAGGACAACGGCCTGGAGGATGTGGTGGTGGTCGTGGGCGGGGTCATCCCGCAACAGGACTACCAGGCGCTCTACGATGCGGGCGTGCACGCCATCTTCGGCCCCGGGAGCAATATTCCGGACGCGGCGAGCCAGATTCTGCAGCTGATACCGGGCAAGAACCGCTAGGTCTGCGCGGCCGTAAGCCAGTAACGCTACCCGTCCCCGCAACCGCTGGCGAGCCGCCGGAACGGCGGGTTCCGGATGATCTCGACCGGTGGAGTTGGGAGGCGTTTCTGCTCAATTGGATCTGGGGCCTGTGCAACAATACGTACTACGCCTTTCGGGTCGCGATACCGATCATTGGACTCTTCTTGGGTCCGTTTGGATTTGATCGGGCGACGCCTGGCCCGGGAGACCGGAAACCGGGCGAGTAGTGAACACTTCGAGAAGGTGCAACGCGGCTGAGCGCTGGCTGGAGTTGCTTTGCCGGCGGACCCTGCTTCTCCTTATGACGATTTTCAGCTTCGTGATTGTGGTGTTCCAGAACAGTGGCGCTCACCACGAGACGCGCGCTTTCCTGCAGACCCAGTCACTCGGAATCTGGCAGGTGCAATGCGCGCGCGTTTACTTCGACGATGACGCCACGCAGTATCCATTTGGGGAAACCTGCGAGATTCGCGCGGAGCCCGAAGGGTAAACCGGTCCGCTCCTGACCCTGGCGATGCTCGAGGGCCGAGTGTCGTGCGATCCCGCTACTCGAATTCCAGGATCGGCTGATCCACCATCAGGCTCTCGCCCTGCTCGGCGAGGACTTTGGCGATCACCACGTCTTCCTCTGCACGCAGGCTGTTCTCCATCTTCATCGCTTCGACCACCGCCAGTTCTTCGCCGGCTTTGACCTCCTCACCTTCGGTGACAGATAAACGCACCAGCAACCCGGGCATAGGCGAGAGCAGGAACTTGGACAAGTCCGGCGGTGCCTTCTCGATCATGTGCTCGGTCAACGCGGCGGCGGTGGGTGTCATGACCGTCAGGCTCGTCTCGGCCCCACGGGAGAACACTTTGTAGCCCGCGCGGTGGCTGTCGATCTGCAGCGTCTGCGGGGTGCCGTTGATCACCGCGTGAAACAGCGGGTCACCCAATTGCCAGTCGGTGGTGATGGTGTAGTTGTTGCCGTCGATGCGCAGGAATACGCCGTCGGTGGTCGCTTCGATGTCCACCAAATGGGTGGCCTCGCTGCCCACGACCGCCCATTGGGTGGCGGGGCGCGGATCGAAGCGATGGGTCTGGCCGCTGATCTCCCGTCCACGCGCATGTTTGGCGGCGTGGATGGTCGTGGCCGCGGCGACCGGTATCAAGGGGTCGCTCTGGGGGACGTCAGCGGCGTGGAAACCATCGGGATATTCTTCGGCGATGAAGTTGGTGGTCAGCTTCCCAGCCTGGAAACGCGGGTGCATGATCAGCGCGTTCAAGAAGCTGATGTTGTGATTGACACCGCGGATGTAATAGGCATCCAGCGCGTCCGCCATGTGAGTGATCGCGGCGTCGCGATCATCGCCGTAGGTGATGAGCTTGGCGATCATAGGGTCGTAGAACATCGACACCTCGCTGCCTTCCTCTATTCCCGTATCCACCCGCACGTGTTCGCTCTCCGCGGGTGCCCGGCAATTGACGAGGCGACCGATCGAGGGCAAGAAATTGCGGAACGGGTCTTCCGCGTAGACGCGGGTTTCCATCGCCCAGCCGGTGAGGGTCACATCGTCCTGGGTGAGGCTGAGCGGTTCGTCCTTGGCCACCCGGATCATATGTTCCACCAGGTCCTGTCCGGTGATGTACTCTGTCACAGGATGTTCGACCTGCAGACGGGTGTTCATCTCCAGGAAGTAGAAGTTCTTGTTGGCGTCGACGATAAATTCCACGGTGCCCGCGGAGCAATAGTCCACCGCCTTGGCCAGGGCCACGGATTGTTCTCCCATCGCTTTGCGAGTGGCTTCATCCAGGAAGGGCGAGGGTGCTTCTTCGATGACTTTCTGATGGCGGCGCTGGATCGAACACTCGCGCTCGCCCAGGTAGATCACGTTGCCGTGCTTGTCGGCCATGATCTGAATCTCGATATGGCGCGGCTCTTCGATGAACTTCTCCGCGAACACACGATCGTCGCCGAAACTGGAGCGCGCCTCGTTGGCGGCGCGTTCGAAGCCATCCCGGCACTCGTCATCGTTCCAGACCACGCGCATCCCCTTGCCACCGCCGCCGGCGCTCGCCTTGAGCATGACGGGGTAGCCGATCTCACGGGCGATCTCGACCGCATGATCCGGACCATCGATCACGTCGGTGTAGCCTGGAATCGTGTTGACCCCGGCGTCAGCCGCAAGCAGCTTCGAGGTGATTTTGTCCCCCATGCTGGTGATCGCTTTGGTGCCCGGGCCGATAAAGGTGATCCCGGCATTGTCCAACGCCTCGCAGAAGTCGGCATTTTCGGACAGGAATCCATAGCCCGGGTGTACAGCCTGTGCGCCGGTCTGTTTACACGCGTTGATGATGCGCTCACCGCGCAGATAGCTGTCGGCCGAGGCGGCGCCGCCGATGTGCACGGCCTCGTCAGCCTGGCGCACGTGCAGGGCGTTCGCGTCCGCGTCGGAATATACCGCCACGGTTTGGATGCCCATGCGCTTGGCGGTCTTGATAACGCGGCAGGCGATCTCACCGCGGTTGGCAATCAGAATTTTGTCAAACATGAAAGTTCCTAGCGACTCGACTACAGAGGAATGTTGCCGTGCTTACGCCACGGATTTTCCAACTTCTTATCCCGCAACATGGCGAACGAACGACAGACCCGTTCGCGGGTCTCTTGGGGCACGATCACGTCGTCCACGTAGCCGCGTTGGGCGGCGACAAACGGATTGGCGAACAGCGCCTGATATTCGTCGGTGCGTCGTTGAATGCCTTCCTCGTCACCGAGTTCCTTGCGGAAGATGATCTCCACCGCACCCTTCGCGCCCATCACGGCAATCTCCGCACTGGGCCAGGCCAGGTTGACGTCGCCGCGCAGGTGCTTGGATGCCATCACGTCGTAGGCACCGCCGTAGGCTTTGCGCGTGATCAGGGTGACCTTGGGCACTGTGCATTCGGCGTACGCATATAGGAGCTTGGCGCCATTCTTGATGATGCCGCCGTATTCCTGCGCGGTGCCCGGCATGAAGCCCGGCACGTCGACCAGGGTGAGGATGGGGATGTTGAACGAATCGCAGAAGCGCACGAACCGGGCGCCTTTCTTGGACGAGTCGATGTCCAGACAGCCGGCCAACACCATCGGTTGGTTGGCCACCACCCCGATGGTGGTGCCCTGCAGACGCACAAAACCCACCACTATGTTCTGCGCAAAATCCGGTTGAATCTCGTAGAAGTGGCCTTCGTCGGCGACCTTGTTAATGACTTCTTTGATGTCGTACGGCTTGGACGGGTCCGGCGGCACCAGCGTATCCAGCGACGCCTCCTGGCGTCCCGCCGGATCGTTGGTTGGCCAGCGCGGTGGTTTCTCGCGGTTGTTGGCGGGCAGGAAGTCGAAAAACTCTCGGGTCCGCAACAGGGCTTCCACATCGTTCTCGAAGGCGAGGTCAGCCACCCCGGACTTCTTGGTGTGAATGCTCGCGCCGCCGAGTTCCTCGGGGGTCACCACCTCGTGGGTGACGGTCTTCACAACATCCGGACCGGTCACAAACATGTAGGCGGAATCTTCCACCATGAAAATAAAGTCGGTCATAGCGGGCGAGTACACCGCGCCCCCCGCGCACGGACCCATGATGACGGACAACTGCGGCACCACACCGGAGGCGAGGACGTTGCGTTGAAAAATCTCGGCATAACCGCCGAGGCTCGCCACGCCTTCCTGGATGCGCGCGCCGCCGGAGTCGTTCAGACCGATGACGGGGGCGCCGACTTTCATCGCCTGGTCCATCACCTTGCAGATCTTCTCCGCATGGGCCTCGGACAAGGCGCCGCCAAACACCGTGAAGTCCTGGCTGAACACAAACACCAGACGGCCGTTGATGGTGCCGTAGCCGGTGATGACCCCATCGCCCGGAATCTTCTGTTCTTCCATGCCGAAGTCGTGGGAACGGTGTTCGACAAACTTGTCCCATTCCTCGAAGCTGCCTTCATCGAGGAGAATATCGATGCGTTCGCGCGCGGTGAGCTTGCCTTTGGCGTGTTGCGCCTCGATACGCTTTTCGCCGCCGCCCAGCAGTGCCGCAGCTTTCAACTCTTCCAGCCTGGCGAGGGTATCCTGCATAGTGAGCCCCAAATAAGTCGTTATTCGAATTGTGATTCAAATAGTACCGTTTCAGGGGTTTTCGGGCCAGAAACCGCGCTCAATCTTTTGTTCTATTCATGGCTGCCCAAAGCTTCTTATACTCTGCCTTCACGTGTGCGAAGGAGAGAGCATGGGGGCGGCGGTAACGGGAACTCTGACGGGCCTGAAAGTCCTGGACATGACCGATGAGCGGGCGATCTACGGCGCTAAACTGCTGGCGGATCTCGGCGCTGAGGTCCTGCGACCACAAGGCGCGCAGGGCGATCCGCTGTGCTTGCGTGGACCGTTTGACCGTGCGGCACAGGAATCTCTGTGGTACGCCTACTTCGCCTCGTCCCGCACAGTGGTGCACGACGCGGACAGCGACCCGGCCAGACTCCTCGAGCTGATCGGGAGTGCCGACGTGCTGCTGTGGTGTGACAGCCCTTTGACGCGCGACCTGCCGGATCCGACGACGCTAAGCGAGCGGTTTGCCCACCTGATCGTCATAGATGTGTCCTCCTTCGGCCGCTTCGGTCCCTGGCAGGACTATCTGGCACCCGACCTGGTCGCCGGGGCGCTCGGCGGTGCGGCTGCGACCACCGGTGATGTCGATACGCCGCCGTTGAAAGCGTTTGGCGAACTCAACTTCATGGTGTCCGGCGTCTACGTAGCCATCGCGGCCCTGGCCGGCGTCTACGCACGCAGCGAAGGAGGCGGCGGTCAGCGCGTTGGCGTCTCGGTGCACGAGACCCTGGTTTCCTGCCTCGAACAGGTGTTGATGTTCTACTGGTATGGCGAGGCGATGGGGCGCGAACGCGTGTTGCCACGGCGTGGCGCGCTGCATTGGTCGAACGCCTATGCGGTGCTGAATGGGGTCGACGGCAGCATCATGGTCACCCCAACCCCAAATTTCGACCGGCAACTCGTATGGCTGATCGAGGAGGGTGTACACGACGATCTCATCGACCCCAAATATTCCGAACCCGAGAACCTGGGCCCGCCAGAGGGCCCATGGAGGCGATTACGCTGCTAGAGCGGCCCTGGCCAAATAGGGCGCCCGTCCATCAGTGGTGCGCTATCGCGCTCTACAACTCATAATTGTACAGCAACTTCATTGTCTATGAGTCGATTTCACGAGGACTAGGACCGCCTCGGTAGGCCGTCGAGTTCAAGGGTCAGGAACAGTTGCTCTGTCCTCACGTTCCAGCATCTCGGTGTCGTCTTCATCAAACCATTCCAGCATGAGTTTTCGATAGGCTTCGATCTCTGCCGTTGCGGGCACCACTTCTGCGACTGACTTTTTCTTTATTTGGATATCACTATCGTGACCGTAAAAGTAGCAATAGTTGGAAGGTG
>JBCCHL010000188.1:0-7961 GCA_039028775.1 Pseudomonadota bacterium | reverse complement strand
GGCTCCGCCAGGTACTCGAATGGCACGAGGAGCTCGGTGGCACAACATCGTTGCGTGCCTTGTTGCGTCACAAGGTGAGTCAGGAACGCATCTATGTCTCAACCCCCAAGGGCCATGTTCTTGATCTGCCGGACGGCGCCACGGTGCTCGATTTTGCCTATCGGGTCCACACCGAGATCGGCCATGCCTGCGAATCCGGTTCGGTCGATGGGAAACCTGCGGGATTGAACCAGATTCTGCAAAACAGCGAGCAGGTGAGCGTGGAGGCGGGAACCCGCAACGGACCGCTGCGTGCCTGGGCGGAGATTGAACTCGGCTACGCGACCACCGACCGGGCGCGCGCCAAACTGGTGAGCTACTTTCGCAGTCTGAGCGACCAGCACAAAATGCGCATCGGCCGGGCCCTGCTGGCCCAACTCGCGGACGCGTTGTTGTTACAACAACAGCAGAGTGATCAGGACCGCCTGCTCGCAGACTGTACGGTCGCGACCCAACTGCCCGATTCAGCCACCGCCTTGCTGCGTCTGGGCAGCGGTGAGCTGTTACTCTTTGAACTCGCGCAGGCACTGCGCACGAGCGAGCCGGCCTACTTCGATAATTTTGAGCGTGCGGTCAGTTATACGGTTACCGCGAGCAACCGCGACGGGTTATTGCTCGACATCACCCAATTGCTGAACCGGCTGGATATTGCCCTGCTGGCGACCACCGGTCGGGTGAGTAATGGTCAGGATCAGGCTATCATTACATTTGATATCTCGCTGCGGGATTGGTATCAGGCGCTGCTGGTCAGCTGCCATCTGCACCTGCTGAACGGGCTTTTAGAAGTAAGAAAACAACGCCGGCAGAGCGTGAGTGAAGGAGAACAAGAGGTTTGAAAATCATACTGTTAGGTCCCCCTGGCGCCGGTAAAGGCACACAGGCGCAGTTCATTAAGGAGCGTCTGGGTATCCCGCAGATCTCTACCGGAGATATGCTGCGTGCTGCGGTCAACTCCGACTCACCGTTGGGTACCAGAGTGAAAGCGGTTATGGAGTCCGGTGCCCTGGTGTCTGACGAGATCATTATGGACCTGGTCAAAGATCGCCTGACACATGACGATTGCGCCAACGGTTACCTCTTCGACGGCTTCCCACGCACCATTCCCCAGGCTGAAGCCCTGCGCCACGCTGCGGTCGAGATCAACGCCGTTGTGGAGATTCAAGTCCCGGATGACGAACTTGTCAAACGCATCACTGGGCGTCGAGTCCACCCGGGCTCTGGGCGGGTGTATCACATCGAATACAATCCTCCGCAAACCTCTGACGTTGACGACGAAACCGGGGAGCCGCTGGTACATCGCGACGACGATACCGAGGCGACGGTGCGCGATCGTCTCGCCGTCTACCATGAACAGACCGCGCCGCTGATCGACTTCTACAAGCCGTTGGACGGGCACGGGCTGAAGTATGCGGTAATCGACGGTTCCGGAGCGGTGGCGGATATCCAGGCTGCGATTGGCGCTGCGCTGGGCTAGCCCGCACGTCGCACTGCGCGTCTAAAACTCGGGTTGCGCAACCTGACCTGGCTGCTAGCCGGCCAGAATCCCATTCAACGTGGCGCTCGGGCGCATGGCCGCATCGGCCTTGTCCGGATCGGGACGGTAGTAACCTCCGATATCCACGGGTTCGCCTTGAATCTCCACCAACTCCTGGATAATCCTCTCCTCGTTGGCGGCGAGGTCCGCAGCGACCGGCGCAAATTGCGCTTTGAGTGCGGCATCATCATCTTGCGCGGCCAGTGCCTCTGCCCAATACATGGCGAGATAGTAGTGGCTAGCGCGATTGTCGGGTTCGTGGGTCTTGCGCGACGGTGACTTGTTATTCTCCAACAGCTTCGCAGTGGCCGCATCGAGCGCCGTAGCCAATACCTGGGCGCGTGCGTTGTCGGTCTTGACCGCGATGTCTTCTAACGAGACGGTCAACGCCAGGAATTCTCCCAGCGAGTCCCAGCGCAGATGGTTCTCCGCGTCGAACTGTTGGACGTGCTTGGGGGCCGAACCGCCCGCACCGGTCTCGTACAGACCGCCGCCGGCCATCAGCGGGACGATGGAGTACATCTTCGCGCTGGTACCCAGTTCCATGATGGGGAAGAGATCGGTTAGATAGTCGCGCAATACGTTACCAGTGGCGGCGATCGTGTCTTCGCCGTGACGCACGCGTTCAAGGGTATGCCGCATAGCGAGATCCAGGGTCATTATCTGGATGTCGAGACCGCTGGTGTCGTGCTCCGGCAGGTACTTTTCGACCTTCTTGATCAGTTCCGCGTCATGGCCTTTTTGTTCGGCTGAGCCACGGTGTTTGTTCAGCCAGAATACCACCGGGATGCCGGATGCACGGCTGCGGTTGACCGCCAGCTTCACCCAGTCGCGAATCGCGACGTCCTTGGTCTGGCACATGCGCCAAATGTCGCCCGCTTCCATGCCGTCATGCTGGATCAGCACATTGCCGGCCTCGTCGGTGACCCGCACGCTGCCACCGCTGGGCAGTTCGAAGGTCTTATCGTGGGAACCGTACTCTTCCGCTTTCTGCGCCATCAGGCCGACGTTCTGGACCGTGCCCATGGTGGTGGGGTCAAAGGCGTCGTGGTGCTTGCAGAAATTGATGACCTCTAGATAGATGGTGGCGTAGCAGGAGTCTGGGATGATCGCCTTCGTGTCACGCAGGTTACCGTCCGCACTCCACATCTTGCCGCCTACGCGAATCATGGCTGGCATCGACGCGTCGACAATGATGTCGCTGGGCACGTGCAGATTGGTGATCCCTTTGTCGGAGTCCACCATTGCCAGGCCGGGACGGTTTTCGTGACACTTGCGGATATCGGCCTCGATCTCGTTGCGTAACGAGAATGTCAACGTGCCGACTTTGTCGAGGACGCTGCCAAGGCCGAGGTTGGGATTGACCCCCAGCTCGTCGAAGGTGGCGCGATGTTTGTCGAACGCTTCCTGGTAGTACACCTCAACCGCGTGGCCGAAGATGATCGGATCTGAGACCTTCATCATCGTCGCCTTCATATGCAGTGATGCCAGCAGATCCGAGCGTCGTGCACCTTCGAGTTCTTCGTCGAGGAAGGCACGCAGGGCATTGATGCTCATGAACATGCCGTCGACCACCTCGCCGTCTTCTACCGGCACCGCTTCGCGCAACACCGTGACCGTGCCGTTGTCCTGGATCAGTTCTATTTTCAGATGGCCGGCGCTCTCGACGGTCACCGACTTCTCGCTGTGGTAGAAGTCGCCACTGCGCATGTGAGCGACGTGGGTGCTGGAGGACTGGCTCCACTTGTCCATCGGATGAGGATGCTTGCGCGCAAAAGCTTTGACCGACGCCGGCGCGCGGCGATCGGAGTTGCCTTCGCGCAGGACCGGATTGACCGAGCTGCCCAGCACGTAGCTGTAGCGGCTTTGGATCTCTTCTTCCGCGGGGGTAGACGGCTCTTCGGGGTAGTTTGGCAGGTCGTAACCCTGACGCTGCATCTCGGCGATGGCCTCCATCAGCTGGGGGACGGAAGCGGAGATATTGGGCAGCTTGATGATGTTGGCGCCCGGTTCCTTGGTGAGGGCGCCCAGCTCCGCGAGCGCGTCCGGCACCCTTTGTGCTTCGGTGAGGCGTTCAGGAAAGGCGGCAAGTATGCGTGCAGCGAGAGAGATGTCGCTGAGTTCAACGTCGACGTCGGCCGCTTCGGTAAATTTCTTGATGATCGGCAGGAACGAATAGGTCGCTAGTGCCGGTGCTTCGTCTGTAAGGGTGTAGATGATCTTCAGATTGCTATCGGTCATTACTGTCCTGATGTCTTTTTGTCAGTATTGTCGGTCCGCGTCGCCGGTGTATTCGCGGCGACCCCTTCTGGTCGGGCCGGGCATTATACCCGGATTTTACTGGCGTTCACGTGTCACTCGGCGCCGGTCCCGCCGCATCCGTAAGGCCTGGGGCTGAGTCTAGTCTAGCGTAATTGCACGTTAAGCCGCGCGACCGCCCGGTCCGGTGCGCAGCACCGTCAGTCGGTCAGGAGGCCGTGCATGGGCAGGATGTTGACCACCTGGCCGGCGGGTAGGTCGCCGCTGTCCTTGGGGATTTCGATCAGGCAGTTAGCCTGGGTAAACGACTGCAGGCGATTCGAACTCTGGTCGCCGGTATGTGCGACCCACAGCCCCTCCCGATCTGCGCCAAAGGTACCGCGCTGATACTCCGCACGCCCGGGCCGATGGGTCAACGGCGTGCGCAGGCTGGCCGGGATCGGGATGGGTGTGTGCACCGCCGCTCCGCCGAGGAAGCGAAGCATCGGTTTGGCGACCAGCAGCAGGGTGACGATCGCGGAGACCGGGTTGCCGGGGAGCCCGAACAGGATGCAATCATCGATGCGCCCGACCGCGAGCGGTTTGCCGGGCTTGAGATTGAGCTTCCAGAAGCTGAGTTCGCCGAGGGCCTGGATAGTACTCGTAATAAAGTCGGCATCCCCGACGGAAACGCCGCCCGAGGTGACCAACGCGTCGCAACTGCGGCTGCCCTCGGCGAGCGCCGTGCGCACCGCTTGCGCTTCATCCGGCAGGCGCCCGAGGTCGATGATCTCGGCGGGCAAGTCTTCGAGCAGCCGCATGACCGTGACACGATTGGAATCGTAGATCTGCCCCGGCTGCAGGTCAGCCGCGGCCACCGAAGGGTCGACCAACTCATCACCACTCGAGAACACGCCGACCCGTAACGGGCTGTACACCGCCAGTTCGTTCACCCCGCTGGCCGCGAGCGCACCGTGCAGGAACGCATCTACGCGTTGACCCCGACGCGCGATCTGTGTGCCGGCACGAACGTCGTGCCCCGGCGGGCGGATGAAACGCTCTTCGCCGCTCTCGAAGTGCAGCGCGACACGGTCGGACGCGAGGGGAGTGGCCTGTTCCTGTATCACCACACGTTCTGCCGCTGGCGGCACCAACGCGCCGGTGTATACCCGAACGGCTTGTCCCGGTGAGATTCCGCCGAGGTAGGGGTGCCCGGCAAAGCTCTCGGCGATGAGCTGGTATTCACCATCAGGAGACCTGGTCAAGATTGCATAACCGTCCATGGCAGAGGCGTGGAAGGGCGGTAAATCGACCGGTGCACTGATGTCCAGGGCCACCACGCGGCCGTGGGAGCGGTCTAGGCTGACCTGCTCTGTCTTGGCGCTGGGCGCGAATTGGTTCTGCAGGGTCTGGAGCGCTTCCTCCAGGTCCAGAGCTTGTTTATGCTGCGCCAATGACCAAAGTCCTCTGTATCGAAACCGCGAGCACCCATTGTAACGTCGCTCTCCACGCGGATGGGCAGAATTATGTGTCTGCGTTGGATGTAGGTCGGACTCACAACATACACCTTCTACCCCATCTGCAAACCCTGTTCGAGCGGGCGGGCATCATGGCCATGGAACTGGAGTGCATCGCGTTTGGTTGCGGCCCAGGTTCGTTCACGGGGGTACGCCTGGCCGCTGCGGCCACGCAGGCCCTGGCGCTGGCGGCGGATGCTCGAGTGCTCGGTCTGAAGAACTCGCGCTTGTTGGCGGCTTCTGTGCCGGCCGCGGAGTTGGCGGGGCGCGCGGTGCTCAGTTGCATACGTAGTCGCGGGGAGAGTTACTATTTAGGGGTGTGGCAGGATGACCAAGTGCTGCGTGAAGACGCGCTCTGCGATGCCGCGCCGGATTGGTTGCAGAGTTTGACCCCGGCTGATGTCCTACTCGCCGGTGTACGACCACCCTGGCTGCCCGAGGCGCTGGTACAGGACGTCGCCGCGCCGCTCATTCTCCCCACCGCGATGTTGGAGGTGGCGCTCGGCGACTACCGCGCCGGTCTGCACAACGATGCGGAAATGGCGTTACCCGTTTATCTTCACGGCGATTCACCCTGGCGGCCAAGCCACGCATAGCAAAACAAGCGCTTAGCGCGCCTTACGCGTGCAGACGCGGCTGCGATTTCTCTGATCTGCGCTACCCTTCGGTTAGGTCATGAAACCCATCGATGGACAGTTCACCGGGCGGCTGCCCACGCCGCGTCGTACCGCTGCATCAGACGCGGCGTCCCCGCGTGCGCCCAAGCCTGCGGCCAAGCAGGCCACCCGGGTAACCCAGGGTCATCCCACGGATGCCAGGCTCGCCGCGGCGCGCGGTGCCGCGCACGGGGACTCGCGACCGGTGCGCATCGGCCGAGGTGATGATGCCGCTATTTTTGCCTATACGCGCCATGCGCAAACGGCTAGCATGAAACCTCAGTCCAGTATTGATGAATACGTGTAAGTGTCTGAAATTATTTTATTTTTTTCACCCGAATTGGCACCGGAGGTCGCCCGATTCGAACCCTTTGCGCAGCTGATCCCCGCACGGCAGCCACCTGCTGAGGTGGCCGCGGACAGCCTCTGGTGCGATGCGGATGGGCTGGCGTTGTTGAGTCCCAGGTTCAAGGGTCGCTTTCGCTTAGCCGACGAGGCGCTGCTCAAACGTGTGCACGGCCCTTCGGACCTGGTGCGCGCGTGTGATCTGCGCCCGGGCGCGGAGGTCAGCGTGCTCGACTGTTTTGCCGGTTTTGGCACCGATGCCGCCGTCCTGGCCCAACATGGTGCTCGGGTTACCTGCTATGAACGCAGCGAGATCACTTGGCTGCTGCTGCAAGACTACGTGACCCGGCTTGGCCTGCCGATCAACGCCCGCCACGGCGATGGTTGCGCCGCCGTGGATGCCGGTGCACACGATGTGGTGTATCTCGATCCGATGTTCGCCCCGCGCAGCAAGAAAGCCCTACCGCCCCGAGCGGCCCAACACCTGCGCGATCTGGCGGTCACGACGCCGATCGATTTGCCCCGGGTGGTGGAACGTGCGCGGGTTTGCGCGCGACAGCGCGTGGTGTTGAAGCGGCGACCGAAGGATGAACTCGTCGGCACACCCAACCATCAGGTTACGAGTAAGACGGTGCGCTTTGATGTCTATCTGCCATCGGCTTAGGCGGACGGTGCGGCCTCGGCGCTGCTGCCATTGGCCGATGCGAGCACGCCGTACCGGATCTGTGGTTCGATCACGAACTCCGCTGCTCGCAGCACGTCCTTAAGGCTGTTGTCGTAGGTCAACAGCCCTTCCTCGTCGGCGCTCACGATGCCCCGCCGGATCATCCCGTCGATGAATGCGTCGAACAGCCGGAGATCGAAGAACTCCGGTGCGTTGATGCCATATACCCTGGATATGCGTTTGGCGAGTTGTTGTGCTGCGCGCCGCAGGGCCTCGCGGCTCGATGGCTCGATCGCGAGCTGCTGGATAACGATATACATGCGTTCCAGGTTCTGACTGACCAGCTTGGCGAGCAGTGCAAGCTGGCGATGATCGGCCTCGCTTGGCGACGGAGGGCGCAGTACTCCGTCCGCGTCCTGACATATAAGACCACGGTCGAGCATCACTGCGAGCGCCTGGTCGATGTCCGCGGGATCGCAGGACAGTTCTTCGCAAAGGTAGGGGTAGACCCGCTCGACCATGCGGGGGATCTGGTCGGCAGAGATGCCGCGGCGGCGATTGATCAACAAACACGCGATTAGCGAGGGTAGCGCCAGTGTGTGCACGACGTTGTTTTTGTACCAAGTCATCAGCACGGCGGTAAACTCATCGTGGTGCACTACCGCGCCAAAGTCCGTCTCCTCCGTCTGTAGCAGACCGAGTTCCTCCACCCGATCCATGATTTCTTTAGGCGATAGTGATGAGATGAAGTAGGGGGGTTCCGGGTGTAGACGTTTGATTAAATACTGATATGTCTCGATCTGGGTCGCGAGGTGGTCTCTCTCGATCACAAGTTTGGGGGTGGCGAGGGTTGTGAGTGCCACGAGGTTGACCGGGTTGAGACTGGCTTTCGTCCCCTCTTCTATCTCTGGAAATATGGATTCAATCGCATCTCGGACATTTGTGTTGGGTCGGAATACAGAATAACG
>JBCCHL010000187.1:0-8002 GCA_039028775.1 Pseudomonadota bacterium | reverse complement strand
GTGGAAGGAGCGTCTGTGTCTGCTGCCGGATGGAGACCTCTTTGCCGCCATCCGGTCCGGCAAAGCCTCGGTGTGTACCGATGAGATAGATGCCTTTGTCGCCGAGGGCATCCGCCTCAAGTCTGGTGATCTGCTGGAGGCAGACGTCATCGTGGCGGCGACCGGCATCGAATTATGTGGGTTGGGCGACATCGCGTTCAGTATCGACGGCACGGCGGTCGCCTTACCGGAGACGTTCACCTACAGGGGCATTATGGTGTCGGGAATGCCCAACCTCGCCTGGAGCTTCGGCTATATCCGTACGTCCTGGACCATGCGCTCGGACATGATCGCCCACTACGTCTGCCGCCTGCTCAACCACATGGACGAGATCGGTATGCGCCAGTGCACGCCGACCCTGCGTCAGGCGGATGTTGGCATGAATGCAAAGGCCTATATCGATCCGGATGACTTTGCCCCGGGCTACATGCGCCGCGGCACCCATCGCCTGCCCAAGCAGAGCGACGCGGCGCCCTGGACCAACAGCCAGGATTACTACCTGGAAAAGGATGAAATCCCCGCGGCAGACCTGCAGGACGATGTGTTGCGTTACAGCAACCCCAAGCCTGAAGATACCCGCGCCGCTTGATCGCTTGTTATAGCGCCGCGTCCAGCACGCGCTTTATCATATATGGTGCGCTGTTATCCCCTGTTGGTGCGCGGCGAACGTGTTGCGGGTCGTTGCCTGTTAGAAAGTGGTCCGGCGGGAATACACAGAGAGGGCCTGCTAGCGAGACCTCTCTAGCTCGATGGATCTAGGCCACACCTGTAGCAAGAGCCGGGCGGCGAGAAGCATCCCGGCAAATCGTTCAGATTCATCTAAAGGTTCACCGCCGAGCACCACGTTGTTGCTCGGCAGATATGTCATCGTGGTCGACAGGAGAGTCCGTCTTTGAGTGCTGTGCCTTCGCAATTGGCTTACCTTCGTTTTCCCTGGCTGATCATCGGTCTGGTCTTGGCCGCTCTGGGCCTCGCCACCGTGTTTGCCCAACAGTTTCGCTTTGATGCTTCCTCGGAAACCCTGGTGGTCGAAGACGATCCCGACCTGGCGGCGTACGAACGTGTCAGCCAGGTGTTTGGCGGTGATGCGTTTCTGTTTCTGACCTTTGCACCGCACAACGGCGAATTGATCAGTCCATCGGCGCTGCAGGATCTGGACGCGCTCGTGCGCGACGTGGCGAAGGTGGAGGGTGTAAAACGCGTCTTCAGTATCCTGGATGTGCCGCTGCTCAAGAGCCCGCCGGTGACCCTGGCGGACCTGCTCGAAGGTTTTCGCACCCTGCGTTCGAACGATGCCGACCTTGGACTCGCCGCCGACGAGCTGACCAGCAGCCCGTTCTTCAGTGAACTCCTGATCACCCGGGATGGCACTGGGACCGCGCTCAAAATCGATCTGGAGAGCGACGATGAGCTCGCGACAGCGACGGCTGCCGTCGCAAGTCTGCAACGAAGTAGCACAACGACTGGTGCTGCGTGGGATGCTGCGTTGCAAAATCAGCGTTTTGCCCGTGAGGCGTTTCTGGAAAAGCGTGCCGCGGTGATCGAAGCGCTGCGCAAGATCGCGCGCAGCTATCAGGAACGCGGCACCCTGTACCTGGGTGGGGTCCCGATGATCGCTGCGGACATGATCACCTATGTGAAAAGCGACCTTACTATTTTTGGTGGCGCGGTGATCGGCTTGATGGTGCTGGCATTGGGCTTCTTCTTTCGCCGCGTACGCTGGGTTGCCCTGCCGGTTCTGACCGCTGCGGTCAGTGTGTTTCTAACCATCGGGGTGCTCGGTGCCCTCGAGTGGCAGGCCACGGTAATTTCCTCCAATTTTGTATCCCTGCTCGGGATCACCACCATCTCCCTGACCATTCATCTGATTGTGCAGTACCGCGAACAGTTGCTGATCGACGCGGACATGTCCGGGCCGGAACTGGTGCACAGCACCATGCGCATCAAGTTCGCGCCATGTTTTTATACCGCGCTCACCACCATCGCTGCGTTTGGCTCTCTGACGGTCAGCGGCATTCTGCCGGTCGAGTACTTCGGGTGGATGATGTGTCTGGGCATCGTGGTGTCATTCGTGGTGACCTATACGCTGTTTCCGGCGGTACTGTTGCTATTGCCCAAGGGACGTCCCGCCGCCAACCTGGCCGTGACCAACAACTTCATTCGCGCGGTTGGCGAGTTCGCCCGCTGGCGCCCGCTGGCGATCACCCTGGTCGCTGGAATGATCGCGATCGCCGCGTATGTCGGCGTCTCACGGGTATCGCTCGACAATCGGTTTGCGGAGTACTTCGATACCGATACGGAAATCTACCAAGGCATGCGTTACATCGATGAGAACCTGGGTGGGACGATCCCGTTCGATGTGGTGTTGAAGTTTGCCCCGTATGAACCGGATGCGGGTGGGTTCGGAGATGCGGATGACGACGCCTTTGCCGACGAGGATGCGTTTGCCGATCCGGGTGAAGATCCCTTCGCAGAGGAGGACGCGTTCGAAGATCCGTTCGCCGAGGATGACGACTTTGCGGACGGCGAAGTGGAAGACTACCCCGAGAAGTACTGGTTCTCGCGCAACATGCTCGATGATCTGGCGCGCGTCCATCGTTTTGTTGATACTCAGCCGCAGGTGGGCAAGCTGTTGTCGTTGACCTTGCTGGAAGACTTTGCGCTGGAGTTCATCGAGGGCGAGAAGCTGAGCAATCTCCAGATCGTTGCGATCCTCGGCGCCATCCCCGCTGAGCTGCGCTCGCAACTGATCGACCCCTATGCCTCACCTGCAACCGGAGAACTGCGGCTGTCCGGGCGCATTATCGAATCCGGTCCAAGCTTCGATCGCGAAGCGTTCCGCCAGGAGATTCTGCGCTTCGGCGTCGAGGAAGTGCAGTTTGCGCCGGCGGACGTGCAGGTCACCGGCATGATGGTGCTGTTCAACAGCATGTTGTCGCAGCTGCTGGATTCGCAAATCAGTACGCTGACCTACATTCTCGCGGTGGTGTTTGTGATGTTTCTGGTGCTGCTCAAGTCTCTGCGTTATGCGCTACTCGGCATGGTGCCCAACACCCTGGCGTCTGCCACCGTGATCGGTGCCATGGGTTTTTCAGGCATCCCGCTGGACATGATGACCACAACCATTGCAGCCATCTGTATTGGTATTGGCGTGGACGATACCATCCACTACCTGCATCGTTTCTCAGAAGAGTATAAGAAGTGGGGAGACGCGCGGGTGGCGGTCAGTTTTGCCCACGCGAGCATCGGGCGGGCGCTGAACTATACCTCGCTCACCGTGATGATCGGCTTTTCGGTGTTGTGTTTCTCCAGCTTTGTGCCGACGGTGATGTTCGGGCTGTGGACGGCGGTGGCGATGCTCCTGGCGCTGCTCGCCAATCTCACGTTGTTGCCCGCGTTGCTGGTCTTGACCCACGGCGGGCGACCGCAGCAACCGGAGTTGCGCAACCAGGACGCAGGACCGGTGGATGAGACCGCGGCGTAGCGGGAGAATGTGCGCGCAGCCGAGCCTTAGCGACGCGCGGCTAGAAGCCCTCGGACCTTGTCCATCAGGGTGTTGTATTTGAGGTCGGTGAACTCCCCCGCGTCGAGGAAAATCCCCCCGCAAGTCTCGCACTCTTCGTAGCGGATATGCGTCTGCTCGGCATCTCTGGAATTCCGCATGAGACCGTGCCCCACTGGGCACTCGATGTCATCGACCTTGTTCAGTCGCTGACCGATGCGTGGGTCGCCGGTGTCGAGGGCGGCCTCAGACATCCACTCGCGCCGCATCTTGATGAGGGTTTCAGGCTGGCACCAGAGACCTGCGCAGCTGTCGCAGCGGTGCGCGGAGATGTCGTCGCCGTAGGTGGTCACCTGCAAGGTGCCGGTGCATTTGGGGCAGTCCAAGGTCATATTGCATGCGCTTACTTTTAAGGGCGCGAAACTTAATGCAACTGCTGGGTTTAGACAACCTAAAAAAGCGGCGGTCTTGTAGGACCGCCGCAAGGGGAGGAAGGGGATAGAGGTCTAGTTCGGCCGCCGATCTTAGTCGTCGTAGCGCCACTGGCGGTAGCCGTATTCGGTGTTGCGATAGCGGCGATCATCGCCACGGAAGCGGTAATCTCGTTGCGCATAGCGCTTGCCGTTATGGGCATATCGCTTACCGCCATAAGCGTTGTGCTTGGGCACCAGGTTGACGGTGATCGCCCGCACCCGCGCGTTCTCCACATTGAGCTTCCAAGCCCCGTTGCCGCGGCCGGTGGCGTAAATGTGCGTCACACCCCGCGGCAGGTCGATCACACCGCTGCTGCGGCGACCAACGCTGAGATCGGCACAGGCGTAGTGGCGCGCCTTGTTACGAATTGCGACCGACTCGATGCGGTAGTCGCGGGTATTGATCCCGTAGCGATCCTGCAGCATGCGGCGGAGGGAGAATGTACGGTTACCGTCGGCACGGACTTTCATACGCAATTTCAGTGGGCGCTGATAGTCGTAGCCGTAGGCGCCCTTATAGCCCCGATAGTCGTTGTAGCGGTGGTCCTCGTAGCGGTCAGCCCAGGCTGAGGACGCGCCAAAGAGCAGGGCTGCTGCGGTCGCTGCTGTGGTTAAGAGGTGTCGTAACTTCATGGGTCATCTCACTGTCCATTCAACGTGACTCGCATCATGCGCTTGTGCATCTGAACCGGTGCTTAATCCAAACTGAATTGAACCTGAACTTGCGTTGTGCTGAGGGTTGGCATATATCTGGGATGTCACGGGGTTTTACGGGAGAGAAACCATGTTGAGCGCCCAGGATAACGAACGCCTGACTCTGACCGGACCAGGTACTGCTATGGGGGACGTGTTTCGCGCCTATTGGCAACCGGCCTTGCTGTCCCGGGAACTGAGCCGGGACGGCGCGCCCAAGCGCTTGCGCATTCTGGGCGAAGACTTCATCGCCTTTCGCGACACGGCCGGACGGGTGGGGGTGGTGGAACCGCGCTGCTCGCACCGGGGTGCCGACTTGTTTTTTGGTCGCAATGAAGAATGCGGTCTGCGGTGTGCATATCACGGCTGGAAGTTTAATGCCGATGGCCAATGTACTGATCTGCCGACCTCAACCCCGGATGTCGCGGAACGGATAAAACCCAAAGCCGCCATCCGCGCACTGCGGGTCGAAGAGTATGGCGACATCATCTGGGTGCACTTCGCCGACGATGCGCCGCCCTTACCCCGCTTCGAATTCTGCGAGTTGCCGCCCGAACATCGCTTTGTCTCCAAGAAGTTTCAGCAATGCAACTGGGCGCAGGCTGTGGAGGGTGGTCTCGACACGGCGCATTTTTCCTACCTGCACGCCGGCATCCGCGATGGCGAGAAAACGTCCTTGATGCCGGATCGGATGGGTGACAACGAACCGCCCGCCATCGCGCGCTTTCGTTGGTTGATCGAAGACGGCGCCCCCCGATTTTCGGTGCTCAAGCACGATGCGGGCCTGTTGTTGGGTGCCGCGCGGCACGCGGATCAGGACCAATTGTACTGGCGCTTCACCCAGTTTCTGATGCCCAATCACTCCCTGGCGCCCAACACCTTTCCGGGCGAGATCTATCAAGGCAATACGTGGGTGCCGGTCGATGAAACCTCGTGTTGGATCTACTGCTTCGCATACAACCCCGAAGCACCCCTCAGTCCGGCGCAGCGGGATGCCTATGCCGGTGGTCTCGGCATTTTTGCCGAGGTGGATGAGGAATACGTGCCGATCCGCAATCGCGAGAATGACTATCTGATCGACCGCGATGTACAACGCAACTCGAATTTCACCGGCATTATCGGCATCTCCGAGCAGGACGCGGCGATCGCCGACAGCCAGGGCCTGATCGCAGATCGTACCCGAGAACTGCTCGGCCAGACCGATCTTGGCGTGGTGCGCTTCCGCCAGATGATGCTGGAAGCGGCGGATCGGGTCGGGCAGGGGCAGGCGCCGCATGGTTGCGATGCCCAGGCCGCGTACTTCATCCGCTCTGGCGATGCGATGTCGGCGTTGCACGCCCCGGTGCACGACGTGGCGGAAACACGTTTCGCGGATATGGCCGGCACCGCCCTCGGTCCGTGTTGAGCACAAGTTGAGCAATAGGAACCAACCAGGAGATCAGATGTGCAGCAGATAGCTCGAGTCATTCCGATCAAGAGTAAAGAGGCACTCGTCGAATTGGCAGAGGCGGCGATGCAGCGCCCGCGAGCCGAGCGAGAAGCGTTTTTCTCGCTGTTCGGACCCGGGACCACGGAACATTGGCACTATCAGGAGATCGACGGCAAGCCCTATGTGCTCGCGGTGGCCAGCGGGGAAAATCTGATGGCGGGATTTGATGCCTACGAGCGGCTCGATGATGCGTATTTCGAGTGGTTCTCCGCGGAGGTGTTGAAACTGGCCGGGGTAGATTTGCGCACGAACCCGCTTGCCGCCCCGAGCGAGTTGGTGGCCGAGGTGAATGGCCGCTGATTCGGGAAGGTTGGCCACATCCGTCATGATGCTCATACGATGATTGCTCGGCCGACGCTGAAGGCAGGATCTCGTGTGTGGTGGTCGTCGCCTCAACTGTATGGCAACGCTGATCGAACGGATCGCTCACGAAGTCCCAAAATGTGTGGGTTGTTGGGGGTCAATTGCACGCTCGATCGGGTAGTTATCCCCAGGATTTAGCCGATGCCATACGTCGTGCTTGCGTGCCTGGTCGAACGATATCATTTGCCTTTCTGGTTTTGGATGCCTGGTGTTTGCCGCCGTCCAGCTGGCCGACTTGAATGGGTAGATTAATCCGTCAAACTATTCAACGAAGTACCAGGAAGGTGATCTGTGTCCGATGTGTCGATCAAAGAGGTAGCCAAACTCGCTGGGGTGTCCATAGCGACGGTGTCGCGTTGTCTAAACAACCCGGGTAAGGTGCGCGAGAAGACCCGATTGAGAGTGCAGGACGCGGTCCTTAAAACCGGATATGCACCGAACACCCTTGCCCAGAATTTCCGTCGCGGTCGCACACAGATGGTGATGGTGGTGCTGCCGTCCGTCGGGGATCCGTTCTTCACCAATGTAATGACCGGAGTTCGACGGGTGGCCATGGCGAAGGGTTTCGGCCTGTTGATCAACGAAATTCAGTTCAACACCATGAACGCGGACGAGATAGGACGTTTGGTCGTCTCCCGTCAAGCGGACGGCATCATCCTGTTGGCCGGCATGTCAACTTTCGGCAAGGAAATTCTGTCGACCCGCGGTCGGCGGGACTTGCCAATCGTGATCGGCTGCGAGAGTGTCTCTTCAGACCTGGTCGACTTCCCCGGGATTCATATTGACAATGTGGCGGCCTCCAAAGAGGCGACTGACTATCTGATCTCCCTCGGGCATCGCGAGATTGGCTTTATCTGTGGCACAGCGGATTCGTTCCTGACCAAAGACCGCGAAGTCGGATATCGGGCGGCGATGAACCAGGCTAAAATTGGGATTGAAAAAGGGTGGATCGTACCCGGAGATTTGACCATTGAAGGGGCTGTGCGAGCTACTCGCGAACTGCTCAACCACAAACGTCGACCCAGCGCCATCTTTTGCGCCACTGATGAGATGGCCATCGGCTGTATGCATGAAATCCAGGCAGCAAGTCTGAAAGTTCCCGAAGATGTTTCGGTAATGGGCTTTGATGACATACGTTATGCACAAGTGGCGAATCCGCCCCTCGCAACGGTGCATCAGCCTGCACAGCAGATCGGCGAACAGGTGATGTATCGCCTATGTCGGGAGATAGAGGGTGACGATGTTGGCGCGCCGCAGCTTGAGACCCTACCTCATCGCTTGATCATCCGTCAGTCGGTGGGTCCGCCTCGCTAGACCAACCCGGATCTTTGCACGATCGTTGCGCAAGGATTTGACCCCGGAAGAGATGCTTGATCAAACCGTGACGCGCTGACGGCTGACGGTGCCCTCGGAGGATCCTGTGTAGCTGACTGGTGCTTCAGC
>JBCCHL010000186.1:0-8020 GCA_039028775.1 Pseudomonadota bacterium | reverse complement strand
GCTTTCTAAGTTATCAGCACGGCGGCACCAGTACCTGGGGCGCGCTCACTGAGAGCGGCGCCATATGCGATCTCGGCGCGCTCATGGGCTGCGATTTAAAGGGCGTCATCGAGCAGGACCGCATCGCAGAAGCGATTGCAAAAACTGCTGATCACCCAGCCGACCATTCGCTTGACGAGATCGAACTGCAGCTGCCGATTCCCAACCCCGGCAAGATCATCTGTATCGGCGTGAACTACGCCAATCGCAACGCAGAATACAAAGACGGTTCCGAGCCTCCCGCGTACCCCAGCATTTTCATGCGCACCACGGACTCTTTGACCACCCACGGCAATACGGTGTGGCGGCCGCCAGAGTCCGAACAACTCGATTACGAGGGTGAGATTGCCTTGGTGATCGGCAAAAGGGGGCGTCGCATCAGCGAGGATGCGGCATATGATCACATCGCGGGATTGAGCATTATGAACGAAGGCACCATTCGCGATTGGGTACGCCACGCCAAATTCAACGTTACCCAGGGCAAGAACTTCGTCAACATCGGCGCGATGGGGCCTTGGATGGTCAGTGCCGACGAGTTCACTCCCGCGCAGTTTGAAAACATGCACATTCGCACCTGTATTAACGGTGAGGAACGCCAGAACGACACCACCGCCAACATGATGTTTCCGTTCAAGTATTTGATCAGCTACTGCTCAAAATTCTTCCAGCTCGCGCCGGGCGATATCATCGCCACCGGCACACCGAACGGCGCCGGGGCACGTTTCGATCCGCCGGTCTATCTGCAACCTGGGGACGTCGTCTCGGTGGAAGTCGAAGGTGTGGGCGAACTGCGCCACGGTGTGATCGACGAACCGCTCTAAGTCGCCACCCGGAAATCGAGCAACCTATAGATGGCCTTGAAGAAGCACAACACCCTGCCGGCATACAACCAAGGCATGGCGGCGGCGTTGCTCGCCGCCCGGGAAGCTGTGATGGCACCAATCCGACCTATCCTGCGCGCGCACGAGCTCACCGAACAGCAATGGCGCCTGTTGCGGGTGCTGATCGACATCGGACCCATGCAGATTTCGCAGGCAGCTGAGGCATCCATGATCATGGCACCCAGCGTGACCCGCATCGTCAAAGATCTCACCGAGCGCAAACTGATCAGGCGGACCAGCAACAAGACCGACGCCCGCCGTTCCACCCTCGCCATCACCAGCAAGGGACGGCAGTTGGTCAACCGCACAGCGGTCGAAACCACCGACCTGCTGAATCGTTATCAGGCTGCTTTCGGCAAACGCCGTTTCAACACGCTTATCAGCGAACTCAAAGCGTTTGAAGAAAGCATCCGCGACTGATCGACGCGACCCAACTTAGCGTGGAAAGGCGCCCGAGTGGCTACGCCAATGCCGCCGTCACGGTCGCGATCAATCCGCCGCCGGCTCGTACCATATCGGTGAACTCCAGGCGCGTTCCTGTTGGGTGGCCTGCAGGTCGGGATTGGGTGTCACCCCCAAGCGCAGCGCGTCCCAGGTCGACCAGCGACAGCTCGGATTCTCCAACACCCGCACGTAGTAGAACGCCTGGGCGTCGGGACGAAAGTCAGGGTCCTGCCACCGCGCATGGAGTGCAACCGCACCTTTGCCGCGGGAGATGCTGCAATCCGCGAGATTCACCGCAGCACCGTTGTCCGGGCAGCGCTGGGTATCGGGATCCGGTTGCAGACCGTCAGAACAGGCGACGTCATAGACGCGTTCGGCAAGGGTGTCCCCCACCAGCCAGCCTTTAACGACCTGTACCCGTTGTAGCCAGCCCGCGTGGGGATCGCGCATGGCCTGCACGACAAAGCTCGGCGCTGATTGTGTACCGTTGCCGGTCAGCACACCCCCCATCGGTACCCCGTGTTGATACGCTTGTGCGATGCGATCGCCCGCCCCGTCAATCTCCGCCGGGAGATCGAATCCACCGAAAAAGCGCACCCGCATGCGCGGGCCGCTGGTGGCAAAGGTCTCGCGGCGTCGCATCGCGTCGTACAGTGATGTCCGGGTGTTTTCTTCCGCCCACACGCCGGCAATGCCCCCGGTACCGTGGGTCGCCTGTCGGGGTGTCCAGAAGTCTTCCCAACCCGCCTCCGGATCCTGATAGCGTGGATACACAGCACCCCGTGCAACCGGCGTGTTGGGGCCGACGGTGAAGTAGTTCTCTTCTTCGTACGCCGCCGCACCGAGATGCGAATCCGACGACGCAATGGCACCGAGCTGAAAAGGGTTTACCCCAAGCCGGGACTTGAACTGCAGTCCGGTTTTCAGCGCATCGCGCCAGTAGCTGCCTTTGAAGATCGACACCGGGTTGGTGTTGTCCCGCCGGTTGAGATAGTACTGCACGATCTGAAAGTCGGCCCACTCATCGTTAGGCGAAAGCGACGGATGGGTCTCCGAGGTCCCCTTCTGCTGACTGATCTCGGCAATGGGTTCGTTACGTTTGCGCTTCTGCGCGAACTTCTTGTTGATGGGCTCGCTCTTCCAGGTCTGGGTCATGAAAGCGAGGCCATCGCTCTGGTTCATATTGTGTGGGATGGCGAACGCTTCCATACCATCTTGGCGCAACGCATCCAGCCAGTTCCAAAGATCCTCCGGGTCATCCGAGTCACGCGACGTGAACGGAACGTCGGGCACCGCCTCGCCGCGGAAAATCACGTTGCGATGCAGATGTCGACTGCCCGGCGACGGCGTGTACTCATAACCGATAAACGTGGTGAATCTGCCGGGGTCGTTGTGCCGCTGCGCCGCCGCGACAATCTTCTGCCAGGCGTCAGCGATCACCGGACGCCCCATCAACTCGTGCTCGGCCGCGGCCAGCCGTCGGACGTTGACGATGACATCGCTCAGCGTCCCACCCAGAGGTTGCAGGCGATCCGCCTCGCGGTGCCCATACGTCGGGCTGGTCGGATCTGACAAGGCTGCGTGCACACCCAGAAAGCCGCCGTGATCACTCACCATCAGGAAATCGAGGGGTGGCCCGGAGATACGCAGCGCACTGCCATCCGTATGCGCGATGGCCTCACCCTTGGCATATCGATAAGCGTCGTCCGGGGTGGCCCGCACGCTGAAAGCCATAAAGGCATCCATGGAATAGTTGGTGTGGATATGCGTATCGCCGAAAAACGCTTGGCGCCCCGGCGGGTGTTCGTCTGCCCAGACGACCAGCACAACCGTGCTCAGCGCTGCCGCAACCAATAACCTCATAGTCTCTCCCCTCTCGCACCAGAGACTATCTTTGCCTCGTTGTCGGTTGTCAAATCGTGTGCTGGGCGTACCGCCGACAAGCGTAACTTTCGGCGGCGAAGCGGTGCCGAATCGGGTATCCTTGAACGGCTGCGGGTCAGCTGCAACGCGCCCGCGCGACGAACAACCGACTGCTACTATCAAAATGACGCTAAACCAACATCTGCGCCACCTCCCTAACCCGCAGTTGCGCCCCTGTTCCCGCCACTACGCAAATATCGAGGGCACATACGCCGCCCGTGTAGCGCCGGACAGGGGCTCTTCAGGCGACAACACCAAGCGCGCCTCGAGCCACCAGATTTAACTCATCGATATAACTGACCGGAGAACAACCTATGCAACTCGATTCCAACATCACCGCCGTGATCACCGGTGGCGCTTCCGGCCTGGGGGCGGCAACCGCACGCAAGTTGGCAGCACAGGGCGTTAAGGTGGCCCTGTTTGACCTCAATGAGGAGAAAGGCGAGGCCCTCGCCCAGGAACTCGGCGGCGTTTTTGCCCTCGTCGATGTCACCAAGGACGACTCGGTCGATGCCGGCTTTGAGAAGTCTCGCGCCGCCCTCGGTCAGGAACGCATCCTGGTGAACTGCGCCGGTACCGGCAATGCCATCAAGACCGTGAGCCGCAACAAAGAGACCGGCGCGATCGAGCACTTTCCGTTGGACGCTTTTAACCTCATCATTCAGATCAACCTGGTGGGCACCTTCCGCTGCATCGCAAAATCTGCGGCCGGCATGGCCACCCTGGATCCGCTCGACGGCGAACGCGGTGCGATCGTAAACACCGCATCGGTGGCTGCTGAAGACGGCCAGATCGGCCAGGCGTCCTATTCCGCCTCTAAGGGCGGTGTGGTCGGCATGACCTTGCCCATCGCCCGCGATCTCTCGCGCGAGCTGATCCGCGTCAACACCATCCTGCCGGGTATCTTCGACACCCCGCTGCTACAGGGGGCCCCGGAACCGGTAAAACAGGCGCTTGGTGCTCAGGTACCCAACCCTGCTCGCCTCGGCGACCCGAACGAATATGCCTCCTTGGCCATCGAGATGTGCCGCAATGCCTACTTCAACGGCGAAGACGTGCGCCTGGACGGGGCCATCCGCATGGCGCCCAAGTAGCTCATTTTCGCAAGCGCATTAAAACCCACATTGGAGAACACACATGGCAGAAGCTTTTATTGTTGACGCCTGCCGGACCCCTCGGGGTATCGGCAAACAAGGCAAAGGTGCGTTGGCGCACCTGCACCCGCAACATCTCGCCGCCACGGTCTTGCGCGCGATCGCCGAGCGCAATCAGCTCAATACGGCGGAAATTGACGACATCATCTGGGGGACCAGCTCGCAACGCGGCTCCCAGGGTGCAGACCTCGGGCGCATGGCTGCTTTGGACGCGGGTTTTGATACCAAAGCCTCCGGCGTGACCCTGGACCGTTTCTGCGGCTCGGGGATCACTTCGGTCAGCTTGGCCGCGGCCCAGGTGATGTCCGGTATGGAAGACCTCGTCATCGCCGGGGGAACCGAGATGATGAGCTACACCTCTGCGTCCGCTGATCCGAGCGAACCGCCGATGCTCGACGCGGGCAACCTGCATCTGCGCGAACTGCACCCGCAGTCCCAGCAGGGCGTGTGCGCCGACGCGATCGCAACTTTGGAAGGCATCGACCGAGAGGCGGTCGACCAGCTCGCATTTGTGAGTCAGCAGCGTGCCGCACGCGCGATGGAAGAAGGTCGTTTCGACAAGTCGCTGGTACCGGTCTACAACCTGGATGGCACCCTCGCGCTCGATCGCGAGGAGTTTCCCCGCCCGGGCACCACCATGGAAACCCTGGGCGAATTGAATACCGTGTTCAATCTGTACATGGACATCGCGGTCGATGGTGCGGGTAACACTTACGGCAAACTGGTAACGCGTAAGTACCCGGAACTTGAGGGCAAGATCAACCACGTCCATCACGCGGGCAACTCCTCCGGTGTTGTAGACGGCGCGGCTGCGTTGCTGCTGGCGTCTGAGAGCTACGCGAGGGCGCACGATCTGACCCCCAGAGGCCGAATTGTCGCGACCGCCAACATGGGCGACTGCCCGACGCTAATGCTGAACGCCCCGGTGCCAGCGGCCAGGAAGGTACTCGAACGTGCTGGCCTGAGCCTCGACGATATCGATCTATTCGAAATCAACGAAGCGTTCTCGGTGGTGGCTGAGAAGTTCATTCGCGATCTCGATCTGGACCGCGAGCGGGTCAACGTCAACGGCGGCGCGATGGCTCTAGGCCATCCCATCGGCGCCACCGGGTCGGTGCTGATCGGCACCGCCTTGGATGAGCTCGAGCGTTCGTCCGGTCGTTATGCCCTCATCACCATGTGCGCGGCCGGTGGCATGGCCCCGGCCATCATCATCGAGCGCGTCTGACGTTTCGCCGCTCAAGAGCCTGTGCTGATCGGGAGCGCTCCCGATCCGCGCTCGCCTCGTAGCGACGTTGTCAGCGGTCGATACTTGTATCGGCGACGACCGGACACGCTCCTGCAGCGTCGCCGGCAGATCCGACAGCAGTGCAATACCCGCGCTGATCGCATCCCAGGTATTCCAGCGACAGGTCGGATTCTCCAGCACGCGGGCATAAGAGAAAGCGCACTGGTGGACCGCAAAGTCCGGATCGACCCACACGGTACGTAGGCTGCGCCGCACCCGTATCGGCGCTGGTGCTGCAATCCCCTAGGTCCATCGTGGCGTTGTTGTCCGGACCACGTTGGCGCACCGGATTCACAGCTACGCCCCCGGCACAGGCTACATCGACCACCTCTAACATGCCGTGGTCCGTGACACTGTAGAAGTCCAGCGGCCCGTCGAGTTGCATGTCAAAGCAGGCGGGGTTTTGATCGCGTGACCTTGCGCATATCGGTACGCGTCATTGGGTGTGGCTCTGGTGCCGAAGGCATAAGCATCGAACGAATATCGGGTGTGTACGTGCAGATCGCCGAAATAGGCATTGTGCACCGGCATGCACGGGTGGCACCGCTACCGCCGCCGTAGAATCCGCACGAGCCAAGATCGCGGGTTCCGTTGCAAACGGGGATTTCGCGAGCGCCGTCCGTTGGGCCTCGGTGGGCTGGTTGCCTGCGCCGCGCACGCTACATCGGGTTTGCAACCCCCCTGCGCAACCGCGCTCGCAAGTCACATCACACATTCGCGAGCCAGCTTGGTGAACAGGCACCGGCAGATCATGCCAGCGCTCCAAACTTCTCTATACGGTAGGCGCGCGCGGCTGCACCGGCAAACAGATCAGCCTTCTCTGCCGCCGAGGTGCCAGCTGAGATCCGCTTGAACGCATTCCAGCAGACCTGATAGCTACACCAGCGTTTCTGCACCGGGAAATTCGACTCATACATCGCGCGCGCCGGGCCAAACGCTTCGATACAGGTCTCCATCCAGGGACGCCAGGCGGCAGCCACCTCTTCCGAGCCGGGGGGCAGCGTACGGTCCCCGGTGTAGTCCGGCATGCGTATCGGCATGGCCCCGAGCTTGACAAAGACCTTAGCCCGCGCGCTCAAGCGGATGATCGCCGCCTTCCAGTCGCGAAACACAGCGTCGGTTTGGCCATGGTACGGCCCTCCCAGAATCGGGCTGCCGACGTGATTGAGAACGATCGTCAAATCCGGATGTGCGTCGGCGACCCGTGCCAGCTCGTCGAGTTGCGGATGGTATAGCCAGCAGTCGAGAGACAACCCCAGACGATCGACCACACCGATCGCCGCGTCGACCTGCGGATCGAGCAACAAGGCCTCACGCTGGGACACGTTGTGTATCTTGTCATCCGCGTGCCATCCGGTGGAGATACGTACGCCCCGGAAGCGTCCGCCAGCGGCTTCCATGTGCGCCTCCAGAAGCGGCTCGACGGCCTCCCCCAGGGTCAGGTCGACATTGCCAAACATGACATCGCACGCGCGCACGGGCCTAAATTCCCCGCTGGCACTCATCGCCGCCTGGCCGCGTACAAATTCCGTTTCTCCCAGCGAATGACGTTCAGGTGGACCGTCCACCCGGTACATCGAGTGGCATTCCGCAAACACGGTGGCAACAATGTTGTGCCCGCTGTCCAGGTCGACCGCAAACTCGGGGAGCAAGTACCGATAGCCGTTGCGCATCCAAAGGTGATGGTGGGGATCGATGATCGGCAACTCGGGCTCGAGCACGTCTTCGACCAGCGTTGCGAGCCAGACATCGTCCGGAGCCCGTTGACCTGTGTTGGCGGCCATAATCCGTTTTCTCCTTCCTTATCATTCCCCATCTGCACGTCGAGCAAGATGGTCGATATTCGACCACGAAGTGCAAACTCGTCCACCGGGACAGCCCCGTTAGCTCCCCCCGGCCATCAAGCCAGCTTGAGGCCCATGCGCAACTCGGGAGGGACCCCAAACGCCGACGGGTGTGGCGCTCGGGTCTCAGCCAGAAGCTCGAGCCCCACCGCGCGATAGAAGGAGACCGCAGGGTTATCGGACAGCACGTCCAACTGCAATTTGCCAAAGCCCTGCTGCCGCGCATGATTGATCGCGTTCTGGATCAGGTGGTACCCCACGCGCTTGCCGCGAAAGCCGGGTTTCACCGACAGCGCGTGGATGTAGTAGGTGTCCGCATGGATCACCGGGTTCAGCCAGCTCGCATGCTCCGAGCGTTCGAGCACACCGGAAACAGTGTCATAAGCCTCATGTGCGGCCATAGAGAGTTGGTCAAATCCTTGGGCAATAAGGGACAACCCCCGCGAG
>JBCCHL010000185.1:0-8033 GCA_039028775.1 Pseudomonadota bacterium | reverse complement strand
GTTTCGTAGCAGAACACGTGCTCGGCATGCCGAGGTCTTACTGATCCCGGCGCGACCTATATAACCCTACGCCGCGAAGGCCTGGGGCGAAAAGCACACGACAAGAACCTACCTACCAGGAGAACTCGATGGGAAAATTAGACGGAAAAGTAGCGATCGTCACCGGCGCCGGCGGCGGTCTGGGCCGCGCGCACGCAACCTTGTTAGCGAAGGAAGGTGCGAGCGTTGTGGTCAATGACCTGGGTGGCGATCGCCACGGCGCGGGTTCCGGGACAAGCATGGCCGATGGCGTTGTCGAAGAGATCAAAGCCGCCGGCGGCCAAGCGGTCGCCCACTACGGCTCGGTCACCGAGGACGCGGATGCCGCATCGATGGTGCAGACGGCCCGCGATACTTTCGGTCGCGTTGACATACTTGTCAACAACGCGGGAATCCTGCGCGACAAATCGTTCAAGAACTTGAGCGATGACGAATGGGATATCGTCATCGATGTACACCTGCGCGGCAGCTACCTGTGCACCAAGCACGCCTGGGCCGCAATGCTAGAGCAGGGCGAAGGCGGACGCATCATCATGACCAGTTCCACGTCGGGGTTGATCGGCAACTTCGGACAGACCAACTACGGCGCTGCCAAGGCCGGGGTAGCGGGCTTCATGCGCGTCCTGGCCCTCGAGGGCATGAAGTACGGCATCACGGTCAACGTTCTGGCCCCGGCGGCCTTGTCACGTATGACCGAAGACATCATGCCCGATATTCCCGATCTGGATCAGCGCCTGGCGCCGGAGAAGGTATCGCCGACGGTGGCATGGTTATGCACCGACGATGCGGCCAAAGTTACCGGACGCCAGTTCTGCGTTAGCGGTAATCGTACGTCCCTGCTGTCCTGGAGGGTTGATACGCTGGCCGAAAAAGACGCCCTGGATGACCCCTGGAGTGTCGAGGAGATCGGCGAGGTGATCAGCGCGGGCATGGAGGAATGGCCGAAGCTGCTCAAGCCAATGGAGGTATAGGCCGGGTGACACGGCGGGAGATCGGAAACGGGACGCGTCATGCCGGTGTCACGTAGTTGCGGTATCATAGTGCCGCATGAGTTTCTCCCGTGAAATTGTCAGCGCCCTGGTCCTCGGGGTGATCGCCCTGCTGGTCGGGATTCCGACCGGCACCACCGGGTGGGCGCTGTTCATCGGCAGCCTCTTGTGGATAGCGCTGCAAGTGCTCGAGTTTCGCAAGCTCAGTCGCTGGTCCGGCCAACCGCTGACCACCCCCCCAAACGCGAGCCCTTCCTGGTACAACGTATCCATCACACCATATCGCCTGTTGCAGCGCGAACGCGGTCGTTCGCGGCGTTTTCTCGCCCGCATGCGGGAGGTGCTGGGACTGGTCGAAGTGATCCCGGACGCGGTGATCATCATGACGCCGAGCGGCGAAATCGAGAACTTCAACGCGGCAGCCTCCGACCTACTGAATCTCAATCATGATGATTTGGGGCTGACCCTCGCTTCGGTGGTGCGCAATCCGCATTTTGTTGCCATGTTGCGCGAGGAGGCCGACGATACGCTCATCGAATTCACCTCGCCCCTGGATAGTGACAAGACCCTGGAAGCGCGTCTGTTCCACGTCGAAGGCGGCCGCATCGTGGTGATCGTACGGGACATCTCGGAATTGAACCGCCTTCTCACCATGCGCCAGAGCTTCGTCGCCAACGTCTCCCACGAACTGCGCACGCCGCTGACCGTGGTTGCAGGTTATCTGGAGATCATCGTCGATGAGCAACAGGATGCGGACCTGCGGCTCGGGCTGGTCAACAAACTCACCTCCCCACTGGCGCGCATCCGCTCCTTGGTGGAAGACCTGCTGTTGCTCTCGCGCCTGGAATCCACCCCAATGCCGGCACAGTTGGATCCGATATCGATGCACGCGATGATCCAGAGCGCGGTCAACGAAGTGAACGGCATCGCCCATAGCCCGGAACAGATCAGCGTCCATTGCACTTCCACCCAGACCGTTCCCGGCCTTGAGCAGGAACTCTACTCCGTTTGCGTTAACCTGTTGAGCAATGCCATACGCTACAGTCCTGAAGGCACCCCGGTGAAAGTCTCCTGGGAGGAGGTAGAACCCGGTCTATCCCGCTTAAGCGTTGAGGACGGCGGCGTGGGCATCGCGCCGGAGCACATCAGTCGGATCACGGAACGCTTCTATCGGGTCGATATGGCGGATGCCCGCACCCGCGGCGGTACCGGGCTTGGCCTCGCGATCGTCAAGCACGTGCTGCGGCGCCACGACTCGGAATTGAAAGTTGAATCTACCCTCGGTGAGGGCAGCACGTTCTTTTGCGAGTTTCGCAGCCCCGAGGCGCACCCCGTCCAGGCCATTCTATGACGTTCCGCACGCTGCTGCTCGGGGTTGTCTGTACGTTTACCGCCTGTGCCCCTGCGCCGGACGCGGGCGAACCGCTGCGGGGTTCGACCACCGCGCAACTACCCCTGCGCGACTTGGAGGTCAGCTACACCGATGCTGCTGAGATCCCATCGCAACTTCCCTTCTACCAACGCGCCACCGGTATTTCGGGGAATCTGTCCAGCGCCGGTTCCGACACGTTGGCCAACATGGTAACGCTGTGGGGAGAAGCCTTCGGTCGCATCTATCCAGCCGTCAACATCCAGGTGCAGGCTGCGGGTTCATCCAGCGCCCCGCCCGCACTGACCGAGGGTACGGTCAATTTTGGCACCATGTCGCGCGCACTTACCGATGTCGAGAACGAATCATTCGAAGCCCGCCATGGATACAAGCCGTTAGCAGTGCGCGTGGCCATCGACGCAGTGGCGATCTACGTCCACAAAGACAACCCCCTGCAAAGTATCAACCTCGAGGATCTCGACTCGGTGTACTCCGTAACGCGGCGTTGCGGCGGGCGCCGCGATCTCACGGCGTGGGGTGATCTCGGGCTGGACGGTCGCTGGCACAACCAACCCATTCAGATTTTTGGGCGTAACTCGGTCTCTGGCACGTACGGCTTTTTCAAGACCTTTGCACTGTGTTCCGGTGACTACAAGAACTCGCTCAACGAACAACCTGGTTCGGCGTCGGTGGTGCAATCGGTGGCGAGTTCGCTGAACGGCATTGGCTACAGCGGCATAGGTAATTCCACTTCGGGTGTCAAAACCCTCGCCCTGCAAACCGGCCGCAACACCACCATATCCGCCAACACAGCAACGGTCACGGATGGCAGCTATCCGCTCACACGTTACTTCTACATCTATCTGAACAAGCGCCCTGGCCACGCGCTCAACCCTCTGGAGCAGGAGTTCTTGAGCTTCGTATTGTCCAAAGATGGTCAAGAGATTGTCAGCAAGGATGGCTACATACCTATTCCACCGCAGCTGGCGGCCCGGGAAATGCGCAAACTGCAAAGCTGATATGAATGTGAAGACGAGCAAGGCATCAGGACCGCAGCGTCGGCAATCCCGTCATGGCTGAACACGCCCCGAACGCCCATCTCGCACGTCGCCACCTGATCGATCGTCTGACCACCCGGGTGGTGTCGTTCGGTGGCATTACGGTTCTGGCGACCATCGTGGCGATTTTCCTCTACCTCCTGTTTGCCGCCCTGCCCATCTTCAGCGATGCCCGGATTACACCCGCAGGCGGTATCGCGCTACCACCGCGCGATACGCGTTTGGTCGACTTTAACGAGAATGCAGACGCGCTAATGCGGGTGTCCACGGACGGCAGCATCGAGTTCTTCGGCGTAGCGGACGGCGCCGCACTCGCGGCATATACACTCGGTGCGCAGATCACCCAGGTCCGACGCGTCGAGCCGACGCTGGACACCTATGCACTGCTCGACAATCGAGGGTTGTTGTGGTTCGTGCGGGTCGACTATCGCGTCGACTTTGTGGCCGCAGAGCGCAAGGTTAGACCGCGCGCAGCGTTCGCGTTCGGGCCACAACCCGTAGCCTTCGGCCAGGCGCAGATGCTGGACGCCCAACTGGACAATGCCAACAACCTTCTGATCGCGGGTGCCAGCGCCCAGCGCATCACCTTGCTGGGCTATGACGACGTCGAATCAGGTATCCCGCTCCTCAACCCCAGGCGTACCACCGTGCTCATGGACCAAGCGCCTCAACACCTGAGCATCGGCCCGCGCAACGAATGGTTGTACGCCGTGTCGGCCAGCAATCGTATGCAAGTGCTTGCGGTCAACAATTTCGACTTTGTCGAGGAGCTGTTCCGCACTCAGATCGCTGCGAGCGGTGCGCGCATCGACGCGATCGCCCCGCTCGTCGGGCGCCGCAGCCTTGTGATCAGCAGCGGGGCAGGCAACGCGACCCAGTGGTCGGTCCAGCGGGACGACCTCGGGTTTAGGCTGCAACCGATACGCAGCTTCGACACATCGGGACGTGGGCTCGCTATCGTCGCTGAACCGCGCCGCAAGGGCTTTGCTCTCATCCACGACGGTGGGACCATCGATTTGTTGTACCCTGCATCTGAGCGCTTGTTAACCAGTTTCGAAGGCGCTCTCCAAGCACCTCTGGCTTTGGGCATGGCACCCCGCGCCAATCTGCTAGCCTTCGCATACAACGATCGTGTGATGTTGTTCGAACTCGATAATCCCCACCCCGAGATATCGTTAGCCTCCTTGTTGACCCCTACCTGGTACGAAGGCTACAAGGGGCCGGTATTCTCCTGGCAGTCTTCCTCGGCCGATATCGACTTCGAACCCAAGTTCTCCATCGTGCCGCTGCTGTTCGGCACTCTCAAAGCTGCGTTCTATGCCTTGTTGTTCGCGCTGCCTTTGGCGGTTCTCGGCGCGATCTACACCGCCCACTACCTATCCCCATCCATGCGGGCGTGGATCAAACCTTCTATCGAAACTATGGCCGCGCTGCCCACCGTGGTGCTCGGCTTCCTCGGCGGACTGTGGTTGGCGCCCATCGTGGAAGACAACCTATCCGAAACGCTGAACCTGCTGGTCGCACTACCGCTGTCATTGGCGGCCTGCGCCCTGCTCTGGAGCACCCTGCCCCGGCGCCTGATCCAGCGTATCGAAGGTTGGCAGCCCCTGTTGGTCATCCCGGTTCTGGCAGGCACGGCCGTGATCGCTATTCTCAGCGGCGAGATGTTGGAAGCGGAACTGTTCGCCGGCGACAGCCGCTTGTGGCTGCGCGATGAACTCGGCCTCGATTATGCGCAGCGCAACGCGCTGGTGGTTGGGATGGTGATGGGGCTCGCGGTGATTCCGACGATCTATGCCATCGCCGAAGACGCCATCCACAATGTCCCGGGACATCTGATCACCGGCTCGCTCGCCCTCGGCGCCAGCCGCTGGCAGACCCTCACCCGCGTGGTCCTGCTGACCGCGGGTCCCGGCATCTTCTCCGCGATCATGGTCGGTATCGGACGCGCCGTGGGCGAAACGATGATCGTCTTGATGGCGACCGGCAATACGCCGATTCTGGAATTCAACGTCTTCGAAGGTATGCGCACATTCGCTTCCAACATCGCGGTTGAGTTGCCGGAGTCGGACGTCGCAAGCACCCACTATCGCTTGTTGTTTTTGAGCGCGCTCGCGCTGTTCATTATCACTTTTTTCTTCAACACCATCGCGGAAGTGGTGCGCGAACGACTGCGCACGCACTATGGAAATCTGTGAAAAACTGGCTGAACAACCTCCAGAACGGCGAACCCTGGGTATGGTTCAGCGCGGCCGCGCTGGTGACCTGCGTGGCGGCTGTGAGCGCCGTCGTTTGCCTGGTCGCATTCCGCGGTTTGACCCACTTCTGGCCTGCGGACGTCGCGGAGATCACCTTGGTTGGGGGTGAACGGGTGATCGGTGAGATCGTCGAAGTGGACGACCTCAGCCGCGCGAGCTTTATCGAAAACGGCGGCAGCGAGGAAATCCTGCAAGCCGGACAACAGAGCGTCACACGGTGGCTACTCAAGACCGGCAACCGGCGTATCGACCCGCCTGATTTCCGCTGGGTCTTTGCCCACGAAATGGCACTGATCGAATACCCCGAGGATATCGTCGTAATCGAGCGCGAGGCCTGGGGTAACGCCTATGGTCACATTGTCGCGATCGAGCTCAACACCTCCGATCCAGAGCCTACGGTCGTGAAGGGCACGAGCATCGATAGCGTGCTGTTGAGCGCACTGGTTCGCCTGGACGATACCCGCGGCGCAATCCGCGAACTGGAACAGGGATCGCTGAATCGCATCAGTTCGGAACTTGAGGCGCTACGCCTGGAGCTGCGGCGCCAGGAATTGTCACACGATGGGCCAGAGCTGACGGCCGTTGCGAACATCGCTGCCCAGGAGCGTGTGTTGTTGACCGCCTACCGGGAACAGGAGCAGATCCTCTCCGGGCTGCTCAGCTCGCTGACCGGTACTGCCCTGGTGATCAACACCCACAGCAAACAATGGCATCAGGACATGTCCGAGGTGCTGCGCGTGCAATGGCCGAACCGCATGTCCTTTCCGGGCAAATTCAGAGCGTGGCTGGGCAACGTCTGGCGCTTTTTGAGCGACAACCCGCGCGAGGCAAACACCGAAGGTGGGGTGTTCCCCGCAATTTTCGGTACGGTGTTGATGGTCCTGTTGATGAGTGTCTTCGTCGCACCCATCGGCATCATTACCGCCATCTACCTGCACGAGTATGCCCAGCAAGGTCCGTTGGTGCGCACGTTGCGCATCGCCGTGGGCAATCTCGCCGGGGTGCCCTCTATCGTCTACGGCGTCTTTGGACTGGGATTTTTCGTCTATGTGCTAGGCGGCAATCTCGACACGCTGTTCTTCCCTGAGGCGCTGCCCGCGCCCACCTTCGGCACCCCCGGTCTGATCTGGGCCTCGCTGACCCTGGCCCTGCTCACCCTCCCGGTGGTGATCGTCTCCACGGAAGAAGGACTCACGCGTATTCCGCAGAGTTTGCGCGAAGGTTCCCTGGCCCTCGGTGCAACCCGAGCGGAAACCCTATTCCGCGTGGTGCTACCCATGGCTACCCCCGCGATGCTCACCGGCATCATTCTCGCCGTGGCACGCGCGGCCGGCGAGGTCGCCCCGCTGATGCTGGTCGGGGTGGTGAAGCTGGCGCCGCAGTTACCCATAGACGGAGAGTTTCCGTTCCTGCATCTCGATCGCAAATTCATGCATTTGGGGTTCCATATCTACGATGTGGGCTTCCAGAGCGCCAACATCGAAGCCGCCCGCCCGCTGGTTTATGCTACCGCCCTGCTGCTCATCACCATCGTGATCGGCCTGAACCTCAGTGCGATTGCGCTGCGCAACCGACTGGAGCGCAGCTACAATACGTTTGAATAGTTGTTATGCAGATAGAAACCGAAGACACCTGTATCGAAGTTAGCGATCTGAGCCTGCGCTATCCGGGTACCAAGGCGCTGGACCGGGTCAACGTGCAGATTCCAAGACAAAAGGTCACCGCGTTCATCGGCCCATCGGGCTGCGGCAAGTCGACTCTGTTGCGCTGTTTCAATCGCCTCAACGATCTGATCGAAGACGTGGTCATCACAGGTGATGTGCGCTTCAACGGCCAGAACATCTACGCCGAGGACGTGGATGTCACCGCCTTGCGACGACAGATCGGCATGGTGTTTCAACGTCCCAACCCCTTCCCGAAGACAGTTTATGAGAACGTCGCCTACGGCCTGAAAATACAAGGCGAAACCTCCAAGGCGGTCCTTGATGAGAAGGTCGAGTGGGCCCTGCGTAGCGCAGCACTCTGGGACGAGGTCAAAGATCGTCTCGAAGACTCCGCCCTGACGCTCTCGGGTGGCCAACAACAACGCCTGGTCATCGCCCGGGCGATTGCGATCGAACCGAGCGTGCTGCTGCTGGACGAACCGGCATCCGCCCTGGACCCGATCTCGACGCTGCGCATCGAGGAATTGCTGCACCAGCTGAAGGAGGAATACACGATCGTGATCGTCACCCACAACATGCAGCAGGCGGCACGGGTATCGGATTACACAGCATTCCTGAACCTGGGCCGTTTGATCGAACACGGCGAAACCGACGCG
>JBCCHL010000184.1:0-8373 GCA_039028775.1 Pseudomonadota bacterium | reverse complement strand
GGGCGCCGCGCCAGCCGCAGCCGGATCGGCTTCACCACCGCTGCCCACGGATTGGTTAGAGGCGATAACAATGCGCTGGTTCGGCCAGATGATCAGCCACACATTGAGAAACATCAAAGTCCCCAACACAGACCCGACCGTGATATCCGCCGTGGAGGCAGACCCGCGAATACCGAGCATGATCAGACCGGTGAGGAACGTGAACATCGCGCCCCAGCGAAACCACCACAAAGCGCGCGGTACCAGCTTGGAAAACGCATCGACGCGCGCATCGGCATCAGCTTCTTTAAAATACTCGGTCTGTACGAAGTTAAAGTAGTACAGTAATCCGATCCAGGTAATACCAAACAGAAAATGGCCCCATTTGGCCAGGTAATCAATGGCTGCGATGTCCACGCGTGCACCCCCAATTTTGAGTTCTCGTTTTCGTCCACGGCGGAATATAACCAAATCAATGCTGGCGGGCCAGCGGTGCCAAATATGCTCGCAGGGCTATGACAAACGCCACCACAAACACAGGAGAAACTGATGTTGCGAAGGATTTTGCTCGTCTGCAGCACCCTTTCAATTCCACTGCTGACGACCACCGCCCAAGGCGCGGATGCGCAGGCGGTGGTCGGTTTCTGGAGCGACGGCCGGTCGATCCTGCATATCACCCGCAGCGAAGAAACCCTTCATGCCACGCTCTATGCTTTCGAAGATCATGTCTATCTACCGGAGGAGGCAAATCCCGGTGCGCCGCGCCTGGATGACAACAATCCGGAAGCGGGGCTGCGGACGCGCACTCTGCGCGACCTCAACCTGCTGGCCGACTACGTGTTCGATGGCAAACGCTGGAGCGGGAAGATTTACGATCCCGAAACAGGCAACACGTATTCCTCGCGCATGAGCGTCGACAAAGACGGGCGTTTGAACATGCGAGGTTACATCGGCATGCCGATGTTTGGCCGAACCGCCCAATATGAGCCGGCGGAGGGTTGCATGCCCGCGACCCGCAAACTGCTGTACACCAATCAGCGGGAAGCCATTGGCACCTGCACCGCCGCCCCGCTGGTGCAGTGACAAAGGAAAACAAGGGAGGTGTAAGCGTCCATTTTCTTGTTAAAAATCGTAATAGCAGGTGGTTTGGTTGGTGCTCGGCAAGGGTGTTAAGCTGAAGCTGAAACCAAAAGACGTGGGAGAGGGGCATGTACAGCGTACCGATGCTGTTCGTCAAGGATGTGCAAGGCACTGCGCAATGGTATCAGTCGCTGCTGGGGGCGCAGCCCACCCACGGCGGCGATGAGTTCGAGATGCTGCAAGCCGACGGGCGCACGCTGTTGCAACTCCACTTGATCGAGGACGGCCATCACAATCATCAGGTCGATCTCACACCACCTTTCGGCAACGGCTGTGTCCTGGTGGTCTACGTCGATAGCGCCGCCGATTGTTATGCTCAGGCGCAATCCATGGGCGCGACGATACGCTCGGAATTGTTCTTCAACGAGCCTATACACATGCACGAGTTTACGTTAGCCGACCCCAACGGCTATGCCGTCATGGTCTGCGAAGCGAACTGGGCGCAAGGCTAGCACCACTTTTCAGGTATGCTCACGCCGACAAACGCGCCTTGGCGCCCGAGTCTTTTCGGCTACCCAATCTTCTATGGGTGGGTGGTCGTTGGCGGCTGCTTTCTCATGTCTGTCGTGTCCGGCGCGTTTGTCTATGCGCGCGGGGTATTCCTTCCCGAGATGGCGGATGAGTTCGGCGGTAGCCGCTTCAACATCACCCTGGCGTTTTCCATCGCTCAGGCCGTCGGTGCGCTCGCTGCCCCGGCCATCGGCATCGCTCTCGATCGCTGGCACCCTCGGTATGTCCTGCTCGGCGGCGCGGTGATGGTTACCGCGGGGTACTTCTTGACCGCCCAGGCGCAGTCATACCTATCGCTGTACCTGATCTTTGGCCTGCTGTTCGGCGCAGGCTGGCGAGGTATCTCCAGCTTCGCCACCTCGCGGGTGTTGGTGCGCTGGTTCTTCAAGCGGCGCGGACTGGCCCTATCGATCGACGTGGCGGGCGCCTCCGTCGCCGGCATCATCGTGCCGTTCGTCGCCGTCTGGATGATGGGGGCCTACGGTTGGCGCCCCGGTTTTGCGGTATTTGGCGTCTTCACCCTGGCGCTGGTCATCCCCCTCGTAGCGTTTGTAATCAAGGCCGAACCTGCAGACGTGGGCGACGTGATGGATGGGCCGGAGAATGCAGCAGGCGTCACTCCGGCAGGGGCTGAGGGTGCGGCGGGACATTGGAGTTCTCGCGCACTCCTGCGCACACCGACTTTCTACTACATCGTCTTGATCTTCAGCGCGATGCTCTGCGTCTGGAACGGAGTGTTGATGCACTTGTTTGGACATCTGGAAGCACGCTCGTTTGCCGACCAACAAGCCGCCGCAGTGCTGTCCGTCATGGGGCTGCTCATCGCGGGCGGTAAACCGATCCTCGGCTACATCGCCGACCGTTTCAGCACCAAGACCGCGGTGGCGCTGTCCCTCGCAGGCCAGACCATCGGTGTCGGCATCTACTGGCTGAGTGATTCCTACGTCTTCTTCCTCCTCGGTGCCGTGATCTACGGCTTTGGCTTGAGCGGCATGACGCCATTGCTGTCCATGGCCGTAGCGACGGTGTTCGGGGCCCAATCTTATGGGCGAGCCAACGGCTTGCTACAACCTTTCATGCTGCCTGTGGCCCTGGCCGCCTCCCCCATCGCGGCGTGGATCTTCGATCAGACAGGGGACTATACAGCCGCCTTTGGGCTGTTCTTTGCGATCATGATCGTCGCGATCCCCGTCCTGCTATGGACATCCCTGCGGCCGGCCGTGCCCCCCGCTTGAACGACCGTCCCGCCGAATCAGCTGGTGTGCTCCAACATGAATTCGAGAATCCGGGTGTACACTTCGATACGCTTGTCCTCCCCGGCAATGCCATGACCTTCGCGCGGCTCCACAGGCCAAACGGGCTCCAGTTGTCCCGAGTGGTGATCTTTTTGAGGTGTGAAGACGATCCAGCGTCGACTCCTGCCAGCCGCACTCGCCGTATACTCTCAACCATGTTTGGCGGATATGTTCAGCATCGCCGCGCTCAAACCAGGGTCCGGCTTCGTCTGCCGTCGTTTCCAGAACGCTCGCAGGTCTCTCAACATCACGCCCTGCAGTTCCGTCCATGCCTCCCCGACATCAACCAGCACGGTCGCGGTTGGATTGCGGTTCCCCTACCGGAACGGATAACCCTTCGTTCACCGAGCGCACCCCTACGACCGGCGCTCTTCCATCAAGGCCAACAGATGCCCATCGGGATCGGTGAAAAATGTCATCCACAATTCATGATCGGGCATCCGCGCGATCAGATGCGGTTCGTCCACAAAGCTGACCCCGCGCGCGCGCAACTCTTCGACCATCGCCTCTATCGCATCCACTGCAAAATAGTGGCAGACATCACTCGCCGCCGTGACGCTCTCATTCACTTCCAGCATCAGGCGCACGCCAGCGCAGTCGAAGAAGGCAAGCCCGTCAAAAGAGAACAGTTTTGTGAGCCCGAGCGCTTCCTCGTAGAACCTTACGGCTGCATCAAGATTCGTGACAGGCAGCGCGAATTGACCCAATCGATCCAACGGCATGATGGTCCCCCCCACAAAAGATGATGTTACCCCGTCGCCGCCAGGCGTTGCATGATCCCTGCGCACACGTCAGCGGTTGTATGTCGCGCCGTATCCACCGTCAGGAACTCAGGCCCGACACTTTCCTGCATCAGCATGGACGCCCATTCGGCGATCTGTTCGGCAGGAAAATCTCGCCAGCCCCGATCGATCAAGCGCGCTTCCCAGATACTGCGCGGACAACGATGCAGGACGCAAAGCCAGGAATCGAGCGATAAGGGTGCGAGCAGTTCCGCAATGATCGAAGGACGAATCTGACAATCGACCACCGCATAGCTGTCGACGCCATGTAACGCTTCGACCACCCGAACGAAGATATCCTCCGGCGCCATGGCCGGTGTGTCCCATAGCCCATCCGGATGCAGCCAGGTAAACTGCGGGTGCTGCGCGTGCAACTCCCGCGCGGTTGAGGTTTTACCGGTACCAGAGACCCCATTGAGAATAACAAGTTTAAGCACCACCCGCGGTCACCCTGAATACCAACCCGACATGACGTCTATGTCTGCGGTTCAAACAAGCCGATCCGATTACCTTCATTGTCTTCGATCTCGGCGACAAATCCCTGCCCCTCAACCCGCTTTTTGGCAAACAACACCAGACCGTCAAGCCGCGCCAGCCGGGTCAGAACCGTATCGATGCTGACCGCCGTAAAGTACAGCACCGGACCGCGCTTGCCGGGCTTATAGACATCCCCTTTTGCCAACGCGCCGCTCGCCCCAGGGCCGGATTCAACGACCGGGAACAGCGCCATCTCATACCCATCCACCACCGCGGGTTCGAGCTCGATCGCGAACACGGTTTCGTAGAACTGCTGCGCCCGGTTGAGATCGGCGACCGGAATCTCAAAGTAGCTGACCGCAACGGACATAGTCGTCTCCTCGGTTTCTAAACCCACATCGGCGCTGCCCGTATTTGCCCGGTACGAGTACACAGGCCGGGGCGGGACAGATAGGCGGCCTGCTCGGTCGGTGTCACCGCATGGATGCCGTGACGCGAGTCAGCAAAACGCGCGATCGATCGCACCGCCATTCTCTAATCGGTTTCATAGGTATAGCCCACTAACCGGTCCACCGCGTCCGGCTGCATCGACGTATACAGCGCATTCGCGGCCGTATTGTCCACCTCGGTGCCCAACCATAACTCTTCGCAACCCGCGTCTTCAGCGATCTGCAACAACGCAGTCATGAGCGCCTGACCGACACCACGACGCCGGTGGTCGACGCACACATCCATCTCATCCACGTACAACCACAGACCCCGCCCGTAAGGCTTCATTTCGATCCGGGCAGACGCCATCCCCAACAACGGCGATACATCCTTGCCCTCGTGACAAGTCAGGAATACGGTATCCTGGCGCTCGAGATAGGCCGCAAGCGCCGTTGCCTCGTAAACCTCGATCGCATTCGCGTCATCCCACTGCGCGGCGTTGATCGCATCCACAATCGATGCGAGATCATCTGCGGTGGTGGCCCTCTGTACACGCATATCCAGACCCCCTTACTCATACGGCGCAGCAGGCCACCGCCACGCGTGGTCCAAGCGGCAGGTATCTATACGCAAGACTGAAGATTTTCCGGAGTCATTTCCCACAGATCAAGCCAGCGCCGACTGTATGGTGATGTTAAGCCCGGACGGCGCTTGCAAGAAGTAAATCTTCTCGCCGTGGGCTTCGACCGGTCCCTGCGGATCGAGTTGGTTGGATCGCGCATGCGCCGCAAACTCATCCGCATCGTCCACGACGATCTGCAGCATGACACCCGCCGGCATGTCCTCAGTCGCTGCCCAGGTTTCAATCCAGCCGTTGCCCGCCGCGAACACATGGTTGCTGGCCGGATCGACCGGCTGCAGACCGAGTGCCGAGAAGAACGCCGACATCGATTCGGATTGTGCGTCCACCGAGCAGAAACGTATCCCCATTACTTGCATTTTTATCTCCGTTGGTCGGTCGCTTCAAGATTCCACTCGAACAAACTTAGCTTTGATAGCGGCGAGAAGCGCCTGTTCGTCAGTTTCCACTTCGAACACGGCGTCGCGCCTGGCACGGATCACGATGGAAGGGTGTTCGACGTCTTGTTGAAACGCGGCAAACTCACCCGCCAGGGTCTGGTCGATACCCATCGCCACCTGATGCAGCGCCCTATCGGTCATGCGGGTAGCGTTGTCGCTGAACCGCTGTAGTTGCTCCGAGGCCAGGCCGAAGCTAACCACCCCTGCCACGCGCCAGCTGCGATCGATGGAGGGCTCGATCAGCATCAGGATGTCTGCAAGGTCAAACGCGTTGGTTGAATCCTGGTTATCGAAAATAGTGACACGCCCCATCCGTCCCCTCGCCTGCGATGACTATTTGAATGGTTGAGGCCGGTCAGCGAGCCGCCAAGGGATCAGGCGCAGCAGCCCAAGCCTCCCCGCCAATGTCGCAAACAGATCAGACAAATACAACCGTTCATATCTGGTGCTTGAAGATTGATGCAACGCCAGTCCCAATCGCCTTGAGCCGAACTACTCCCGGCGCTCCAGCCACCGCAATGTCCAACGCGTTCTAAACGCCAGCAGAAAGCCTAGGCTAAAATACAACGTGGCAATGAGAAACGCATCGATGTAGATCTGCGGATCCCGAGCGACACTGCCCGCTATCGCCACAAGTACTCTGGAAGCCGACTGGATGAGCAGAAAAAGGCCGAGGAGTCTGGCGCCACCGTATCGCACCGAATCCCCAATATCCTGCGAGGGTGATTACATATTACGGGCAAACCGGTATAGCAAGTAAGCGAACCCGCAGGCTACCAACACCGGCAAAGCCGCGATGGCAAACAGCAACGACGCTTGCTCGCGGTCCTCCAAAAGGTTGGTTACGGCGAACAAGATGATGACAAGACATCGAGGATCATCCAGGCACCGATGGCGAGGGCGATAAAGGTGATCAGTTGTTTAGCCATCGTTGCGCAAAATCGAGCCTGTTAGGTGCATTCGTGTTGTTGGCAAATGCAGGGGGGGTTGCTGAGCCGGCCACGTTGCCACCGCTCGCGGCAGCGCAGACTCCATCGCCTCGCACCGCCTGCTAACAAGGACGCAGACAAGAGACCAACCCGGGCAAGCGGGCCTTTACCCCTGGGACTGTGCACCGGTGTTGGTCGTCGCAAGAGGGATTTTCGAGGTGACATGGCTTAAAATTGCCCGTCAAACACTGTGTAAGCCAGTCCGCGAGGGCGGACAGGGTAGGACTGCGCACGGCAGCGCGAAACGATATCTGCATACCCCCGCGCGGCGAGGTTGTGGTGGTTGGGCATCACGCCAGAGAAGCCGGCCCACTTGTCATCAAACCAGTTTTCGACTCTGAACACGGCCATGTGATCACAATCTGCACGCCGATCACCGCTGCCAGCAGGGCGGGCGCTGTCGCCATCAATTGGATCGGATCGGATAGGGAGAGAAACGTCGCCAGCGCGATGAGAACAACGCTCGGGGCTACCAAAATTGCGGATTTAACGCTAAGCACGTAGCGATCGATGGTGGTCATGAACGATCAGATCCCTCGCTGCAGGTGAATTGAGCGGGGGCTCAATAGCGGATCGGCCGATACCGTCGTTGTAAGACGTTGTACCGCTTCAACGTCGCTGCGGTCAAATCGCCGGGGCTACATCGGCATTGGACCCAACAAAAAAGCCCGGCCAAAGGCCGGGCTTTCTATCCGCACAAGGCGCAGGGCGCTTTACATCATGCCGCCCATGCCACCCATATCCGGCATACCACCAGGCATACCGCCGGCAGCCGGCGCGTCCTGAGGCAGCTCGCTGATCATCGCTTCGGTGGTGATCATCAGACCCGCAACTGAAGCCGCAGCTTGCAGCGCGGTGCGGGTGACTTTGGCGGGGTCGAGAATACCCATGTCCAGCATGTCGCCGTACTCACCGGTAGCTGCGTTGTAGCCGTTGTTACCTTCGAGGGCAGAAACCTTGTCGAGGACAACCGCACCTTCATCACCAGCGTTAGTGGCGATCTGACGCAGCGGTGCGCTCATGGCCCGGGTGGTCAGCGTGATACCAACCGCCTGGTCTTCGTTGTCCGGGCTAGCGCCTTCGGCTGCAGCGATTGCACGCACGAGAGTAACACCACCGCCGGGTACCACACCTTCTTCAACCGCAGCGCGGGTGGAGTGCAGCGCATCTTCAACGCGGGCTTTCTTCTCTTTCATTTCCACTTCGGTGGGCGCACCTACCTTGATCACGGCCACACCGCCAGCGAGCTTCGCCAGACGCTCTTGCAGTTTTTCGCGGTCGTAATCGGAAGAGGTGTCTTCGATTTCCTGACGAATCTGCTTGATGCGGGCTTCGATGTCAGCGCGGTCACCAGCACCGTCAACGATGGTGGTGTTTTCCTTCGTGGAAGAGATGCGCTTGGCGGTGCCCAGATCGTCGAGGGTCGCGCCTTCGAGAGTCAGTCCCACTTCTTCGGAGATCACGGTGCCACCGGTCAGAATGGCGATGTCCTGCAGCATGGCCTTGCGGCGATCGCCGAAGCCCGGGGCTTTGGCGGCAGAGACTTTAACGATACCGCGCATGTTGTTGACAACCAGGGTAGCCAGGGCTTCGCCTTCGATGTCTTCGGCGATGACCATCAGCGGCTTGCCTGCTTTGGCTACATTTTCCAGGATCGGCAGAAGATCACGGATATTAGAAATCTTCTTGTCG
>JBCCHL010000183.1:0-8419 GCA_039028775.1 Pseudomonadota bacterium | reverse complement strand
GTCACGCCCGACAAACACATCGTGGCTCGGTGAGCAGAACACCGCGCCGGTGGCTTGGTAGTTCAGTTTGGCTCGATCCACAACCTGGCTAAGGGTCTGGTTGACCGCGTGCTCCGGCAGGATCATCTGCAGGACGCCTTTGCCGGGGCTGATCGGCGGCACCCACTTTTTCAGCCAGTGTTCGTGCAGCAGGGTGCCGCGCGCGCGCCACATGAGCGCGCTTGCGCTGTCTTGGTGCAGCAGATCGTCAGCGATACTACGCGTTGTCGCGTGTGGCAAGAATGCGGTCAGGAGCGAAAATTGATGGGGTTTACTGAACACTGAGCGCCTCCGTTTGCACTTTGGATTGAGCGTCGCGCTCAGCGCGACGAATTTGTGCTTGCGTGTAGAGTCCTACTGACAATACCGTCAGGATTGGGCCGACGGAGGCGAGTGCGAGAATGCCGAAGCCATCGCTCACCCCGGGTACGTTGGCACCAACCCCCAGTCCCATGGCCAGCACCAGGGGTACCGTGATAGGTCCGGTAGTCACCCCTGCGCTGTCCCAGCTGAAGTTCACGAAGTTGTTGGGTGCCAGCACCGTCAGCACCAGGACCAACAGATAGGCCGGCGCAAGCAGGTGCATCAGGGGGAGATTGAAGATGACTTTGACAATGCCCGCAGCGATGCCCAGACCAACGCCGATCGCCACACTCTGCATGAGCAGACGCTTACGGAAGGCGCCGATGGTGATGCGTTCCACGGTGTCGCCCAGCGCATTGAGCGCAGGTTCGGCCAAGGTGGCACCGTAGCCGAGGAAAAACGCAAACAGCACGGCTACCAACTTACCCCAGTGGGTTTCGAAGTAGGGCCCTTCGATGTACTGACCACCCCAAGGTACGGCCTCGGCAAAGCTCAAAGGTATATTACCGCCGAGCTGGCCGCCCAGCGGGGTCAGACCGAGCGCTATTCCCAGGCTGAACAGCGCCATGCCGAGTAGCGCGAAGGTAATTCCCACCGTCACGTCCGTAGCCCGTTCGAGCCGTTCGCGCAGGACCCAGTACAAGACGATAAACAAGAAAGCGCACAGAGGGACAATGGCACGAAGCGCGTCGAGCATGGCGCTGCGCAAACCATCGGCCATGGACTGATCGGGATTCCACAAACGCTCGGAGACGATGCTGTAGTCGCGCTGATACTGTTTGGTAATGCGTACCTCGGGATCGGCGATGACGATGCTGCCATCTTTCAGGGTTGCGCGCGGTTCGACGAACGCCAGCTCGTAGCCTTCGGGCAGCACGCCATCTTTGACGAACTGATTGAACTCAGCGCTTGTCACCGGTGTATCGCGGCGCTGTCGAACGGGTTCGGGAGCGTCGGGCAGCTGTGACTGCTCGATGGTCTCCTGCTCGTAGTTGGCCGCCCCGTAGTAGTCTTCGGCGTGATAGTGGTGCAGGCTGAGCAGTAATACCGCGAGTATCGGAAACAAAGATGCCAACGTTACGATACCAAACCCCGAACCCGTATCCGCCGTACCGCTGGTTAGCACGCGGCACACGCCGATGCCCAACGCCAGAACCAGTGGCACTGTAACCGGTCCAGTGGTGACCGCCCCGCAATCCCACGCCAGCCCTAATATGTCTGCGAGTACCTCGTTCTGGCTGAAATACAGCGACAGCCCGAGGATCAGCGTGACGCTGGGGATGGCAAGGCGTTTCAGCGGCCAGTTATAAAAGAATCGGAGAACACCGAGCAACACCGCCAGACCGACGCCGAATCCGACGCAGGCGACCAGTTGATCCGCGAAATCGTTCAGAATGCTGTACAGCAGAGGGGCATCCTCCGCGATCACGCCGCTGCCAGCTGCTTTCAGGACCGCGATGGCAGGTTCGGCAAATGTCGCGCCGACACCGAGCAGGAAGGCAAACCCCAGTATCACAAACAGATTCGAGCGTTGGGGTAGGGTGCTGCCGATCACCTCACCCAGCGGCATCAAACCCAGCCGCAGCCCCTCCATGAAAAACATGAGCCCGAACGCGACGATCACAATGCCGGCGATAATCATGCCGGCATAAACGATGGGCAGTTCCAGTACGAAGAGCTGGAAGAGGATCAGGTAGAGTACGATGAACCAGATGCAGCGTACCTGCTCGGCGAGGTTGCGCGCGAAGTAGGGTCGCAGGACCCTGAATGTGTCGCGCCATCCGAGCGCGAAGCGATTGTCTGTTGCCATGTCCTTCAGTCAACTTTTTTCTCAACTACCCTATAACACTAGCCCAAGACACAGACCGGCTCCGAAAAAAGTGTGGACGGGTGCACTAAAGCGGTAACTATTCTGGCTCACGGAGGTGTCTGGCGTGTCTTTTGCTCGGATGGAAGCGCGGCAATTGCACGCCGGCTTTCGTGAGCCGATCTGTTGTCGGCGCCCTCGGGCGAAAACTGCAGAGTGTTTAAAACAAAGTTACATCTCGTTTAGACGTCACGGATCATCGCACGGGCGTTTTTGATTAGAGTGTGGGCGCGGGGGAGATGGCCGCGTAGTCTCGCATTCGGGATAACCCACCACATTAGCAGTTGTCCCGATCTTGCAGCTTTAACTCCAAACGGCCCGGGTGCACCTGCCACTCAGCCAGCCCTATCCAATACGCGGCTTTCTGTTGCGACTGCCGCCCAGGCCGCCATTCGACTTATGCCTGAGTCTGCATCGCGCTACACCCGGCATCCGCACAATGCATCGAGTCGGCCGCCACCCTAAGGAAAAGGCGAGTCCGGAAACTGTATCTTGACCGGCGCGCCTTGTAGGGTGGTCGCCAGATGCGTAAAGAAGCTCGCGATACCAGCCGCGCCCTGCATGTAACCGGTCTGGGTCTGGATAAAGTCGGGTTGGGTACGGTGTTCGGCCTGAGGCCAACTGTAGCGGCCGCCCTCCACATGGGCGGTGCGCACGAGTTGGGCGGCGACGCGTTGCGCCAGGTCCAGATAGAATTCGTCCTGAGTGGCCCGAAACATGTTTATCGCATGGTCGCCTATCCCGGCGTCGCAGCAGCATTGACTGACGTTGTTCCACAGACCGCGGCTGCGCTGCTCCGGCGCGCCTGTGGCGGCCAGCCCCTCGTCAAGACCGCGCGCCCAGGATGCCCAGTCGTCCTCGCCGGTGATGGTGCTCAGCAGAATAAACAAGCGTGCCGTCCCCGGCGGCCCGTGACACAAACCCAGATAGAAGCGATCCGGACGTCCGTCGTCCAGCACATGGGGTACCAGACGACCGCCGTCTGGCATGTCCTGGGCTACGGCCTGCACGTGACCCGCACCTTGTACTGCAGCCTCGAGATAGCGAGGGTGCCCCGTGCTCTGATATAGGCGTGCAAAAAAATAGGCCACACCCGCGGTGCCGTGGGCGAAATTGGGGGCATCAAACGGCCAGGGTATGTCCGGCATCAATTGCCAACGCATGCCACCCGTTGCCGGTTCGGCAACTTCCAGCAGCCGTTCGCCAGCTTGTTGTGCCCACTCTTGTGCCTGCGCATCGATGTTCTCGTCGTGCGCGTACAGCCAGAAGGTGCCGGCGCCAGCCGCACCCTCGGTCATGTCAAAAATTTCGCGCACGCCCTGATGTCCGGTCAGACGTCCGTAAGGCATCTCCTGTATCCAGCCGATACCCGCCCCAATCTCCTCGGCGCTCTCGCGTTGCTTCGCAGCGCACAGGCGCGCGGCATCGGCATAGCGCGATTCGCCGGTTGTTTTGGCGATCTCGTTCAGCACAAACATGTAGCCGACCCACCCGCCCATGGCAGCACAGGTTGGATTGAGTTCCGGGAATTGCGCGATGACATCATCAGCGCCTGCCCGCGCGGACGCTAGATGGCTGTCCTTACCTGTGGCGCGATACAACTCGAGATAGAACAACACGATACCGGCTGACCCCAGATAGAGGGTCGGCACAAATTTATCCGGGCGCTCGGCTGCAAGACTCCAGCGGCGACCGTGCTCGGTTTCCTGTGCCAGACCGGCAATCCATCGTTCGGTGCTCTTTGCTACGTCGAGCAGCGCTTCTGGAGTTGCCCACTGTGTTGTCATGTTACGGGCTCCCTTTGTTCGCCTGGGACAAACTAGGACAAGCGCATGGGCCTTGCAAGCGTTGCTGCGGCCTGGTGGGCTCGCGGTGATCGTCTGAGGCCGGACACGGCGTCGAGCGTCGACGCGAGCAACCTACCGAAGCAGGCAGACGCTTTAAGCGCGCCGCCTCGACGCGCTGGCACGATATTGGTCTGCACCGCTAGATCATGAATCCCAGGTTCTGTTGCGCAAAATTGCCAATGTTGGGCGCAACCGTTTCCAGGTCAGCCAGCGTCGGGTCCATCCACTGGGCGAGGGTCGCGGCGTATTGATCGGCGGATGTGGTGGGTATAAGCCGACCTCCACCTACATCATAGTTGCCGCCAATATCCAGCAACGGATAGGCACCATAGATATCTCGACCGGCTACGCCGCCCCCGACCGTCAGAGCAACGCTACCCCAAGCATGGTCGGTGCCGTCACCGTTGGAGGTCAGCGTGCGACCAAAATCTGACTGGGTAAATGTCGTCACCCGATCTGCGACGTTCAATTCGACAGTCGCGTCGTAAAACGATGTCATAGCCGCGTCAATGTTGGCCAGCAATCCAGGCTGCAGCATCACCTGATCGTCGTGCGTGTCGAACCCGCCGAGAGCGACAAAAAACACCTGCCGCTCCATTTGCAGGTCATCGCGCACAGCGATAAGACGCGCGACGGTCTGCAACTGTTGTGATAGGACATCGTTAGCGAAGGTGGTGCTCAGTACCGGCGCGTTGGCGAGAGTGGTATTGATTAGATCCGCGTTGTCCAGCGCTCGCTGCTGTATCGCTGCGTAGCCCCGGCCGTAGATGTTGGCTTGCCGGGCCGCAACGATCCGCTCGAAAGCCAGCCGTTGTTCCAATCCTATGCCGGTGTCCGCGAAGCCCGAAAACGCAAGTGGTCCACCCGGACCCATCACATAAGGCTGGGTCGAAGCACCGACCAGAAATGTCGTAGAGCCGAATAGCGACGAAGTCGAAGGGATCATTTGCGTTGTGGTCTGTGCAGCTAACAAGTCCGCCAGGCGTCCTGCCCATCCGGTCGCCGACGGAGCGGCACCTTTGAGTGTGTGCCACTGGCTCTGCTGATCGTTGTGCGAGAACAACTGAGGCGGGCGCTGTACCGATTTGTTTTGGTATTGTTCCAGGGTGGTCGGTTCGATAAGCGGGCCCACATTGGCGGTGAAAGCCGCGGCACCTGCATCGAACAGGCCCTGAATACCTATCAAAGAGGGGTGGAGCCCATATTCACTCCCGTCGGTGGTGTTCGGGGTGATCGGTATCAAGTCGTCCCTATCGATGGCCATGTTCTGGCGACTGTTGGCATAGACGGTGTGCTCCGCTTCGCTGCGAGGCACGAGCATGTTCCAGCCGTCGTTGCCGCCAAACAAGAATACGCACACGAGTGCTTTGTAGTCTCCGAACGTCGCATGTGCGTTGACCGGAGACAGCATCAGTGGAGCCACCATGCTTACTCCGGCCAGGGTGGCGGTCCCCGTCAGTAATCTTCTACGTGTGGTCATGTCAGCACTCCTAGCGCTGCAGCGCGTATTCCGGTGATGATGCGATCAGGTAAATGGTCTCCGCTGCCCGCAACGCTGTGTCTGTAGGTTGTGTACGCCCGAGCATCTGTTTGACTTGTGCGTCAAGCGTCGGACTGATCTCCCCGGCCATCAATTTGTCAGCGACGAGCGCGACCAGGCCGTCGATGTCATCTGCGATCGCGACTTCGGCAGCGATGTCCAGGTAAACATCGTCCTCTCCTAGGTTTGCCAGATTTTCCGACTGATTGACGAACGTTTGGTCGAACAACGTGTTGGTGAGAAACGTATTCTGATACTCCGTCGCGATCTGCAGTTCAGGCGCGACGAGACCCTGATCTTGGATCTCGCCGGGAGGTGCATAAAACGGGCTGAAGAAATTGAAGACCGAGGGCGATTGCAACACACCCTGCCCCAGCGCGACGTAGGCGAACACCAAGGGATAGCGCCCGCTTTGGGATTGGGCGTCGTAGGCGCGATAGAGTTGGGTCAATCGCAGCAGCGGTTCCTTGAGCTTGCCGCCCGTGTCCGTGCGGGTTAACGCCCGTGCCTCCGGATCCAGCAATATCGCTTTCACGAGTGCCCCCAGGTCGCCGCGCTCACCTTGACCATTGTCGTTGAACACACTGCTCATGCGTCCGATGTACGCGGCAGATGGGTTGCTGGAAACCAAACGCTGTATTAGTCGATAGCTGATAAATGGCGCAACATTGGGGTGGTTGAACAAGTTGTCCAATGCCTGATCCAGATCTGCAACGCCGCCTTGATTCGCCGCAATCATCTCGCCGTTCAGAAGGAGTTTTACTCCGTCGTCATGAAAATCCGGATACAACTGCATCGGCTTGATTTGATTTTCGAGGCTCGGGCGCGCGCTCAAGAAGCCGTTGGGGGCGTCGGCCCAATGCCAGCCGGTGAACACGTGCGCAAAGCCCTCGATGGTAGCTTGATCATAGGTGGGGATAGGCAGGCCGCCGTCATCGAGCTGGTCCGATCCATCGCTATTGAGCTGTACGAGTCCGATGGAAAACAGCTGCATTACCTCGCGCGCGTAGTTCTCGTCGGGGCGTATGTTGTTCGCCGTATCCGGCTTGCGGTTGCCCAACATGGACAGATACACGCCCATGGCCGGATGTAACGTGACTTCTTCTAGTAAATCGCGATAGTTACCGAACGCGCCTCTTACCAGAACATCGTAGTAATCCGCCAGGGCATACGGACTCCGATTCAATGCCCCCAATTGCGACACCACCATGATTTCCGACAAAGCGAAAGCGACCCTTTGTCGCAACTGATCATCGCCGTTGATCACATTCCTGAACCAGATATCGACCCGGTCCGTTTGCAGGGTTTGCGGTTGGGTGGGGACGGGCAGGCTTTGAAGGTGTGGGAGTTTTAGAGACGCCGGCTGTGCCAGTTGTTCATCCACCCATCCTTCGTAGCCCAGATCGATGAGCCGTTGTGCATTCGCCAGGGTAGCGCCGAAGGTCGCCTGATTAAGAAAGACGAATGCCTCCGGGGTGGTGATAACCACCGGGGGTGGTGGCGGTGGTGGCGGAGGAGGGGGGCTACTGGAACTGCCGCCGCCGCCACATCCAGAAGCCATCAGCAGCAGACACGCCATCGCCGTGCACAACATTCTGTTCACATCCATAACATCTCTCTCACGCATCGCGTTCCCTGTTACCCTGCCAACAACGTCCTTGGCGGTTCATTGGTTGACAGTGGCTAACCTAGTTGTGCCAATGCAGCGTCCAGAGTCGCAAGCAGATTCGGATGAAAGGTAGCGGATGACGGCTGGAGGGTAGCTGGACGTATAACCGCCGCTCGGTATTTGTGTGCCAGAGGCAACCCGGAAGCTCTGCCGTGCGAATGCGACAGGGGCCTGCCGCTGATGGGAGTGATATGGAGATGTTTGAGCGTCTGGGAGGTTCCTCTGTTCGCTTAGTTTGATTTCGGTTGCAGACGCTCAGGCATAGTCATGCGCACAACACCGTCTACGGTGCTCAATGTGCGGGCAGCGGCGCTGTTGGCCGCCATCACGATGGCGGCGCGTCCCTCGCTTTGAATATCTGCCCCAGCATTGCGCATGACTGTTTTGATGTTACCCAGGTTCGCCGTATGGGTCACGGTGACCACGATGGAGCGTACCTCGTCCGGCGCGCTGGTCTGGCACCACTCGCTCACAGCGCGAGACATCACCTCGCGCTTTGCATCTCGTGTGCTGAAAACCATGTTTCGTGTCAGTAGTTCAGTAAGGTCTCAACATCGATCTTTCCATACCCGAACCCCGAGTTCCAGACCGGTCCGGTTACTCCGTCGCGTTGCGATGTTGCGCGTAGGCGCAAACGCACTTCCTCGGGCGTGAGATCGGGTTCGCGTTGCAACATCAGCGCGATCACGCCGGTGACAAACGGGGTTGCCATGCTGGTACCCTGTATCGAGATATAGCGGTCGTTCTCCAGACGCCGCGGGGCGTATTGCGGCAGATTGGCCATCTCGCTGCCTGCAGCAAGGGCGGCCACGATGTGCTGGCCGGGGGCGGTCACATCCGGTCGCTGCGTACCGTGGCGAGCGGGGCCGTGACTCGAAAACGGCGAGAGCTGCCCGGTGACCAGTCCCGGCGGGGTGTCGCCGCCCGGTGCGATTTGCGCGCGGCTGAACCAAGCGGCCCCCGCGCTACCGCATCGGCTTGCCGGCCCCCGACGACCGCGCCACCGCGGTGGGCGTTTGGGTCCGTCGCGCGCAAACCGCCCCGGGCGCCGCCACGCCCCCGGGACTGGTCACCGGGCAGCTCTCGCCGTTTTC
>JBCCHL010000182.1:0-8499 GCA_039028775.1 Pseudomonadota bacterium | reverse complement strand
GCTAAAACCCCCAAGTGGCGGGGGCTACCCCAAGATGCCAAGCTCGCCCCCGTTTCCTACCCTCGGGTGGCCAGTTGGCGCAGCGCTAACCCGGTCCTGTCCGACCTCGACCACTGATTTGAACCACGTAGAGATATTTACCGATGGTGCCTGTCGCGGCAATCCCGGCCCTGGAGGTTGGGCGGCGTTGTTGCGCTATCAAGGGCGAGAGAAAACCATCAGCGGGGCCGAGCCTGCGACCACCAACAACCGGATGGAACTGCAGGCGGCGATCAGCGGCCTGGCGGCGCTGTCGCTCCCTAGCAGCGTGGATCTGACCACCGATTCGCAATACGTACGCCAGGGCATCACCCAGTGGATCAGCGGTTGGAAGCGCAACGGGTGGAAGACCGCAGCCAAGGCACCGGTCAAGAATCAGGATCTGTGGCAGGCGCTGGACGAGCTGACCCAGACCCATGATGTGCGCTGGCACTGGGTCAAAGGTCACAGCGGACACGCGGAAAACGAACACGTTGATAACGCGGCGAACGTGGCGATCGACGACATGCTGGCAGCAGGCGAGACGTGATCGCCAGGCCGGTCCATAGGAACGCACGCAGGGGCGCGCATTGCGGCAGATAGTACTGGATACGGAAACCACCGGCCTGGAACCGGAGACGGGCCACCGCATTATCGAGATCGGCGCGGTGGAAATGGTCAATCGGCGACTGACCGGGCGTCACTTTCACAAATACATCAATCCCGAGCGCGAGATCGATGACGGCGCTTATGAAATCCATGGTATCTCAGCGGAGTTCCTGGCTGACAAACCCCGGTTTGCAGAGATCGAGAACGAATTTCTGCAGTTTGTGGATGGCGCTGAGCTGGTGATCCACAACGCCCCGTTCGACGTGTCGTTTTTGAACTTTGAACTCGCGATGACGCCGGCCAAGGTGCGCTTGGAGTCGATCTGTGAAATCACCGACAGCCTGGCGGTCGCCCGGCAGAAACATCCGGGCCAGAAGAACAATCTCGATGCGCTGTGCCGGCGCTATGCAGTGGACAATTCCCAGCGTGAACTTCACGGGGCGTTGCTCGACGCGGAGATTTTAGCGGACGTGTATTTGCTGATGACCGGCGGGCAGACCAACCTGTTTGGCGGTGGAGACTCGACGGCGGCGGCGGGGGAAATTCTGGACGATGCGGATTGGGCCGCACTCGACAGTGTCGAGATTTTGGTCGTGCACGCTGATGCCGCAGAACTGGTCGCCCATGAAGCGGTGCTCGATGCGATGCAGCAAGACGGGGCTGCGCCAATCTGGCGCCAGCCCGCCTAGCTTAAGCTTTGGCGATCAGCCGCCCACCAGCACGTAGTTCACACACACCCAGCCGGTGATACCCATCACGATGGTGTAGGGCAGAGCCATCACCACCATCTTCATGTATGACAGGCGGATCAAAGGCGCGAGTGAAGAGGTCAGCAGGAACAGGAAGGCCGCCTGCCCGTTGGGCGTGGCCACACTGGGTATGTTGGTGCCGGTATTGATCGCGATGGCCAGCAACTCGAATTGCTCGCGGGTGATCTCACCTGCGTCGAACGCGGCTTTCACCTCACCGATATAGACGGTGGCGACAAACACGTTGTCTGAGATAGCCGAAAGTACGCCATTGGCGATGTAGAACATGCCCGGCTGCGTGTGTTCCGGCAAGGTCAGGACCCAATTGATGATCGGCGAAAAGAGGTGCTGGTCATGGATAACTGCTACCACGGCGAAGAACACGACCAACAAGGCGGTGAACGGCAGTGCCTCTTCGAAGGCCGGTCCGATCTGATGTTCGTTGGTGATACCGTTGAACGCGGTCTGCAGCACGATGATGGTCAGGCCGATGACCCCTACCTCGGGGACGATGTGAAAGGCGAGGGCAAAGACCAGGAAGACTCCACTGGCGGCCTGGGTGATCAGGCGGGCGGTATCGCGACCGGTGCGGTTCTCGTTTTCGTGCTCATCGAACTCGAGCAGAATGTCGCGGACCCGCTCGGGTAACAGCCCGCCGTAGCTGAACCAGCGGGTCTTCTCCAGCAGCACGCAGGTCAAGAGCCCCATCACCAGCACAGGCATGGTGACCGGCGACATCTTCAGGAAGAATTCGACAAACTCCCAGCCCAGACGATCGGCGATCAGCAGGTTCTGAGGTTCGCCCACCGTGGTGCAGACGCCGCCTAAGGCGGTACCCACAGCGGCGTGCATCAACAGGCTGCGTAGGAAGGCGCGGAACTGCTCCAGTTCCTCACGGTTCAACTCGTCTACCGAATCGTCGTCGGCGTGCTCGTGATCCTCGCCGAAGTGTTTACCCGAGGCGACCCGGTGATAGACCGAGTAGAGGCCAACCCCCACGCTGATCACCACGGCGGTGACGGTGAGGGCGTCGAGAAAGGCGGACAGCACCGCTGCCGTGATACAGAACAGGAACGCAATGGCTGTCTTATTGCGAATCTTGATGAGAATCTTGGTGAAGGTGAAGAGCAGCAGTTCCTTCATGAAGTAGATGCCGGCGACCATGAACACCAGCAGCAGGATCACAGTGAACGCGCCATAGATCTCGTGTACTACCGTCTCCGGCGAGCCGAGGCCCATCACGATACCCTCGATGGCAATCAACCCTCCGGGTTGCAACGGGTAACAGCGCAGCGCCATCGCCAGCGTAAAGATGAACTCCAGCACGAGACACCAGCCTGCGATGTAAGGGCCGGCGATCAAGAGCAGGAACGGATTGAAGACCAGGAAGCCGACAATGGTCATCTTGTACCATTCCGGGGATTGCCCGAGGAAGTTCTGCGTGAACGAACTCAGGGTCAAACGATTTGCGGGGCTATCCACCATGTTGTATTCCTACTCCTTCCCGATCTGATCAAGCCATTTCTATGGCCATAACGGCCTGGCGGTGTTTGTAGTCAGCACAGTGTAAAATAACTTGTGCACAGACGCTTGTCGGATCGATACGCCCGCAGTGTTGTGCTTGGGCATGACGATCACAGCGCGATACGATATCGTGACGTGTGCGCGCACGGCAAGGGTGCTTGTGAACGCCCTTGTGTACCAGTATAGAGGCCCGCCAGGTATGTGCGAACTTAGTTTGTGCGCGGCAACCCCACGGCGGTGATGCGGTCGACAAAACCGCCACCGCGGGCACAGCCCACGCTGGCAGCGGCGGCGCGTTACCGGTACAAAGCGCGGGCGCTGTCGATATAAGAGAGTGCGGTAGGTAGCGTTACAATGAGAGCGCCACAACAGAACGATGCGACACGGCTGACCAGCTTAGCCAGCTAATAACAAGCTTGAGAACCACCTGCAGGAGCCTTGACCATGTGGCCCGATAGTCCCGACGAGTTCATCCCCGATCATGTCTTACCCGAATCGTTGGAGCGGGGGGACGCTTGGCATTTCGTTTTCGTCAGAGGCGAACTGGTGGTCAAGTCCGAACAGGGGGTGCCGAGCCCGATCACTGGTGACGACTTTCGCTGGTTTGATACGGAGGTCCGCAGCGAGCACTTCCTGGGACACTATCTCAATCGACCGTGCATCGCCGTCGCCGCGAAAGGCCAAGTCCCCGAAGGCTACAGCAGCGTGGGCTTACGAGCCCTCTTGGGGCGCACCGCCCCGAGCGTCTTTTATCTTGCCGGGCGTGCGCAGCAGGTGGTCGAATGGCACCAGACCAACCAATTCTGCGGTCGCTGTGGCGCGGCGATGGAAGACCACCCGGTGGATCGTGCCAAGCAGTGTCCGCAATGTCGTCTGATCGCCTATCCGCGTTTGAGTCCGAGCATTATCGTGCTCATCACCAAAGGGCATGAAATGCTGTTGGCGCGCAATGTCGCATGGCCGAATGGTATGTATTCCACTCTGGCGGGGTTTGTCGAACCTGGGGAATCGATCGAACAGACGGTGCATCGAGAAGTCTTCGAAGAAGTGGGCCTGAAGGTGAAAAACCTGCATTACTTCGGCTCGCAGAGTTGGCCGTTTCCCAACTCGCTGATGCTCGGCTTTCACGCCGAGTACGACAGTGGGGAGATCGTCTGTCAGGAAGGAGAGATCGCGGATGCGCAGTGGTTCACGGCCAGCAATCTGCCGCAGATCCCACCCAAGACCGCCATCTCCGGTTGGTTGATCGAAGAGTTTGTGAATCGGAAGGACTAATCGGTCCCGGCCGGGAAACACCGCAACAGCGTAAACGCCCAGACGATATAACCGGTGGCCCGAAACTCGCCGCGCATGAAGGCGTCGATCGGATTAGCCTGCCCGCGCAACAACGCAAGCGCCGAAGCCGCGTCGCTGAACAGCAGGGCCATGTCATACGCCTGCGTATCATCCACGACTTCGCAGCTCTGATCCGCGCACTGCAACAGCGCACTCCCTGCTCCCCAGTCGAGCTTGATGGTCGCGCGAAAGCCGGCTTCGAACTGGCTGCGATACGCCTTGCACAGTTGTGTGAGATCTTCCGTCATGCGCGCATGGTGCGTAAAGGGGTTATCGCTTGCAAGGCCGTCACGCCGGGGTAAACGCCGCTGGCTTAGTCAGAAAATAGCTGGCTCAGCGTAACGTTAGTCGCTAGAGTAGCCGGCTTTTGAGAACATTCGGTTTCACGCTTTGACATATCTGTTCGACTATCTGGTATTCCTCGCGGAGGTGATCACGATCGTGGTGGCGATCATGGTCATTGTCGGTTTTCTCGCCAACAACGCCATGAAACAAATGCCCGAGCAGAGTGGGCACCTGATGATCCGCAAGCTCAACCAGGAAGTAAAAGACCTCAAGCATGCGATGCAGGGGGCGCTGTTGGACGATGCGGTGGTCAAGGTCGAACGCAAGGCTGAAGCAAAGGCGGAGAAGAAAAACGCCAAGGAAGCCGCCAAAGAAGCCTCCAAAGCAGCTAAGGTAGCCGCCAAAACGACCTCGCAAGAAACTGCACAACCCGCGACGGGAGACGGTACAGGAGCGGGCGACGCTACACCTGATGATGAGCGCAAACCGCGTACGTTCGTGCTGAACTTCGAAGGCGATGTCAAAGCCTCCTCCGTCGAATTCTTGCGCCGAGAAATCAGCGCCGTCCTGACCATGGCGGAGCCGAAAGACGAAGTGGTGGCCTGTATCGAGAGTCCCGGCGGCATGGTCCACAGCTACGGGTTGGCCGCCTCGCAATTGGCGCGTGTGCGCGGTCGGGAGATTCCCTTGACCGTGGTGGTAGACAAGGTGGCGGCCAGTGGTGGCTATCTGATGGCCGCGGTGGCGAACAAAATCCTGGCAGCGCCCTTTGCGCTGATCGGGTCCATTGGCGTGGTGGCACAAATACCCAACGTGCATCGGCTGCTTAAAAAGAACGATGTTGATGTTGAGGTCCTGACCGCCGGCAAGCACAAGCGCACGCTGACCACCTTCGGGGAGAACACCGAAGAAGGCCGCGCCAAATTCATCGAAGAACTGGAGGATGTCCATACGTTGTTCCAGTCCTACGTGACGGAGAATCGTCCCGAACTCGATATCGCCACGGTCGCCACCGGCGAAGCCTGGTATGGGACCCGTGCCCTGGAGTTAAATCTAATCGACGGCATTAGTACCAGTGACGAATATTTGCTCGAGGCATGCGAACGTTCGGACGTTTTCGCGATCAGTTGGATCGAACACAAGAAGCCGATCGACAAACTGATGGGCCGTGTGAATGGCGTGCTCGATCAGGCCCAGGCGTTGTTGCAGGGCTGGCGCTAGCGAACGGTCGGCACACAAAGCGCAAAAACAAAGCGGGCGAGGATCAGCGTGCCGCAATCGGACAAATGGGGGAACAGATGACTTTCAGTGCTTTTTGGGTAGAGAAGACCGCGGACGGTTTTAATCGCAGTATCATCCAACGAGAGACGGACGATCTGCCCGCCGGGGATGTGCTGATCGACGTCGCGTTCTCCTCGCTCAACTACAAAGATGGCTTGTCCGCCACCGGCAATCCGGGGGTAACGCGCAACTTCCCGCACACCCCAGGTATCGACGCCGCGGGGACCGTTGCTGCGAGCGATAGCGCGAATTTTAGTGTCGGCGATGAGGTTGTCGTGATCGGTTTTGATCTCGGCATGAACACACCCGGTGGGTTTGGCCAACAGATCCGAGTGCCCGCCGGGTGGGTGGTCAAAATGCCCACCGGGCTCGACGCTCATAGCTCGATGCTGCTGGGTACCGCTGGTTTTACCGCGGCGGAGTGTATCGACAAGTTGGAAGCGGCGGGAGTGAGCGCGTCCGGTGGCACTGTGCTGGTTACCGGTGCCACCGGCGGCGTGGGTTCGGTCGCGGTGAAGATTCTCGCCCATCTCGGTTATGAGGTTGCTGCGGTGACCGGCAAGCCCGAACAGCACGAATGGTTGAAGAGTCTCGGCGTGAGCGAGATCCTGAGCCGCGAAGACGCGAACGAGGGGGCGGACAAACCGCTGCTCGCGGAACGCTGGGGCGGCGTGGTGGATACGGTGGGCGGTGACGTATTGTTCAACGCCGTAAAGAGCCTCAAGTACAACGGCAGCCTGGCGGCTTGCGGGCTCGTCGCGAGTCCGGCCTTCAATGCGACGGTACTACCGTTCATCCTGCGCAACGTCAACCTGCTGGGCATCGACTCGGTACAGCTCCCACTGGCCGAGAAGGAGCGGATCTGGGGCAGGCTAGCCAACGAGTGGCGGGTAGATCTCGCCGCATTGGAGGAGCGCCTGAGCCTGGATGACGTGTCGGGCGCGATCGATCGAATCCTCGCCGGCCAGATGGTCGGGCGGGGCGTGCTCGCGCTGCATTAGGCAGCGCGCCGGCGGTCTTCAGTTGCGCCGCAGACGTGCGTCAGGCGCGATGGGGCTGGGATAGCGGAAGATCACAAAGTAGCTGCTCACAACCAGGGTCAGCACCGTCGCAAACTGGATGGTCAGCGCCGCGTTGTCGCCGATCAACTGGGAGCTGATTGCGATATAGCTCAGCAGCAGCGAAAACTCCGAGGCTTGACCCAGGCGGTAACCCACTTCCCAGGCCACCTCTGTGTCCTCTCCCTGAAACTTCAACAAATAGGCAAACACGATTGGCTTGCACGCGATCAGCAGGCCAGCCAGCACGATCACGGGCAGCCAGTTGTCTGCGAGCAGCGGCAGATTCAAGCCTGCGCCGACGGAGAAGAAAAACAACACCAGGAAAAAGTCCCGTAGCGGGCGCAAATTCTCGGCGATGTACTGCGCGATGGGGCTCGTGGCCAGAGTGACGCCCGCGATGAACGCGCCGATCTCATAGGACAGCCCCAGAGCGCCCGCGGCGCTGGTCACTCCGAGGCACCAGCCGATGGCGATCAGAAAGATGTACTCGTGGAACGCATCGAACGCGCTGATCAGGCGCAACAGCACGTAACGCACCGCCAGATATGCGAGCAGGCTCAATAGGGGTAAGCCGATAAAGATGGCCAACAAGCTGGTCAACAGGGCGGCCTGGTCCAGTCCGATACCGTTCAAGGCGATGATGGCCAGAATCGCCAACAGGTCCTGAATAAGCAGCAGCGAGATGACGATCTCGCCGATGTGGCGATGGTGCAGTGCCGTCGTGGGCAGGAGCTTGATGCCGAGCAGGGTGCTGGAGAATGATGCTGCGAGGCCGCTGACGATCGCCTCGGTCAGGGTGAAGCCGAACGCCCAGACCACACCAAAACCGATGCCGAAAAACACCGCGGTGGTAACGAGGGCTGTCCATATTGACTCACCCAACATGTTCTTGAGTTTCCCTGGTTGCAGGTCCAAGCCGACCAGAAACAACAAGAAGATGATCCCGACTTCGCTGATTTCGTTGAGCAAGCTCGCGTCTGCAACGAGACCGCCGCCGAATGGCCCGAGCAGGCAACCCAGCGCGATAAAGGCCACGAGCAACGGTTGACGCGTGTACAGGGCGAGCGTCGCGAGCACTGCGGCACCCGCAAAGATATAGAAGAATGATTCCAGGATGCCGGTGTGAGGCATGGTTGTATCCGCTTGTTGACCAGTGCCACGACACGCTGACCCGGGGCGTGGATCGCGGCGTTAGATCATCTTTGTATAGACGGTCTAAAGACCTCGCAACGCGCGTCGGAAAGGCGGCTCGGGCTGTATAGCGCTAGCTTGATAAAACTCGGGTTAGGGTGCAAGCGCGCGCATGGCGTTATCGATGTTGCGTTCGGCGGAGAAGTCCATGGCGTCAAAACCACAGCTATGGTTTGAGTTCGGCGCGATGTACAGCACCTCGTCTCACCTGGGCATACTGCAAAGTACTTCTGAGCTTAATATTGAGAAGTAGTCGCGCCCGGTAAAATCGTGCGCTGGTGCGTGTCCTTTTGTGGGCAGCTTCTCTATAATCCGCGCCGTCATTGACCATTGCATGAGTACCCCGTGAACGACGACGTCTCCGATCAAACCGAAGAAGAGCAGGATTCCGCTGCGGACATCAAAGCGATAGTGATCATCTTCACCACGATGGTGGTCATGGCGGT
>JBCCHL010000181.1:0-8520 GCA_039028775.1 Pseudomonadota bacterium | reverse complement strand
TGGCAAGGTTGCACGAGGGCGCATTGCTGGCTCGGGTGCGTGATCGTGTTTGTTACAACACGCTGGGCGTGGAGAGCGTTGCCAACCTGGAAGGATTGTTCGCCCCTGAGACCTACGCATTCACACGGCGTATAGCCCCGGATGATCTCCTGGTGCGTGCCCACGAGCGTCTGTGCACGCAGTTGCAGAGTCTCTGGCAGGCCCATCCTAACATGTTTGCCAACGCCTACGAAGCCTTGATCCTGGCTTCGATCATCGAAAAAGAAACCGCGCGGGACGAGGATCGTAGTAACGTTAGTCAGGTGTTTCATAACCGCTTGCAACGCAACATGCGCCTGCAGACAGACCCGACGGTCATCTACGCGCTGGGCGAGAGTTTTGATGGCGATATCCGCCGCCGCGATTTGCAGGTGGACTCACCCTACAACACTTACCGGGTCAAGGGGCTGCCGCCAACGCCCATCGCGTCCGTTTCGCTCGCGTCGCTGCAAGCCGCTTTCCAGCCGAGCGATGGCACGCTGCTGTACTTTGTCGCGCGCGGCGATGGCACCACCCAGTTTTCCACCACGCTTGAAGAGCACAACGCCGCGGTGCGCCGCTTTCAACTGGGGCAATCCGGATGAGCGCACCTGATGCCGCGAAGCCCGGCCAGTTCATTACCCTCGAAGGCTCCGAAGGGGTTGGCAAGTCCACCAATATGGCCGCGGTGTGTGACGCGCTTGAGGCTCACGGCATCGACTACGTTCGCAGTCGGGAGCCCGGTGGTACTGGGTTTGCCGAGGCCTTGCGCGAAGTTCTGCTCGCGCAGCGGAACGAAGAGGTCGATGGCCTGAGCGAACTGCTGGTCGTGTTTGCCGCCCGCAAGCAACATCTCGAGCAGGTCATCAAGCCGGCGCTCAAGCGTGGCCAGTGGGTCGTCTGTGATCGTTTCACCGATGCGACCTATGCCTACCAGGGCGGCGCCCGAGGCCAGGCGCCGGCGCAGATCGCCACGCTGGAAGAGTGGGTGCAGGAGGGTCTGCAGCCCGCTTTGACCATTTATCTCGATCTGCCTCCGGAGCTTGGGCGGGCACGCATCGCCGACCGCGAACACGATCGGATGGAGCGCGAGAATCTGGCCTTCTTTGAGGCCGTGCGCGCGGCCTATCTGGATCGCGCAGGCCAGTTCCCGCGCTTTCGAGTCATCGACGCCGCACCGCCGCTCGCAGAGGTCCGGGCGGCCGTCCATGCTTGCGTGGATAAATTTGTTGCGAACGTTCGTGCGGAGTCGGGGCGGTGAGTCAGCTTCTGCCATGGCTGGAGCCGGTGTACGAGCGTGTCCTGCGCCTGCGGGACGACAACCGCTTGCCCAACGCGGTGGCTCTGACCGCCGCGCGTGGTTGGGGTGAAGAACGCCTGCTGGGGGCCCTCGCCAAGGCGCTGTTGAACATCGACGACGAACGCCATCCGGCGGAGATCGCCCATCCGGACTTGCGCTGGCTGGTGCCGGAGGGCAGCGTGATCAAGATCGACCAAGTGCGCGCCTTAAACGAATTCGCTGTCCGGACAGCGCAGGGGAACGGAGTGAAGGTGGCGGCGATCTGCGACGCGCACCTCCTGAACGAGAATGCCGCGAACGGGCTGCTGAAGACCCTCGAGGAACCGCCGGCGGCAACTCATATCCTGCTTGCCACCTGTCACTGGGGCCGCCTGTTGCCGACCGTGCGCAGCCGCTGCACCCGCCTGGCGATCCGCGCCGATACGACAGCGGGATTGGAGTGGCTAGCGACTCAAGGAGTGCAATTGGATGCGCAGACCTTTACGGAATATGGCGCGGCACCGCTCACCGCGCTGCAGGCGGAACACCATGCAGATCTCTTGGAGTGGTTGGCGCTGGTCGGCCGGGACTCGGTGGCGGCGGTGGAGCAGGCCCAAGCTCTGGACGATGTGAGTGCCTGGTTGGAGCGTTGGTATCGACGGCTCAACCAGCACCTGCAAGGGCGCGCGTTACCCGGTCTTCAGGCCGCCCCGCGCGAGATTTTCCGCTTCGTGGACGAACTTATCGATATCAAGCGTCAATTGGATACCACCAATGCGACCAACGTGCGCCTGGCACTCGAGCGTCTCACCTACGGTTGGCAGCGCCTCCACAGCCGGTAGCGGTGCGGGTAGGCTCAATTCGTGGGATATAGCTCTCACTTTGAGACCAACAAACGCCTGTGACCATTGACAGCCTCGGGATCTGAGAACACCATTATCGGTCGATAGCAGCAAAGACAGACAGGATTTATGTCGGCGACGAAACGAGGCGTGAGAAATGGCATCTTGTCCCTGGCGATCAAGGACAAGGCGGTCCTCTATGCCGCCTATATGCCGTTCGTGAAGAACGGCGGCCTGTTTATTCCGACCAAGAAAGAGTATGACCTTGGCGACGAGGTGTTCATGCTGTTGAACCTGATGGACGAGGCCGAGAAAATTCCGGTTGCCGGCAAGGTGGTTTGGGTCACGCCCAAAGGCGCGCAGGGTAATCGAGCGGCCGGGATCGGGGTTCAGTTCAACGACCACGACGATATGGCCCGCAGCAAGATCGAGACCTATCTCGCCGGTGCGCTGCAGTCTGATCGCCACACCCACACGATGTGATTTCGCGCCACCGGGCGCGTTATGAACCGGACATTGCACCCTCTGGGCGGTCTCGCGGGGTTGTGTGACGTTGAGAGACATCGCATGATCAAGCGGCAGCCATATGAAGTCCAAGCCAGCGTTCCTACCGCATGTTGATCGACTCCCATTGCCATCTGAACTATCTCGACGATCCCGACGCTGCGCTGCTACAGGCACGCACCGCGGGGGTTGAACACTTCCTGTGCATCGGGGTGAGTGCGCTGGAGATCGAGGCAGTGCTGGCCTTCACCGCGCAGGCGGATGTACACGCGACCGTCGGCGAACATCCGGGCAGTTGCAGCGGGGATGCGAGTTGGGTGGCCGACTATCTAGAGCACGACAAGGTGGTCGCGCTGGGGGAGATGGGGCTGGACTATCACTATCATGCAGAATCGAAACAACAAGCACGTCAACGACATACGTTTGCACAGCAGATGGGGATGGCCCAGAGCTCGGGACTGCCGGTTGTCATCCATACCCGTGATGCGCAGCACGACACGTTGGATATCCTTACTGCCCACCCGGACGTGATCGGTGTGCTGCATTGTTTCACGGAATCCTGGGAGATGGCGGCGACCGCTCTGGACATGGGTTATTACGTGTCGATCTCCGGGATCGTCACGTTCAACAATGCGGACAACGTGCGTGAGGTGGCGCGCCAGGTGCCGATTGATCGGTTGCTGATCGAAACCGATTCACCCTGGTTGGCACCGGTGCCCATGCGCGGCAAACAGAACCAACCGGCCTATGTCGCACATACCGCGGAGTTTCTGGCGCGCCTGCGGGGGATCCACCGCGAAGAACTGGTCGCGGCGACCGGCGCTAACTTCAGGCGCCTGTTCGGTCTCTAAGCGCCCATTCCCATCAGCCTGGTTGCAGGTGGCGTTGGAAAAACGCCAGGATCTTCTCGAACCGATGGATCGAGACATGGCTTTCCTGCATCGAGTGTTTTGCCCCGGGGTATGTCATCAGCTCAAATGGTCGGTGGAGCTTCTGCAGTTCATCCATGATGCGGGTGGTATGGGTGAACAGAACATTGTCGTCCGCCATGCCATGCATCAGCAGCAGCGGATCTACCAGATCGGGAAGGTGGGTTAGGACGTTGGCCTGTTGATAGCCTTCGACGTTTTCGCCGGGCAACCCCATATAGCGCTCGGTGTAATGGCTGTCGTATAGCGCCCAGTCGCTGGTCGGCGCGACCGCCACCCCGGCAGTAAAGCGTCCCGGGTGTTGGGCCATGGACATCAGGGTCATGTAGCCACCGTAGCTGTGACCGAAGATGCCGACCCGCTGCGGATCGAACCACTCCACATCTTTAAGGGCGTCGAGTGCGTCCAGGTGATCGATGACCTCCACGTGACCGGTGCGCCGATACAGAGGGGACTCAAAGGCCAAGCCACGGTTGCCGCTGCCCCGGTTGTCGACCATCAACACGCCAAAGCCGCTTTGACTGAACAACTGCAGCAGCAGCGCACCCCAGGCGCGGCGCACCCGCTGCGGGCCAGGACCGCCGTACACATAGACGATCAACGGCCGTGGCTGCGCCAGATTGCCGCTCGGCGGCGTCAGCTGGTAATAAATGTCGTGGCCATCCCGCGATGTGAATTTGTCGATCCGCGGCAACTGGTGAATCTGCAGGTAGGGGTAGTAGGGGTGATCGACATCGACCCGTTCGCGGTAGATCTCCTGTCCCTGGTCCACCGGGCCGTCGGGTTCCCAGGCGTGCAGAGTAATGGTGGGAGGGGTCGATTCATTGCTGAATTTGTCGATATAGACGCCACGCTCTGCGGCGACGCAGCATTCATGGCAACCCTGGGCCTGGGTGGTGCGGGTGAAACCACTGCCGTCCAGCGCGATCCGGAACAGGTGATTTTCCGTGGGATCTTCGTGCCAGCCCTCGACCACCGCGGTGGCGTCTTTCACCGTCAGCAGCCGGTTGATGTGGGCAGGCCCTGGCAACGGCGAGAACGCGCCATCGCTCGGATCGAGCAATGCCAGGCGGCGGGTCCCCTCGAGTTCGTCACTCAGCAACAATTGCCCGCCGGGCAGGATGTGCGGGGCGCTGAAGAGGTTCACCCAGGTTGCAGACGTCTCGGTAAACAGGGCTTGGGGTGCAGCATCAGGAGCGGCGAGATCGATCCTGCTCAAACGTAACTGCTGTTGGCGCCGATCTTGGATCTGGAGATAGAGCGCATCGGCCCCGACCGCGATGCGGGCGAGATACGGGGTCTCATCGTCGCTGCGCCACAGCCTCCGGCTGGTCGCGGTCTCCAGGTCGTATACCCACAGTTCGACGTCGGGATTGGTGGCGCCGGTGTAGGGATAGCGTTGGGCGACGGTACGCGCGCCGTTGGCGTCTATCTCCAGCCGATAGCTTACTTCGACCGGGCTTTCGTCGACCCGGCAAAATGCCAGATAACGGGCATCTTCACTCCACCAATGACCTTCGAAACGATGCATTTCTTCCGCGGCGAGGAAGTCGGGCAGGCCGTTGGTAATGGTATCGCTGGCATCGTCGGTCACCCGGGTCTCAGCGCCTGTCTCCAGGGATAGAAAGTAGAGATCTCCGGCCCGCACGTAGCTGACATAGGTTCCTTGCGGTGACAATTCCATGCCGGTCTGGCGCGATCCGGGTGCACACAGCGGTGTGGCTTGCAGGGTGTTGTCCCCATCGATGTGACAGCGGTAAATCTGTCCGTCGAGCGGCAGTAACAGCGCCTCACCGTCCGGTAGCCAGGTGTACTGGTTGACGCCGAAGGTAAACTGCCGGCGACGCTCGCGCTCTGCTCGCTCCTCGGCGGTCATCTCGGTGACGGATGTAGCGGCGCCGATGTCTTTGGCATCCAGCAGCAGCCGGTGTTCGCCGCTCTCGCAATCGTATTCGTACAGGCACATCCGTTCGCGACTGTCTTCGCTCTGGGCGCGATAACTGATCGCGTTGCGTCCTGGGATGAACTGCAAGTCCATCGGCACCGGCGCTTGTAGAGGTGGGTCGCTGAACAGGCGTTGCGGGGTGAGAATCTCGCTCATCCTGCAGCCTCCACTGCGGCAAATGCATCGCGGGTAAGGTTTTCCACCCCGCCGTCTGCCAGCACTCGGACATTGTCCTCGATGCGCACCCCGCCGTAAGGTCGCAGGAACTCGACCAGGTCCCAATTGACCGGCGCTGCTTCCGCTTTGAGCTCGGCGAGCAGGGAATCGATGAAGTACAGCCCCGGTTCGATGGTGAACACCATCTCGGGTGTGATTTCCCGGGTGAAACGCAGGCTCGGATGCAACGGGGAGGGCGGTTGCACCTCTCCCTGGGCGTTCTTCAGGTGTCCGCCCAGATCGTGCACCTGCAACCCCAGCAGATGTCCCAGGCCGTGCGGACAGAATTTGCGTGTGTAGCCCTCCTCGTAGGCTTCCTCACGACTGCATTGCAGTACCCCGCTGGCGGTCAGCACGTCGGCCAATTGCTCGTGCATATAGCTCTGCAGGTCGGGGAACATCCGTTCCGGTGCGACCTCAGCGATTACGTTGTCCTGGAGCGTGCGCATCGCCGCGATCAGGTCCGCGAACGCCTGATGGTCGGGTTGATCGTGTACGTAGGTGCGGGTGATGTCGCTGACGTAGCCCTGATACTCCGCGCCCGCATCGATAAGGAGGCTCAGATGAGGGTTCGGCACGCTGCGTTCCTGGTGTTCGTAGTGCAGGTACGCGCCGTGGGTGTTCAGCGCCACGATGTTTCCATACGGCAGCGCGCTTTCGTTCTGCATCGACGCCGCGAGGTAAGCGCAGTGAATCGCGAATTCGCTCTCGCCGGCAAAGAAGCTGCAGGCAGCAGCCTGGTGTCCCAGAGCACCTAGCCGACTGGCCTCGCGCATGAGTTCCAGTTCGAAAGGCGTCTTCTGCGCCCGATGCCAGTCCAGAAAGTTGAGTAACGCCGGTGGGTTGTCCTCACCCAGCGCTTCGTTGTTGCCGCTATGTTCGCCGATGAACGCCACCCGGTTATGGGTGCCTGTGAGCTGGTTGGCGCGGGTCAGCAAGGCATCAGCGGAACTGCACACTTCGAGGTCCAGGACGGTTTCGAGGTGCTCCGGAATGGGCGGGGGTGCATGCCAGTAGTCGTCGCTCGATTGCAGCAGCAATTTGGGTCGCGTTGTGCCACCGACGAGCAGCAATGCTCCGGGTTGGGCAAATTCAGGCGCTACCCAGTGACTGAAATAAGCGTTTGGTTTGAAGCGCGGCCCCTGATCATCGCGAAAATGATCGCGTGCGGGACCCGCTGCGACCATGACCGCGTCATGGCCACTGCGGCTGAGGGCCTCCTGGTACAGGCTGATCAATTGTTGAAGGTGGACCTGGTGTTCGGGACTCATAAATTGTGTGTCTTGGCTCTTGCTAGTGGGTGGGCATTCAACCGATCGCGCCATGCATAGGCGGGGTGTCGATGCGGCTGCCGATGGTAATGGGAATGGCCGCAAACTGCGACCGGCGCGGCGCGGAAAGAGTGGCGGCAGCGAACCGCACGGCCGGGTGCGCTTTTCGCCGGCGCTTTGATCGTGTTAATCTCGGCTAAGAAAGGGTGAGAATTGAGGCCACCGCGCGCTCGATGAGCCGTATTTCATCGTCACAACCGGGGACGGGCGATGCAGGCTCACCCTGCCGCAGAGCTGCGCCAGCGACCCGCACGGTGCGTGAGTCCCCGGCCCTGCTTTAGCCAGAAATGCCCACTTGCATGCCACGTCAGCCATAGGTGGATCGACAAACGTGGACTGACAGTCGTGGACTGACAACAGTGGATTGAGAAGTAAGAACGTTGCAACGATAGAAGATTAAAAGGGGGAAGCGAATGGGTGCATTTGCTTACGAAGCACCGTCGTCGGTCGCCGACGCGATCGATATTCTTGCCGGTGCAGGTCCGGACCAGCGGGTACAAGTGCTCGCGGGGGGTACAGACCTGATGGTCCAGATGCGTTCCGTGGACAATTCGCCGCGCACGATCGTCGATATCAAACACATCGCCGAAACGAATCGTCTCGATATCGGCGCGCAGGAAATCTACATCGGCGCTGCTATTCCCAGTGCGCAATTGAACGAGAGTGCCGATCTTAAGGGCCTTTTGCCCGGACTGCTCGAGGGTGCTGACCTGATCGGTTCAACCCAGATTCAGGGGCGGGCGACCATCGGTGGCAACCTCTGCAACGCGTCACCTGCGGGTGACAGCATACCGGCGATGATCGCCGTCGGTGCGATATGTGATATTGCCAACGCCAGCGGCGGACGCCAGCTTGCGGTAGAAGAATTTGTCACCGGGGTCGGCCGTAACGCGCTGGAACCTGGGGAATTTCTTCTGGGTCTGAGGATTCCGACCCCCGCGCCCAACGCCCGGGATGCGTATCTGCGTTTCATTCCCCGCACGGAGATGGACATTGCCGTCGCCGGTTGTGGGGTCAGCGTGACCATCGAGGAGGATGGGACCTGTAGCGCAGCACGGGTCGGGATCGGTGCGGTTGCGCCGACCGCGCTCCTGGTAGCCGCTGCTGCGGATGCCCTGATCGGCACGTCCCTCGATGACGCCGCGTTGCAGGCTGCGGGTGCGGCATGCACAGCGGCGGCGTCACCGATCACCGATAAGCGCGGCACGGCGGAGTACCGTCGTAAAGTTGTTGCTGTGCTGTGTCGCCGCGCGGCGGCTCGGGCCAAAGCAAGAGTAGTAGGAGGTTAAGGGTGCCTAGAGTTCATATCGAAACCACCATCAACGGCGAAAGCCAGGAATTTCTCTGAGATGACAGCATTGTTTATCTGCATGCTGTCAGTGATTAACGTGATATAACTCATATTTGAATTTTAAATTTTGCACCAGCCCAGAATCTGCATTTACATGTAAATTTC
>JBCCHL010000180.1:0-8570 GCA_039028775.1 Pseudomonadota bacterium | reverse complement strand
GTCGATCTTGATGACTTTGACCCGGAAGCCCAGCCGCCGTCCCCGATCAAATTTGTCATGCTCGCGCGGATGTTGCGGGAGAAGGGTGCGTATGAATTCGCCGCCGCTGCCAGGGAACTGCGGCTTCGTTTCCCCGACTGGCGTTTTGTGCTGGCGGGTGCAACCGATCCCGGTAATCCCTCGTCTCTCACCGAAGAGGCGTTGCGTGATCTTGAGCGAGACTGTGGGGTGGAGTGGATCGGGCGCTGTGACACCGTTCCGGAATTGCTCGCTTCGGCGCATGTGGTGTGCCTGCCCACGTATTATCGCGAAGGCGTGCCTAAGGCGTTGCTGGAGGCCGCGGCCGCCGGGCGCGGCATTATCGCGACGGACATTGCCGGATGCCGCGAGGTGGTGACCAACGGCGTGACCGGTTTGTTGGTGAAGCCGCGTTCCGCCGAATCCCTGATCAAGGCGATGGAGTGTATGGGTGAGGATGATCTGTTGCGCCAGACTTTTGGTCGTGCTGCGCGCAGTAAGGCGGAAGCCGTATTTGGGATCGATGACGTGGTCAATCACCACTTTCGTGTCTACGACGATCTCTTAGCGTCCTGACGCGTGCAGGTCCTGGTCACCGGTGCTGACGGTTTTATCGGCACACACCTAACAGCACAATTGCTCGATGCCGGGTGGCAGGTAGATGTGGTCGCCCGACGGCAAGCCCCATCAGGAGTACGGCGCCGTTATCAAACTCTGGAGGCGGCCGGGGACGGTCTGGATGGGCTCGATCACATCCTCTATGTGGCTGGGCTGGCGCACGAAGCGGGAGCGAACGCCGCCGATAATGCCCACCTGGCAGTCAACGCGCATGCACCCATGGCGCTGCTGCGCGCTGCTCATGCGGCCGGCGTGCGCCGGTTTGTCTACCTCAGCTCATTCAAGGTGCTTGGCGATAGCAGCCCCACGCCGTTGGGAGTGCACGCCCCATACCGCGGGACGGGGCCTTATGCCGAATCCAAAATTGCGGCCGAGAGGCTGATGCTCGATGCCGGGCCAGGACCGTGCCAGCGCGTGATCGTGCGGCCGCCGCTCACCTATGGCCCTGGGGTCAAAGCCAATTTCCTGCGCCTGCTCCGATGGGCTGACTCCCCGTGGCCGATCCCGGTAGGCAATGCACGGGCTCCGCGCGCCTGGCTCGGTGTGCACAACCTGGTGGCCTTACTGGTGCATCTACTCGAAGCGGCTGGCGATCTCGACGGGCGCATCCTGCACGTGGCCGATCGCGAGCAGGTTGGGGCAGGGGCGATGTTTGCCGCTTTGCGATCTGAATTTGGACGGCGGATACCCGCCTTGCGTCTTCCGCTTCCCCTGCTGAGCTGGCTTGCGCGAGGTCTCGGTCGCCAGGATACGTATGCGCGTCTGTTCGATGGTTTGCCGATGGACACAAGCGGCACCGAGGATTTGGGCTGGCGACCCCCGTACAGTCAAGCCGAACAGATAAGGAGGACCGTCGCATGGTATCGCACGCGAGCTTGATCCTGCTCGGGTTGGTGTGCGGCTTGATCCTGGTCGGCGGCGTGTTGTGGATCGTGCGTCGCACCGGCGTTCTCGATCGACCCAATCACCGTAGTTCCCACGTGGATCCAACCCCGACTTTGGGGGGCATCGCGTTTGTTCTGGTCATGCTCGCCCATCTGCTCACGGCCACCACCGCATCCGAGGGCTTGGGGTGGGGGCTTTTCTGGGCGCTGCTCGCTCTTGCTGCGGTCAGTCTCTGGGACGACCTGGCTAACGCAAGCTCGCTGTTGCGCTTAAGCGTACATATCGCGGCGAGTCTTGGCGTCCTGGTCGCGCTGGATGTGCACGCCGCCTATCCGGCGTGGCTGTTCGGGGTTCTGCTGATCGCGCTGGTGTGGCTGATCAATCTCTATAACTTCATGGATGGCATCGACGGGTATGCGGCGGTGCAGTGTCTTGTTTTTGCGGTTGGTGCACAGTGGCTGGGAGCCGGTGTACCTGGCTGGTTGGGGCAGGCATTGTGGTTGCTGTGCGGGGTAGCCGTCGCGTTCCTCGCCTTCAACTGGCCGCCAGCGCGCATCTTCATGGGCGATGTCGGCAGCAGCTTCCTGGGGCTCTATATCGGCGCGTGCATCCTCATTGGCTGGCAGCAGGGTAGTTTACCGATGATGGGTAGTCTCATTCTGCTCGCGGGCTTCTGGTTTGATGCGAGCTACACGCTGTGCGTGCGTATCGCAACCGGTCAACGCTTTTTCCAGGCGCATCGTTTACACCTCTATCAGCAGTTGGCGCGCGCGCGTGGACATAGATTTACCACCCTGGCGCTGCTCGGGTTTGGTGCGCTGTGGTTGTTACCCCTGGCGTTGCTGAGCCAACGCTATCCCGATTATGCAAGTGGTTGTCTGGTTGCGAGTGTTGCGCCTATCGCGCTGGCCTGCGTCGTCTGGCGGGCGGGGTTGGCGCGCGAGGCTTGATCATCGCAGTCCGCGCTGCCACATGGACGGGTAGCGTGAGCTTGGAGTTCGGTGAAATAGAGGTATCCAGGGGGGTGCGTGGTCAAACGAATAGAAATAAGCGAGAATAGAGACGTGGTGGCACAGCGGGCGCGCTAACAGCAAGCGCAAAGCGCGGAAGGTCTACACTGGTGTATGAAGACCTGTGTTGATCACAATAACCTAGACCCAACAGAGCAGGATAGCAGACTAACAAAAACAACAAGCGGTCTGACCCTTCAACAGCAAAGAGCGTGAGGGCCGGATGAGGTAGGATACCAAGAGCCGCAGCGAGATCAAGTTGGCAATGCGTGTACGAAATTGTTACGTGGGACCAAACAGAAAGGGAGCGGAGAAGAATCGAGCGTACAGCACGATGCGACGGGTGGGGGCACCTTTAAAGTGAACTGCGTAGCGGTAACACGCAGGGCTTGGAGTTAGCATCGTAAGGGCTTTGATTTGCTTGGCGCGCGCCGGTCCGGTGAGTGGGCGCTCAATAACCGCTGATCGTCGGATGCGATGAGCTTTGGACAACGGATGGTTGGGCTTAATGTGGAAGCCAGATTTTGGATAGTCTTGTGAATACGCTGTCGCGCCGAAAACGACAGGTCATTGCGCTGTTGCTCGATGCCATCGTTCTTCCCGCCGCCTTGTGGAGTGCCTTTGTGCTGCGGCTCGGTGAACTGAATCCGGACGTGGGCCATTTCTGGCCTGCTTTTGTAGTCTGTGTGCTCATCGCGATCCCTGCTTTTGTGCGGCTGGGTCTCTACCGCCAAGTGATACGTTACATGGGCGTGCACGCCATGCGCACGGTCATACAGGGCACCGCCATCGCTGCCCTCGCGGTAGCGATCACGCCATACATGTTTCACCTCGATGGCTTTCCCCGTTCGGTACCGATCATCTTCTGGATGCTGGCCCTGTGTTATGTGGCCGGCAGCCGCTTTGCGGTGCGTGCCTATATCAATCGTCGCTCGGGTCGGGCTGCGCGCAGCGGCGTGCTGATCTTCGGCGCCGGTAAGACCGGGGTTGAACTTGCCCGTTTGATGGTGCAGCAGGGGGAGTATCAGCCGGTGGCTTTCCTCGATGACGACGTGCGCTGGCAGCGCAGTACGATCGATGGCATCTATGTATACGGCCGTGATGATCTGCCCCGGCTGTTGCGTGAATCCACGGTCAACCAGGTTTTTGTCGCCCTCTCCGATGCGCAGGCGCGACGCAACGTGGTCGAATTTCTGGCGCAGTTTTCGGTGCGTGTCCGCTTGGTGCCTGACATCGCCGGTCTCGTATCCGGGCAGCAGAGTCTGGCCAAGCTCCAAGACGTCAGCATCGAAGACCTGCTCGGTCGGGATGAGGTCGAAGGCCTCCCACACCTGCTGGAACAGCAGGTGGTGGATGCCAATGTGCTGGTCACCGGTGCTGGGGGCTCGATCGGATCAGAATTGTGTCGGCAAATTCTGCGGCTGCGACCGAAGACCCTGGTGTTGTTGGAGCAGAGCGAGTTCGGGATCTATGAGATTCAACGCGAATTGGAAGCCAAGGCGGAAGAAGAAGGGCTGCCGGCACCGCTGATCGCGGTGCTGGGAACGGTGCTGGACACCGCCCTGTTGCAGCGCACGATGCGGCGTTACCGCATCCACACCGTCTATCATGCAGCAGCCTATAAACACGTCAGCCTGGTCGAAAACAACGTGATCCAGGGATTGAAAAACAACACCTTCGGTACGCTGTATGCGGCTCAGGCCGCGATGGATTGTGGGGTGAAGCATTTTATCCTCATCTCCACCGACAAGGCGGTGCGTACCAGTTCGGTGATGGGGGCCAGCAAACGATTGGCCGAGATGGTGCTGCAGGCGCTGCAGGAAGAGAGTCACGACACGTGTTTCTCGATGGTCCGCTTCGGCAATGTGCTGGGCTCATCCGGATCGGTGGTGCCGCTGTTCAATGAGCAGATCGAATGCGGCGGGCCGGTCACGGTGACCCACCCCGAGGTGACCCGTTATTTCATGTCAATCCCCGAAGCCGCTCAACTGGTGCTGCAGGCCAGCGCCTTGGCGCGCGGCGGTGACGTCTTTCTGCTGGATATGGGGCAGCCGATCAAGATCGTCGATCTTGCACGGCGCATGATCCATCTGCAGGGTTTGACCGTCAAAGACGAAGACCATCCTTCCGGCGACATAGAAATTGTCTTCACCGGCCTGAAACCCGGCGAAAAGCTGCACGAGGAATTACTTCTCGGTGGCGATGTGACCGGTACTGAACATCGCAAGATCATGCGCGCTCGGGAAAGTTCAATACCCTGGACCGAATTGCGCGGCGCGCTCTATACCTTGGAGGAGGCCTGTGCCACCTTTGATTACGACGCGGTCATGCGCTTTATCCAAGGCCTGGTGGACGGCGGTGACCTAGAGGCACAACTGGGTGAACTGTTTCAGGTGGCAGAAGTGGTCCATTTGCCGGTCAACAAGAGTTCCGACTGAGCGCGAAAGCCTGCCTCGGTTTGCGCTATCGGTAGCGCGCGACCTGAGCGCTGGTGAGGTTCAGGGTATGGACCGCATCAGCGGCGTCCTCCGAGCCGTGCTCGATACCACAAGGTTGCCCATTGCAGCGTCTCGCCGGTGACGATAATCGGGGTAGCTGGGTGGCGTTATAAGCCTGCGGAGATGCCATGATGGTCGCAAACTCGTGGTCGACGCCGTAACCCACCGAGCTATCCAGCGTACCCCCCGCCGCGGATTCACGCCGCGAATGTGCGAGCCCCAAGAGATGTCCGACCTCGTGCATAAAGGTGTAGTCTGGGCAGTTGATCGCAACCACAGCGTAGCCGAAGCGGGCGTTTTCGGGCCCCGAGAGATCGGCGCCGTTCCCGCTGCCGGCCAGCCAGGCGTAACCACAATTGCCGTCGTCTGCGTACGGGCGCAGCAGGATCACCAGATCTGCAGCATCGCTATCCCGCCAGGCGGGCGCTTCAGCCAAACTGGCATGGGTGGCATAGGTCAGTGCTTCCAAGGCAACTTCTGCTGCTGGCGCATCGGGGTAGTCCACAAAGCGTTGGCCGGTGATGTGCAGGCCGGTCGCCACCCCGCTATCGCGCAGGATGTCATTCGCGACATTGACCAAGTGTTGGCTGCGCAGGATGGGATCGCCGAACAGCGTGCGGGTGCTTTCGCTCAGCAGCAACAACACATCGATTTGTACAGATGGCGGATTTGCAACGACGGGTGGTGGTGGGCTGAGCGGGCTTGTGCTGGCCGGCGGGTCGCTGGGCGGAGTCCCAGTCGTGCTGGCGGATGTGTTGCCGCCGCCGCTCCCGCCGCCACCACCACAGCCCGCCATGCCCAGCAGGCATAGCGCGCAGATCAGTAATCCCTTGCGCGCGCGCGTGGCGCGCCTAATGGGGATGTTCACGCTGATCGTTTCGAACGTTGCGATTAACTTGAGCGCGATGGCTCATCCAGTCGCTGCCGCGGGCATCACCGCTCACCGCATAGCTGTCGCCAGTGCCGACCACCGTGGCGAAGAAGTGGTGCGTACCCAGCGTGAAGGTACCGCTCACGCCGCTCTGGTCTGTGGTGGATAGGTGCAGCGTACGATCGCGGCGCACGTGTGCGATGAGACGTTGCTGACTGAGCGTACCGTCGGGAAGCGAGACCAGCAGTCTCCCGTCGCGCGCCAGGCGCTGCACGTCGGCAAGCTTCAGCTCGAACTTCACGCTCTGTCCCTCGTCCACTGCACGGGTGGGTAGGCTCGCCGCGGCAACGGTATTGGGTAGCAGACTGATCAGCGCTGCCATGGCGATAGACAGGGCGTGTGTAGCGGGGCGAGACGGGTCCATTCGTAACGTTGTTCCTACGGCTTTCATTGAGTCTAGACGGCGCCGGAGAGCAGCAGCCCTGAGATCGTCGGTCCGACGGGGTGTGCTCGGTCGGTTTTGCGAAAGGTGTCTCATCTCCTGGTTGTGCCCGGCGCGCGCGGGCGGCGGTGGTGGTGCGTTGGACACGGGGGTGAGTGGCAGGTAGGCTATCGCGAGGCGAAAAATAAGATCCGGCAGTCAGAATAAGACCGTCGGTTCGAGAAAGAGCCGGATCAAAAAGGAGCCGGATCAAAAGGAGTCGGATCAAAAAGAGCCGGATCAAAAAGAGCCGGACAAAAAAAGAGCCGGACAAAAAAGAGTCGATCAAAATGAGCGTCGATTAATAAAGAGTCGAACAAAGAGGATCGGAACAAAGGAGTCGGAACAACCGCCGGAACCCACAAGTGCGGGTGGCGGCACCCGCAAAGGTGAAGCGACGTGGTAGGGCGCGCGTTGGAGCGCTTTGACAAATCATAAGTGCGGTTTGGGATGCACAGGCTCAAGGGGGAGCGATGACACGACAACAGGAAAACATGATTCTGCGGCTGTGGAAGGATTGGTGTGCGGTGTGGCCGGAACACTACGGTCGCGAGTCGCTGGGTGTGAAAGCGGAAGGTTACGATCCGATATTTGACGTCATTCCGGCGAAGGTGTATCAGGATTTTTATCTCGAAGTGGTAAAGGATCATCCGTTGCTGCGTGATCTTAATGTGTTCGTGGTGGTCGACACCGCCCTGAATCAGACCCGGGCCCCCGAAGCGCTGGTGCCGGCCGACGGTGCGCGGGTGGCATCCGTTGAGCTCGAAGAAGACATCGCCCTCACGCCGGTCGGCACGGCCGGCGCTTAGTGTTAGCGTTTAAGCGCGCTCGCCGCGCTCGCAAGACATGGCCACGATCGCTAGCGATCGGCGTTGTGTCTCCTCGGTGAACGATTGTATGCCGACCCTGTGGAGTCCGCTGTGCGACCGTCTCGGCATACGCTACCCTATCTTTGGCTTTGCGCACGACGTCGATACCGTGGCAGCGATCTCGCGCGCGGGTGGTTATGGAGTCTACGGGGCGACCCGGCGCTTTCCGGCCGAGATCACCGATGAGCTGCAGGCGATCAAAGCGCAACTGCACGACGAGCCCTTCGGGGTCGACCTGGTGCTGCCGCCGGGCATGCCGGAACATAATTCTCGGGAAGCGATCGAGGCCGAGATTCCAGCGCAGCACAAGGCGTTTGTGGATCGGCTGATCGACAAATATAAGGTTCCCCCGGCCAGCGAACCCGGTATGCGTACGCGCTTCATTCGCTCTGCCGAGATTGAACAGGCACAGTTGCGTGCCGTCCTCGACTCGTCCGTGGACATGTTTGCCTGCGGTATCGGTGCGCCCCCCGATGCCATAGCCGAGGCCAAAGCCTTAGGTAAGACCACGTTGGCCTTGATCGGCTCTCCGCACCATGTGCGTCGCGCCGTGGACGCTGGGGTCGACATTCTGGTCGCGCAGGGCTATGACGCGGGAGCACACACCGGGCCGATCGGAACCTATTCTCTGGTCCCGCAGATCGTTGATGCGGCGGGCGACATACCGGTGTTGGTCGCCGGCGGTGTGGCCACCGGGCGGCATGTAGCAGCGGCTCTGGCGATGGGTGCTCAGGGAGTGTGGATGGGCACTGCCTGGCTGCTCTCACGCGAACATCAGAGCCATATGCACCCGGTCAACACACAGAAGTTGATCGCTGCGGGGAGTGCGGATACCGTCATCACGCGCTCCGAATCGGGTAAGACCTTCCGCCAGGTCCGCAGTGGCTGGTCCCAGGAATGGGAGGCAGCAGATGCGCCCGAACCCCTGAAGATGCCCTACCAGGATGTGCTGGTGGGAGACCTGCTCGGGGCCATCGAAGAACATGATATCGAACCGCTGATCCACTCCGGAGCGGGCCAGTCGGTGGGGTATTTTAATGAGATCAGCCCCGTCGCCGATATCATGGCGGCGCTGGTCGAAGAAGCGAGCGCCGTGCTTAGCGCCCAACAAGGTTTCTTGCGGTGATGCCGATGCCACCACTGTGTAGACTCGCCCTGGCCACTGCGGGCGTACTGCTCCTCGCGGCGTGCAATGGCATCGAACTGGACACGCGCAGTGCCAACGCCATCGACTTCAGTGGTGAATGGGTGATCGACTTCGCCGACTCCGATCAGGTTCCGAACGTGCGACGGCCGGAGCGTTTCGATCGCCGCCGCCTG
>JBCCHL010000179.1:0-8606 GCA_039028775.1 Pseudomonadota bacterium | reverse complement strand
GTCTGGTTCTACCAGAGTACCACAAGACCTGGAAACAACAGCTACCCCTGCTACCACAGCGACTACAGCATCTCTTACCGGAGTAGATGATGGAACATACTTCATTGAAGTAACCACGCCGCAGGACATCGCCCTGCTCGATGCGGTCAAGGGCATCGAGATGTTCGCCAAAGTGGAAATTCCAGTGCTCGGCATAGTCGAGAACATGAGCCTGCATGAGTGTCCCAAGTGCGGCGAGATCAGTCACCTGTTCGGCAGCGGCGGCGGTGAACGCATCGCCGGCGAATTGGGCGTACCGCTGCTGGGCCAGTTGCCGCTGACGCGGGAGATTCGCGAACAGGCGGATGGCGGGACGCCGAGTGTGCGCGCGGATGCCGAGTCCGCGGTGAGCGCCATCTATCGTGATGCCGCCCGCCACATGGCGGCGCGCCTGTGGGGTACCGCGGCTGCGGCGCCGGCACCGACTATCCGTATGGTGGATGACTAGCGCAGCGACGCAGGTACCTTTTCTTAGTTTGAGTAGTGATTTATGACCATCAAATCGGACCGTTGGATCATCGAACAGGCGCGCGCGGGCATGATCGAGCCTTTTGAGGCAGGCCAGGTGCGCCAACACGGTGGTGACAAGGTGATTTCCTACGGGGTCTCGAGCTACGGCTACGACGTGCGCTGCGCCAACCAATTCAAGGTGTTCACCAATATCCACTCTGCCACGGTGGACCCCAAGGCATTTGACGAGGACAGCTTTGTGGATGTCGAAGGTGACGTTTGTGTGATCCCGCCCAACTCGTTTGCGCTGGCGAGCACGGTGGAATATTTCCGCATTCCGGAGGATGTGCTGACCATCTGCCTCGGCAAATCCACCTACGCGCGCTGTGGCATCATCGTCAACGTCACCCCGCTGGAACCGGAGTGGGAGGGTCACGTGACGTTGGAATTCTCCAACACCACCACGCTGCCTGCCAAAATCTACGCCAACGAAGGTGTCGCGCAGATGCTTTTCTTCCAGTCCGATGAACGCTGTGCCGTCACCTACAAAGATCGCGGCGGCAAGTATCAAGGCCAGCGCGGGGTGACCTTACCGCGCCCGTAAGGCGCTCCCAGGCAGTCATTTGCGCTTGAGGTGCACCTCCGGCGGTTGGGCTCAGCCGGTGATGAGAATTTCTCCGGCTGCCGGCGCGGTATCTGCGCTCACGATGCGACCGATCTCCACCGGCGCTTCGCCCGCCGTGCGCAGCACTTCGCTGATCGCGTCGGCGCGGGCGGCTTCGACCATCAATAGAAAGCCCATGCCGCAGTTGAAGGTGGTCAGCATCTCGGTCTCATCCACCTGTCCCGCCTGTTGCAGGTGGGCGAACACCGCCGGTCGCGCCCACGCATCGACGTTGATCAGCGCTGCCTGATCGGGTTGCTGCAGAATCCGCGGGACGTTCTCGTAAAAACCACCGCCGGTGATGTGCACCATACCGTGGATGGCGCCCGGGTGGGCGCGCAGGGTCGCGAGCACCGCTTGCACGTAGATGCGGGTGGGCGCGAGCAGGGTCTCGATCAACGGATCGTCGCGACGCAGCCCCTGGCGTTCGAGAATCTTGCGAATCAGCGAATACCCGTTGCTGTGCGGGCCGCTGGACGGCAGGCCGATGATCAGGTCGTCCCGCGTGATCGCGCTGCCATCGATCACCGCATCCTCTTCGACCACACCCACACAGAAACCGGCCAGATCGTACTCGCCGGCGCCGTAGAAGCCGGGCATTTCGGCGGTCTCGCCGCCGGCCAGGGAACAGCCGGCCAATTCGCAGCCTTTGGCGATCCCGGTGATCACCCGGGCGGCAACATCAACGTCCAGCGCCCCGGTCGCGTAATAGTCGAGGAACAGAAACGGCTCCGCGCCGGTGACCAGCACATCGTTGGCACACATCGCCACCAGATCCTGGCCGACGTGGTCGTGTTGATCGAAGTCGATCGCGAGCTTGAGCTTGGTCCCAACCCCATCGGTGCCGCTGACCAGGAGCGGTTTGCTGTAGCCCGCGGGGATGCGGGTCATGGCCGCAAAACCGCCAAGATTGCTGCGCATCTCAGCGCGGTGAGTGGCCTTGCAGACCGCGCCGATACGCTCCACCAGGGCGGCGCCGGCGGCGATGTCCACGCCGGCATCTTTGTAACTCAATGGGGTTCGGGAAGGGTCGGAAGGTGCGCTCAAGGGATCTCTGGCAGAAGGCTGTTGTGGTGCGTCAGTGTACCAGCCCGAACACTCCCACGTGGACCAGATTTTGACGTAAACTGCCCGGGCAATTTAGCGGGCAGCGAACAGCATGTCAGTAGGCATCCGACCATATCAGCAGCGAGGTGAGCGGGATCACGTTCTCCGCTGGTCTGCCGTTGTCCTGCTCTGGGCCGGCCTCTGTGCGCCGTCCGCTGTGCTTGCCCTGAGCAAGCCGGATTGGCTCTATACGGTGGCGCTGCCGGTCACCGAACAGACGGAACAAGCGCGTGAGGAAGCCGCCACCCGGGGGCTTTTGGAAGTACTCTCGCGGGTCACCGGCCTGCAATCGATTCCTCGCGGCGAGCTGGTGCGTGCGGCACTGGCGCGGCCGGACAGGTTCTACAACCAGTTTGTCTTTAACCAGGAGCGCGATCAGCAGAACCGACGGCGCCTGGTGGTCGAGATCACCTATCAGTCACAGGCGGTGCTGGAGCTGGTGCGCGCCGCGCGGCTGCCGGTATGGGATGCGCGGCGGCCGCAGCTGCTGGCGTTGCTGGTGGTCGAAGCGCCGCAAGGCGAACGCACCCTGTTGTACGAAGGCAGCACCCATCCCCTGGCCACCGCGGTGCGCGAGGTTGCGCGCGCGCGGGGCCTGCCGTTACGGCTGCCGAGCGCGGATGGCGAGGCAGCGCTCGACGCGCGGGATGTGTGGCGCTACAACACCACGGTGATGCGCGCCGCAGCCACTCGGTATGCACCGGATGCGATCCTCATCGGGCGTGCCCAGAGCCGCGATGACGCTGCCGGTGCGTCCCGTCTGTTGGTCGATTGGCGCTACGCGCTGTCAACCCTGTGGCTCGGCCAGCGCGGACTGCGCGCCCCCCAGGTGATCACCGATATGGATGCCGATGTGGCCTGGGTGGATGAGGCGCAATTTCAGCTCCCCGGCCAACTCGCCACCGCGCAGGCCGCAGCCAGTGCACCCATCCACACTCTCGCCAATCAACTCGCGGAGCGCTACGCCGTGCTGGCGCGGGATCAGCAGCAGCACCAGATCGCGATCACCGGGGTGGAGGACGTCCAGGCATATGCGGATCTGCTCGCCTTTCTGCAGGCGCTGGAATTTGTCGACGCAGCGCGCATCGAGGGACTGCGCGGTGCGGCGATCGAGATCACGCTGGTCTCGCGTGCCCAATCCGATCAACTGCTGCAGCTCCTGACGCTCGGGGGCGAACTGGCGCTCCCTGACAGCCCACTCCTGGGGCGAATCGAGTTCACATGGCAGGGTTAGCTCCGCGCGACATCCCCAACATCATCACGATCCTGCGCATCGTGCTGGTGGTGCCGACCACCTGGTTCTTGTGGGAGAGCAAGTACGTCGAGGCTTTTTATCTCATGCTGGTGGCCGGGGTCTCGGATGCCCTCGATGGTTACCTGGCCCGGCGTTTCAAATGGCAGAGCAATCTGGGCGCCACCCTCGACCCCCTGGCCGACAAATTGCTGGTCGCTGCGGTGTTTGTGGTGTTCACCTTCCAGGGCCATATCCCGCTGTGGGTCGCGATCATCGTGTTGCTGCGCGATACCACCATCATCGCGGGTGCTGGCGTCTACAAGCTGCTCTACGAAGAGGTCCATATCGCGCCGACGATGATCAGCAAGATCAACACCACCCTGCAGATTGTGACCTTACTGCTCGTGCTCTTCAGTCTGCTGCCCGCAGGTGTGCTGAGCGAGATCGCCGCCGCGCTGACCGATCCCTGGTGTTTTTATCTGCTCGCTATTCTGGGGGTGGGCAGCGGTCTTGATTACATCTTCACCTGGGGTTCCAAAGCCTACCGGGAAGGGAAGAAGCGCAAGCGCTACCGCTCGTTGCGGGAGCTGCAGGAGCTGCGCCGGGCGGCGGATTTGCCGCGCAAACGCGATGCCTCCTGAACAGTTCACCCTGCGGCTCGACGTGCCGCAGAGTCAGACCTTCGACAACTTTGTTTGCGGCCGCAACGATGAATTGGTCACGTTTCTGCAGCGCCCGTTGCCGCGCGCCAACCGCCGTGCGCCCGAATTTGATGGGGTCTGGTTGTACGGCGCGCCCAGCAGCGGGCGCAGCCACCTCCTGCGCGCCACCCTGCTGCACGCCCATGAGCAGGGCGTGATGGCGACGTACGTCGGCTGCGGAGATTACCCGCCCGGCGCGGCCGCCCTCGGGCATGCGCTGGAACATGCCACCCGCCATGGGCAGGTCGTGGCGCTGGACGACGTAGACCGCCTGACCGGGTCCCACGAACAGCAGCTGCTGTTTGCGATTGTGCAGCGTCTCCTGCTCGAAGGCGGGCGGCTGCTGCTCTGCCATCAGCAGCCCGCCCAAGAGGTAGGATTTGAGCTGCAGGATCTGGCATCCCGGGTACGCAGTCTGCAACACTTTGCGCTCTATCCACTGGACGATGAGGGTAAAGCCCTGCTGCTGCGCCGTCGTGCCAGTGCCCGTGGCTACGAGTTGGGTCAGGCGGTGCTCGATTACTGGTTGGCCCGAGGACCGCGGGAACTCGCCCGCCTGCTCGAAGATCTGGAGCGCTTGGACCAGGCATCGTTGGCGCGGCTGCGCAAGATCACCGTACCCCTACTGAAAGACGTCCTGGGTTATTGATGGCACATATGCTCGTCACCGGCGGAGGTACCGCAGGCCATGTCCTGCCGGCGTTGCCCGTCATGCGCACCGCTCTGGACGAGGGTTGGCAGGTGAGTTTTATCGGCACCCACTCCGGGCTCGAGGCGGACCTGATAGAGGCGCTGGAGGTCGAATTCTACGCCGTCGCGACCGGCAAATTGCGCCGCTACTTCTCCTGGGAGAATGTCACCGATTTGCTGCGGGTGCTGCTCGGCATATGGCAGAGCTACTGGTTGTTGGGGCGTCTGCGCCCGGATGTGGTGTTCAGCAAAGGCGGCTTCGTCTCGTTTCCGGTGGGCTTCGCGGCCTGGTTGCGTCGCATCCCCGTGGTCGCGCACGAGTCGGATCTGACCCCCGGCCTTGCCAATCGTTTGTTGTTGCCGTTTGTGTCGATTCTGTGCACCAGTTTTGCGGCCGAGCACGAAGACTCGAAGCGTTCCAGACGGCACAAAATTGTGCACACCGGCACGCCGCTGCGGGAAGTGATGCGCGATGGCGATGCGACGCGCGGGCGTGCGTTCCTCGGCCTCGATGACCGACCGCTGTTGGTCGTCACCGGGGGCAGCCTCGGTGCGGCGCATCTGAACGCGGTGGTGCGCGATGCCCTGCCGGAACTGCTCACCCGTTATGCGGTGGTGCACGTTTGCGGGCCCGGTAAGCGGGCGGCGCTCGAACTCGATGGGTATCAACAGTTCGAGTACCTGAGCGAAGAGTGGGGCGATGTGGTCGCCGCCGCGGATGTGGTGCTGTCCCGTGCCGGTGCCAATTCACTCTTCGAGTGGGTCGCGCTCGGCAAACTCAACATCCTGGTGCCGCTATCGGCTAAAGCGTCGCGGGGCGATCAGATCGACAATGCTGCGTACGCCGAACGCCACGGCTTGAGCCTGGTCGTCGTGGAGGAAGACCTGAACCCCGCCAGCCTGCAAGCCGCCCTGGCGGACATCACCGCCAAGGCACCCGATTATCTGGCGCGGCTGCGCGCCTTTGATGTCGGCGATGCGACCAGCGCGATCTTTGCGCAGCTGCGCGCAGCATCCGGTCTATGACCAAAGCTGAGTAGCTTTCATTCCATTTGCGCATAGATTTCATTCCCTACGACCAGTGCCTTGACTTTGCCCTTGCGCGCCCCTAACTTGCGCGCTCTTTTTCTGGGCAAGCCATCTGCACATGTACCGCATACGCACCTACAACGCCATCGCGCAGGTCGGTCTCGACCGTTTTAACGACACCACCTATGCAGTGGGTGCGCAGGTAGATGATCCTGAGGCATTGCTGCTGCGCAGCCACAAGGTTCAGGATGCGGACATCTCGCCTTCGGTCTGCGCGATCGCTCGCGCCGGGGCGGGGACCAACAACGTTCCGGTCGAAGCCTGCTCAGCGGCGGGGGTTGTGGTATTTAACACCCCCGGCGCCAACGCCAACTCGGTCAAAGAGCTGGTCCTCACCGCTCTGCTGCTGGCTTCGCGCGATGTGCTCGGCGGCGTGAACTATGTACGCTCGCTGGCGGATGAGGGTGACGAGGCGCAACTCAACAGCATGGTCGAGGCGGAGAAGAAACGTTTCAAAGGGACCGAACTGATCAACAAGACCCTCGGCGTGGTGGGCCTTGGTGCCATCGGCTCGCTGGTCGCGCGTGCGGCCCTCGACCTCGGCATGCGGGTTGTGGGTCATGACCCGGCGTTGTCCGTCGAAGCGGCCTGGCGGGTGCCCTCCCAGGTGGAGCGCAAAGAAAATCTGAGCGAGCTGTTCGCCAGCGCCGATTTTGTGACCCTGCACGTGCCGCTGCTGCCGGCGACCGAAGGGTTGATCAATGCCCAGAGCCTGGCCGCGTTCAAACCCGGCAGCGTGCTGTTGAACTTTGCCCGGCAGCCGATCGTCGATGCCGCGGCACTGAGCGCGGCGCTCGCTTCTGGCCAGGTCGGTAAATATGTGGCCGACTTCCCGGTGCCGGGGCTCATTGATCACCCCAATGTCATGCTGACCCCGCACCTGGGTGCCAGCACCGCCGAGGCGGAAGAAAATTGTGCCGTGATGGCGGCGGATCAACTCATCCGTTTCCTGGAGACCGGCAGCGTGATCAACTCGGTGAACTTCCCGGCGGTCAGTGTCGGCGCGGTCGAACCCGGTGCGCACCGCCTGGCGGTGATCAACCAGAACGTACCGGGCATGCTCGGGCAGATGACCTCGGTGCTGGCCGATCGCAACATCAACGTCATCGATCTGATCAACAAGAGCCGCGACGATGTGGCCTACAACATCATCGACATCGCCAGTGCCCCGGATCAGGGCCTGCTCGACGCGATCTGCGGTATCGACAGTGTGATCAACTTGCGGGTGATCACCAACCCCTGAGCCGTTCTAGCGGCCGTGGCGACGTCCGCGGCGCGCCTGTCGTCGGGCGAAGCGGTCCGGGTCCAGCACCGTTTCTACCGCCGGATTCACCGGGCTGATCCAGCCCAAAAGTCTGCTCGCGATCACCGCCGCACCCAGCGGTGCGGTGGTCGCACCCATCGAGCCGTGGGCCAGGTTCAGCCACAAATCCCCCAGTGGCCCGATGATCGGCGTGCGATCGCTCGATACCGCCCGCGCGGCTTTGATCGAACGGGCAGCGGGCCCAAGGTCCGCATCGTTCAGATACGGGCGGTTGGCGTCGAGATTGTGAGCCCGTGCACGCGCCGTCGACCACGGCGAATATTCGTAGGTGGCGCCCAACGTAATTTCGCCTGCACCCGGGACGAAGTAGCCGTTGCCGACGATGGGCGCCCGGATATTGGTTGCATGCCTGTACACGTCGAGCTGCCCGTGGATGGTGCTGATCTCCAGGTGTTCACAACCGGAGACCTGGAGGATCGCATCCGCGGTGCACCAGACCTCAGGCTGGTCTTGCGCGGTTGGCCGGGTCAGTGGTTCGATGCCCGGATGGTCGACCAGCGCACGTGTGGTGGCCGCCAGATCGATCGCACCGGCCTGGGCAAACCACAGGCTGTCACCTTGAGGGCGAAAGCCACTGCGTTGGTATGCTTGTTCAGGCGTACACGCATCTACCCAACCCTGCGCGGGATTGCTGGCGTCGTAGGCCGTGCTGATGCGGCCCAACTTGCGTGCGTCCATGGTCGGCCCCTGGACCTGCAGCACCCCGTGGCCGTCAAACCCTACCGCCTGACGCAGATAGGCGGTGCTGTAGAGGAACGCTTGTGCGCGCAGATCGGCCGCCGCGGAGCGATCCCCGAGCAGGCGGCCATGGCAGACTGCACTAGTGATCTGTGATGCGCCATCGGCAAGGCCAGTGGGGGCGATCAGATCGACGCCGATGCCCTGCTCTGCGAGGTGTCGGGCCGTACTGGCCGCGGCGATACCGCCGCCAACCACGCTGACCCGCTTAGGCGGGATAATCGGCTGACGCGCAGGCTTGCCCATCAAGCGGCCGGCCAGACTTTCGCGCTTGTGTGGGCGCTGATCGACCCGGCGCATGGTGAAACCCGCGCTCTGCAGATCGCGACGTACCTGCCCGACCGCGGTAAAGGTGGTGACGCTGCTCTGCGCTCGGCTCATGTCCGCGATCCGGGTAAACAGATCCGGGCGCCACATATCGGGATTGCGATCCGGGGCAAAACCGTCCAGGAACCAGGCATCGACGGGTTGCTGCTGACGGGTCTGCAAGTCGGCCAGGCCTTCGGCCACATCGCCGTGAAAGACGCTCAGGGTCACCCGTCCCGCGGCCAGCACCCGGCGCTGCCAGCC
>JBCCHL010000178.1:0-8735 GCA_039028775.1 Pseudomonadota bacterium | reverse complement strand
TTTCGCACAGCTCAACCTGCCCCAGGGTATGGGCGTGATCGTCCGCACCGCCGGGGTCGGACGCAGCGGCGAAGAGTTGAACTGGGATCTCGATTACCTGCTGCAACTGTGGGAGGCGATTGGTCAGGCAGGGGAAAGTGAAAAGACCCCCTCCCTACTGTATCAGGAGAACAGTGCTATCCAGCGGGCGTTCCGCGACAATCTCCGCCGTGACGTCAACGAAATCCTGATCGAGGGTGAAGACGCATACAATGAAGCAGCCGGTTTTATCGACCAGCTGATGCCGCGCTATACGGACAAACTGAAGCGCTATCAAGACGCGATCCCGCTGTTCAGCCGCTACCAGATCGAGAGTCAGATCGAAACAGCATTCCAGCACACCGTGAAGCTGCCGTCTGGCGGCAGCATTGTCATCGACCCCACCGAGGCGCTGGTGTCCATCGACATCAACTCCGCGCGCGCGACCAAGGGTTCAGACATCGAAGAGACCGCGCTGAATACGAACCTCGAAGCCGCGGACGAGATCGCCCGCCAGCTGCGTATCCGCGACATCGGCGGGCTGATCGTCATCGACTTTATCGACATGATGAATCAGAAGAATCAGCGCGCAGTGGAAAACCGCATGCGCGACGCATTGGAAGCGGACCGTGCGCGCATTCAAGTGAGCCGGATCTCGCGCTTCGGCCTGCTCGAGATGAGCCGCCAGCGCTTACGCCCATCCCTGGAGGAGATCACCACAGGTCTGTGTCCGAGATGCAACGGGCAGGGTCGTATCCGCGACACCAAGTCTCTGGCACTGGCCATCCTGCGGGTGATGGAAGAGGAGTCGCTGAAAGAACGCAGTGCTACGGTGCGCGCCCAGGTACCGTTAGGTGTGGGCGCCTACCTACTCAACGAGAAGCGTCAGGACGTGGCAGAGATCGAACAACGCACCGGCACCCACATCGTGATCATCCCCAACACCAACCTGGAAACTCCGCACTACATCGTCGAACGCCTGCGGGACGATCACGTGGCGGAAGAAGGGGAACAGCCGAGCGATCTGTTATCGGACCTCGCCAATCAGCATGCGGACGCAGAGCTGCCGAGCGACACGCCGTTACCGCGACCACCCCAGGCGGCGGTGCAGGCCATCGCCCCCAGCACGCCTCCACCCCAGGCCCAGGCCGAGACACCCGCTCCGACCGCCATTCCGAGCGCGGACGACCCTTCTCTGTGGTCGCGTCTGCGCAACAAACTGTTCCCCACGGGTCTGGCACCGGAGCCCGCGCCGCCGGCTCAAGCTCGCAAGTCCAAAGCGGGTGGTGACAAGGACGACGACACAAGAAAGAAAGGTCGCGGTCGCGGCGGTAAAGGTCGCAAAGAAGACCCGCGCACAGGCGAGGGGCACCGCGCCAAGAGCGACCGTCAGCACGACAAGAAGCGCGGCGGGAAAAAGGATCAGGAGGACAAATCCGAGCAGCGCAACAAGGGTCCGAAGCAGGATCGCGCAACTCCGAGGGAAGAGCGCGATGACAAGGACCGGGGCAAGGGGCGTCGCAACAACAAATCCAGAGACGACGACCGCAGTCACGACGAAGGCAAAGATCGGAGCAAAGATAAGGCTAAGAGTCAGCGCAAGGACAACAAGCCGCGTGCCACCCGTGAGGAGCGCGAACCCAGCGAGGAAACGCTGGCAGGCAGCAAGCGTGCGCCCAAGCGCAACCGCAGCGAGCGATCCACGCAGAATCGAACCGACAAACCGGTAGATCAAAGTACGCCCAAGCCCCAGGCAGCGCAGCCCGCGCAAACCACGGTCGAGCAGGCCGCAGCGGCGACATCTGTCACGGAGTCCACCGCAGCCAAGACGGTGCCCGAGACACCCGCCCGCCCGCGACGGGCTGCCAACGACCCGCGCAGCAAAGGCAAAGCGGCCGCTACAGGCGGAGTCGTTGCGGCTACCGAAGCGGTGACCCACGCTGCCTCAGCTGAGGCTCAAGAAGCGCCTGCGGCCGATAAAGCGCCTGAAGTTCAATCAGAAGCGCCCGCGGTCGAATCAACAGCGCCTGCGGCTGGGCTAGAAGCGCCTGCGGCTGGGCTAGAAGCGCCTGCGGCTGAGATAGAAGCGCCTGCGCCGGAAGCCCGCGCAACAACCGACGAAGCGCCCGCAACAGTCCATAGCGCCATAGGCTCGGTCTCCGTGCCCGCCAGCGCAGACCCTGACACGGCAACACAAGAAGCCGACACCCCCGACCCGGTGGCCCCGGCGAAAGCTGAAGAATCGGCGTCTGCAGGAAAAGAGGACGCGGCTTCGGCAGCGCAAATCGAAGAGCGCGCCCAAGCTGAAGCGGCCACCGGTGAAAGCGCCGAGGCTGAACCTGCCACGGCTGCTGATGCAGGAGAATCGAGTGCTACCGAACAAACTGGCGAGCCCCCTGCGGAGGCTACTCCTCGTCGACCCGAGCGCGCCGCCAACGATCCCCGGGAGATAAAGCGCCGTGAACGGGAAGCACAGTTGCAGTCGGAGGGCGTTCTGCCCAAGGGTGGCAACCAGGATCAGGACAGCACAGACGGTTCCAGTTCGAGCTGAACCCGATAGCGTTGGAGGATGTCCACCCGGATTCGTTCGGCGAATTCGAGGACATCTTCCGCGCTCGCCCCGCCACGGTTCACCAGAATCAGAGGCTGGGTCTGCCAGCACGAAACGCGTGCTCCGGGTTTGCTTTTCCAACCCGCCCGGTCGATGAGCTGCGCCGCACTGAGTTTAACCCCAGCCTCGACCTCATAGCGGACCAGACCTTCGATCTGCTGGCCAATTTCGACTGCAAGCGTCTCGCTCACCACCGGATTTCGAAAGAAACTGCCCACGTTGGGGTCGGTCTCCGGGTCTGGTAATTTCTTGCGCCGTATCGCGATCACAACTTGCGCAACGTCCTGCGGTTGGGGAGCCTCTACACCGGTCAACGCGTTCGCCACCTCTGGATAAGTCAGGTTAACCCGCGGCACTCTGGAAAGGACCAGCTCGACACCGGTGATCACCCAATCGAGCCGGTTCTGAAAAACACTGGTGCGATAACCGAACCCGCACTCCGCCCGGCTCAGTACCCGATGCTCGAGTTCCCGCGTCACCACATCGACACGCGCAACAAAACCCGATAGCTCAGCGCCATAGGCACCGATGTTCTGTACCGGAGCTGCGCCTAACGACCCTGGAATCAGCGCGAGATTTTCCAGGCCGTGCCAACCCTCCGCAAGGCTGTGCATAACAAGGTAATGCCAATTAACGCCTGCCCCGACCCGCAACCTGACCTGCTCATCGGTGCGCTCGAGAACGTCCACGCCCGGAATCTGATTCACAGCAATCGCTGTCTCTATACGATCGCTGGCCACCACATTGGAACCTTCGCCGATCACCCGCAGAGGCAGCTGGGCCCGCCTTGCATCGGCGATCGCATCACGCACATCCCCGATCGTTTGACAAGCAGCTCCACGAATACTCGTCGAACGCAACGCCAGCGTGTTAGGCACAACAAAGTCGGGCATCAGGGACATCGTCTACTGCACCTGTCGAAACGTCAGGTTGATGCGTTGGGCGACGCGACGCTGGGTCTTGCAGAGTGTGTGCCGGCGCCGCCCATCGAAGATCAACAGCGAGCCGTGCCCGAGATCATAGACAAGAGCAGCATCACTGGGGTCGGCCGCTGCAATTCGAAAACGACGGGTCGCACCGAGACTCAAAGAGGCGATCAGAGGACTGCACTCCGGTTCATCATCGCGATGCCACCCCATGTATTGGCTGCCATCATCGTAGCGATTGGCCAACAGGAAGTTGAACCTTGCCCCGCTGTGCGCCTCCACCGCAGAGCGCAAGCGTTGCAGATCCCGCGGCCAGCCATGGGCCGTATGTTCGATGCCGGTATACCGATAGCTGACGCCAGAGTCACCAAACCACGCCAGACTGCGTGGTACCAGTCGCGTGCGACCGAAAATGGTGAAGCGCTCGCGCTCCCAGGCGACGTGATGCCGCAACCAATACAGCGCGCTATCCGCCGACTCCGGATTGAGAAATTCCGGCGTAAAACAGGTGGCCACAGGAGGGATAGCTTCATGATCAGGCTTGCTCATAGAGCACAATTATCCTCGCCCCGCTTGCCTTTATCGAGTCCAAGATGCGTGGAGGCGTTGGCACTCGATACGCCAACGTTCTAAAATTCCAGCTCGGATTTTAGTCGGCCGAACGAGGAACAGCTGTGGACATCAACAACAAAGTCGCGGTCATCACCGGCGGCGCTTCCGGCCTTGGCCGCGCAACCGCGGAGATGATCGTGGCGCACGGTGGCAAGGTCGCCATATTCGACCTCAACCAGGACCTCGGTGACGAAACCGCGGCCGCATTGGGTGAGGCCAAAGCGTATGCGGTAAACGTCACGGATGACGAATCTGTGGCCAGCGCTGTCGCCGCCGTCAAAGCGGACTTCGGCGCGATTCACATCAACGTCAATTGCGCTGGCATCGGTACCCCGGGTCGCACCGTCGGGCGCGACGGTGCGCTGCCGCTGAACTATTTCAACCGCGTCATTCAGGTCAACCTCCTGGGCACGTTTAACACCCTGAGCAAGTGTGCAGTGGTTATGGCCGAAAACGAACCAGAGGGCAACGGCCTGGAACGCGGGGTGATTATCAATACCGCATCGGTCGCAGCCTTCGACGGACAGGTCGGACAGGCTGCCTATGCAGCGAGCAAAGCTGGCGTAGCGGGTATGACGCTGCCGGTCGCCCGCGATCTGACCCGCCAGGGTGTGCGCGTCTGCACGATCGCCCCGGGGATTTTCGATACGCCGATGATGGCCGGCGCAACGGATGAGGTACGCGAACCCTTGATTCAGATGGTGCAGTATCCCAAACGCCTCGGGCTACCGCCCGAGTATGCCCAACTGGCCCAGCAGATCATCGAAAACGCTTACCTCAACGGTGAGACGATGCGGTTGGACGGCGGCATAAGGATGGCGCCAAAATAGATTCAGCCTTAGGCGCAATCGTGCGGCGGGGGTTCAGCTCGACACCATCCGGGCTTGCATGCCGAAGAGATTGGCCGTGTCGACGCCTTAACCGCCTCGCGCGATGATGTCCCGCACCATCTTGAGGTCCGCCTGGGTGTCGACGCCACCTGGGATTGGGGCCTCCCATCGCAGTACCGCGATCGAGCGGCCACTCTGCAACCAACGCAATTGCTCAAGTTTTTCGGTCTGCTCAAGACGACCGCCCCCTTGAGTGACAAAGTCGGCGAGCGCCGCGACCCGAAACGCATACATCCCAACATGTCGCAGCGCCCCCAGCCCACGCACACCGGCATCGTCCAACGCTTCCATCTCATCTCTTGGGTACGGGACCGGGGCTCGAGAAAAATAGAGCGCCCTATTCCGGTCATCGATCACCAACTTAACCACATTGGGATTCAGGAAGTCCGCCGTCGATGAGAGCGGCTCTGCCACCGTGGCGATCTCGGTATCTGTGTCGGTGCCGACAAAGTCCAACAGCGCGTCGATGACCTGCGGCGGCAGGAGCGGTTCATCCCCCTGCACGTTGACCACAACATCCTGATCCTCCAATCCTAGGCGTTGGGCAACTTCCATGGTCCTGTCCGATCCGGAGGGATGCGTCGCGGCGGTCAAGAGCGCCTCAAATCCATGCTCTGTCACAACTTCCGCAACGCGCTCATCGTCGACCGCAACCACGACCCTGTCAGCGGATGCCTGCGCCGCTTGGGTTGCGGTGCGTACGACCATCGGTACGCCGTGGATATCAGCCAGAGGTTTGTTGGGCAGTCGCTGCGAAGCCAGGCGCGCCGGAATGACGATGACGCGCTTCAAGCGCCTAATCCCGCGGGCCGAATTTGCGCATCCTCAAGTAGTCGCTCCAAGCGCGCCTCCGCCTGACCCGGCATGGCAACTTCTACCCGCATGCTCCAGACGCCATGTTGGGCAGCTTCCCCAAAAGCGATTTTAGTCGCGTCCTTTTCGGTACAGACTACGGGAGCACCATCGGGGAACTGCACGTCTTGGGGCTTGAAGTCATGGTGGTCCGGGAATGCGACACAATCGAAGTCTACCCCGGTGTGACGCAGGCTGGAGAAGAAGCGAGCGGGGTGTCCAATGCCGCAGACCGCATGGACAAACGGAAAGGTCGCCGCAAAGTCTTCTGGCAGCAGCACCTGTGCGGTGGCCAGGTTTTCGAAACTGTGCGGCACTAACTGCATCAAGCTTGCACCCGCGACCAGGTCTATCTCCTTGCCGTGGGTGACAACCCAGTCAACGGTTTTGAGGCGGCTCACCGCTTCGCGCATCGGTCCCGCAGGTATGCGCAAGCCATTTCCAACCCCGCGTGTACCGTCCAAAACCGCGATTTCAATATCGCGTCGCATCGCATAGTGCTGTAACCCGTCATCCGAGACCGCGATGTCACAGCCCGCGTCAACCAGTAGAGCGACCGCATCAGGACGGTGAGCCGCGATCGCGACGGGGCAACGCAGCCGGTTGCGGGCCTGTACGGCCTCATCACCATACTGCTCAGGATCGCCACCGATCGGCACTAGGCCACCACTCTTACTCTGACTACCTTTGTAACCGCGACTGACGATACCTGGATTGAAACCCCGCTCTCGGAGCTGCTCAACAATCCAGCCAGCGAGCGGTGTCTTGCCCGTTCCCCCCGCTGTGATGTTGCCGACAACAATCACCGGCAGCGACGTATCGAGTGGCTTATCATCACGGAGATATCGACGTCTGCGGCGATCTGTCACCATTCCGTAAACCCACGCCAGCGGGCGTAATAGGTGCAGCCACCAGGCACCTTGATACCAGGCGGACGCCAGACCGCTGTGCTGCTCGGCATACTCGAAGTCATCATCGGCATTGATCACGCGCGCCGGCACAGACTGCTTTGGCGCCACCTCGTCATCATCTTCGAACTGAGCGCTGTAGAGTTCTGCGTAGGCGCCACCTTGAGCGAGCAATTCCTGGTGATCGCCCTGCTCGACGATGCGGCCCTGTTCCATAACCAGAATCAGATCTGCAGCCTCGACGGTGGACAGTCGGTGTGCGATCACGATAGTCGTACGCCCCTGCATCACGGTCTCCAGCGCAGCCTGGATGTATCGCTCGGCCTCATTATCGAGCGCGGATGTCGCCTCATCCAGAACCAGCACCGGCGAGTCTTTGAGCAGTGCCCGCGCAATCGCCACGCGCTGCCGCTGTCCACCGGAGAGCAGCACACCATCGTCCCCCACGATCGTATCCAATCCTTCAGGCATGCCGGCGATGAACTCATCCGCGTGCGCCTGCCGAATGGCGGTTAGGATGTCATCTTCTGACACACCGGCCAACGCGCCGTAGGCGACATTGTTACGCAACGTATCGTTGAACAGCGTCACCTGCTGCGAGACCAGGGCGATCTGGCTGCGCAGCGCGCTCAGATCATAATCCTGAATGTCTAAGCCATCGAGCGTAATGCGCCCGCTGGTCACATCATAAAAACGCGGTATCAAGCTGGCGAGGGTCGTTTTTCCACTGCCCGAACGCCCAACGATGGCGACCGTCTGCCCCGGTTCGATCTGTACCGAGACGTTGCGCAGCACGCCGGGGCCTCCGTAAGAAAACGACACATCGTCGAAATGTATCGCGCCACGAACCCGCTCTACCTCGAGATCCCCCGCGTCTTTCTCGGTCGCCACGTCGAGCTGTGAGAACACATCTTCGGCCGCCGCGAGACCTCGCTGCAATTTGGCGTTGACCTCCGAGAGCTTACGGATCGGACGCCCGAGCATGCCGGCGTAACCCAGAAACTCCACCGCATCACCGGCGGTCATACCCTGCGCCATGCCGTACATCATCATGATGACCCCACATATGGCCATCGCCACAATCGTCTCGTTGAGCTGCGAACTCATGACCTTGGTCAATGCCATCTTCAGATTCTGTTGGCGATTGATTTTGTTGGATCGATCGAACCGTTCCCTTTCGTAGTCGGCACCGGCGAAGGTGCGCACGACGCGATATCCGGAGACGGTTTCGGAAACGACGTGGGTCACATCCCCCATCGAACCCTGGATGCGGCGACTGATGCGGCGGAAGCGTTTGCTGGCGAATACAACAACCAGGGCCAGCACCGGCGCGGTGCCGATAAACAACAGCGTCAGGCGCCAGTCGAGCAATAGCATCGCAGCGAGAAAAATGATCACCGACAGTCCGTCCTGGATGATGGCTTTCAAAGCGTCGGTGCCGGTGTCACGCATCTGCGAGACCGTGAAGGTCAATCTGGAGACGATGTGTCCCTGCGCGTTCTGATCGAAGAAGCTGCTGGGCAGGCGCAACAACTGCTCGAACAGTTCAGCTCTCAAGCTGTAGACCACATTAAAAGACACCCGAGAAATCAGCGCCTCACCGATGATCGTTCCGGCAGCTCTGATCAAGGCTGCGACCCCCATCAGCAACGGAATGCTCAAGGCAGCGTCTTGGGCCGCACTATCCCAGCTGTCGATGAGGTCACCAAAGAGGTCTACAAAAAACGCAGCCGCACCCGCAGCAGCGCCAAAGCCCAGAATCGAAACTGCTAGCAGATGCCAGTGCGGCCGCACGTAACCCAGGAGTCGTCGATAGGAATGCCAGTCGGATTTTGCCGCGCTCGGGCGTGCTGTGTCCGTAACCTCAGCGCTCCCCTCTGAATCGGGAGGCGATGTGTGGTCGACAGTTGCGGTCGGC
>JBCCHL010000177.1:0-8742 GCA_039028775.1 Pseudomonadota bacterium | reverse complement strand
GCCCGGTGACCAGTCCCGGCGGCGTGACGCCGCCCGGTGCGATTTCCGCGCGACTGACCCAAGCGCCCACGGCGATGGCGCGTTCTTCTGTGGCCGGCATGCCGATGCTGTAGCGCGGTGACGTTTCGGTCATGAAAATGTTGCGCGCAAAATTTGCGTTGCGTGTGTGCCCCCACGCGTGTACGTGTCCTTGTTGGACTGAGACTGCCTGCAGTCGGATGCGCCAGCGTCGCCCCAACTGATTGCCCGCGATTGCAAAGAACAGATTGACGTCGCCGTTGAACTGATCGACGCGCAAGTCCGCCCGAAACGCACCGGCGTTGGTCTGCTGGACGGAGCCATCCGGTTCCGTTTCGATTGCGTTTGGGTCGATGATTGTGATGTTTACCTCATCGTCGCGGGGAATCCAGACGTCGATGAACTGCAGGTCGTCCCGGATCGTGAATTCGATATCGAGGTCAGCCCCCTGCACCAGTTCGCCGTCGAAGTGGATCCGGTCCCCACCTTCGTTACCGGCAGCAGCCACAATGATGCGCCCGGCCCCGGATTCCTGTGCGATGACGTTTTCGAGAGCGCTTGTGCCATCGTGCGCGCCGATGTGTCCGCCAAGGGAGAGATTGATCACGGCGGGTCGGTCGCCGGACCGTTCGAAAATGCGGCGAATGCCTTCGATAGTGTGCGTATCGTGCAAAGTGTCTGTGCGCACCCCCATCAACGTTGCGTTCGGTGCAACTCCTCGATAGCGGGCATCCGCCAGGGTCGAGCCGTTGCCTGTGGCAATCGATGCACAGTGGGTGCCATGCCCGTTCAGGTCGCCCTGCGGGACGTTGCCAATCCCGTTCAACGCCCGATCGATGTCCGCGTTGGAGAATTCGGTGAAAGTATCGGCGCCGTTTTGCTGTACGGCATGCATGAACATCTCCATTCGTGAGGTGCCGTCAGCATTGTGAAAGTCGCCATGGCGCCAGTCCACGCCGCTGTCGACAATCCCGACGACCACATTGTCACCGCGGATAGTCGGGTGTTGGCCCAGCGCTAGATCGGTACGTGTCGCCGCACCGCGGGCCTGGTCCATGCGAAATTGCAAGCGGCGCGAATACTCGGCGCGCTTCAAGCCGGCGATGGCTTCGAGCGCGGGCAGATTGTCCGGTGGGACATCCGCGAGGATCACTTGAGGGCCCTGGGATATGATGTCGGCGCCGAGGTCACCCAGGCTTGCGACCGTCGCAGCAACCGCATCGGCGGCGACGATCAGTTTCACCGTGACTCTGGCGGCGGGCAGGGGGGCGATAGAGCGAGTCGCTGCACCGCGCCGCAGGGCAGGGCGTTCGAGTTGGGCGGTAAATGATTCTGGCTCAATATCGTGGTTTTCGCAGATCAGCAAGTCGGTTTCATTGCGGGCAATCGATAACTCGTTGAGGCCGCCATCCAGGGCGCCGGTCCGTTTTTGTAACGGCATTTTGATAATCCTGTGTTTGTGATTGTGTGCGCCTGCCGCGTAGCAACTTCTGCTGCGTTGAGCCACCGGGCAAGCTCTGCAGAAGACGCGCGTTGTTACACCGTGGCTCTAATATACTGGCGCGATGGCCAGAAAACTCGCACTTGTTATTGTGCAGGATGATCGTTTTCTGTAGTCACAGGCGCCAGTTCGAGTCTGCGGTGCCCGATCTTCTGGCAAAGCAGCATGCCGGAAATGCTACAGATGCCTTTTTCAGGCGACGTTTGGTGTGGCACGCACGTGGGATACAGGGTCGGGCTTCGCGCCTTTACAGAGCATCCACATCGGCAGGTCTTCACGTCTTCTGGTCCCGGCTCACATACCCTGGCATGCTGTGCCCCTGGAGCTGTAACAAAAGACCTTTGATGTTGAACTTCCGATTATCGCTACTCGCGATCTGGCTGCTCGTCGCCGCCGCCGCATGCGGTCCGAACCCGACAACCCCAGCGTCCGACAATTCCGCGCACAAGGAGACCGCCATGACCACCGCCCCTTACGGTACTTGGGTATCCCCCATCAGTGCTGAGCTCGCGGCCGGTGCCAGCAATGCGCTGCTCGGTTTGCAACTCGATGGCGATGACTTGTATTGGCTCGAGATGCGCCCCAAGGAAGCGGGGCGCTATGTGCTGATGCGCCGGACCGACACCGGGGGCGAGGAGGTCACACCGGCCGAGTTCAGCGTGCGGACACGGGTGCACGAGTATGGTGGCAAGTCGTTCCTGGTGCACGATGGCGTGGTGTATTTCAGCAACTTTGCCGATCAGGCCCTCTACAGGGTTACAGCTGGGGGCTCGCCGCAGCGCCTGAGCGCGTCGGATGGGGTGCGCTACGCGGATTGTAGCATGGACGCTGCGCGCCAACGCTTGCTGTGCGTGCGGGAAGATCATCGTGGTCTGAGTGAGACTGGGGCAGGGGAGGCCGTTAATGCGCTGGTCGCGATAAGCCTCGATGGTGAAGCACACGATGGGGAAGTGCTGTGGCAGCAGAGCGATTTTGTGGGATATCCGAGCATCAGCCCGGATGGCGCACGGATGGCCTGGATCAGCTGGGATCATCCCAACATGCCCTGGGACAATGTGGTCCTGTGGCATGCGGATGTGGCAGCCGATGGGACCTTGCGCAACGTCCGCCGGCTCAACCAAGGTGTTGATGAATCTGTTTTACAGCCCACCTGGTCGCCGAACGGCACCCTGTATTTTCTCACCGATCGGGCCGGGTGGTGGAATATGCATCGCCTGGTTGACGGTTCCGTGCAGGCGGTACACGAGCTGGCCGCGGAGCTGGGTGGACCGTTGTGGGCGTTGGGGACGACCTGGTTTGCGCTGCGCTCGGATACGCAGGCGGTGGTGGAGTTTGGTAACGCGCAGGAGCACGGGATTGGTCTGTTGGACCTCGAAGACGGCACTCTGCAGAAACTCGAGCTGGGTTTCTCGGGTTATGCAGGGCTCAGTGTTTGGGGTGAGCAGCTCTATTTTCTCGGCGGTCGCGACGACGGACCGGGGCAGTTGGTTGCGCATCATCTTAAGGACAACAAAACCACCGTGCTGCATCGTTCGGGGGAGGATGTTGTCGATGCAGCCTATCTGTCCCGAGCACAGCCGATTACCTTTCCCACAGCAGGCGGCAGCGAGGCGTATGCCTACTACTACCCGCCTTTCAACACAGACTTTGCGGCGCCGGATGGTGAGCTGCCGCCTCTGCTGGTGCTGATGCATGGCGGACCCACCGGGGCGACCGGTCCCGGCTTCAGTATCGCCAAGCAGTTCTGGACCTCGCGCGGAATCGCGATAGTGGACGTGAACTATCGGGGTAGCACCGGCTATGGGCGTGCGTATCGGCAGCAGCTGAATGGCCAATGGGGTGTGGTTGACCTGGAAGATGCGGTTGCGGCGACCGAGTACCTGGTAGCGCAAGGTAAGGCCGATCCTGAGCGGCTGTTGATTCGGGGGGGCAGCGCAGGTGGTTATACGACCTTGTCCGCACTCGCGTTCACAGACGTGTTTGCGGCCGGGGCAAACTACTTTGGGGTCAGTGATCTGGCGGCGCTCGCCGAGCACACCCACAAGTTTGAATCGCGCTATCTGGATTCCATGGTGGGGCCCTATCCCGAAGCGGCTGACGTGTATGCCGCGCGATCGCCGATCAATGCGCTGGAAGGGTTTGACGCACCGCTGATCACCTTTCAGGGCTTGGAGGATCGGGTGGTACCCCCGGCACAATCGGAAAAGATCTATGCGGCTCTGAAGGCCCGCGGCACACCGACCGCGTACGTGCCGTTCGAGGAGGAGCAGCACGGTTTTCGCAAAGCGGAAAATAACATCATCGCCCTGGAGTCAGAGCTGTACTTTTACGGTCGCATCCTCGGCTTCACGCCGCATGGCAATCTGCCGGCTGTCGACATCGACAATCTCGGTGACTGATGTCCTGGTTTATGCGGCCGCGGCTAGCATGGGGCGGCTGTAGACATCTTTTTCTGCAATTTTGCCGTTGCGAAAGGTATAGCGCTCCACGCCGATGCGCTCGAAAGGTGTGTCGGTTGGCACCTCAACCCCCGTGACTCGATAGGTCATGAAGGTGGCTTCCGGGGCGTGGTGGTAGACCACGTCTTCGAAGCGCAGATCGCGTTGCAAGCTCTTTCTATCCTCGAAGAACGCCGCCACCCGGGCACGGCTGTTCATCACGCGCGGTGTATCGCCGATCTGAATGCAATAGGTGAAGTCTTCGGTGACCACCTCGTACAGCGCGTCCAGATCCTGCTTGAAGAAAGCCCGGCCAAAGGCCTTGAAGAGCGCGTCACGGTCTTGATCTGAAGGGGGCATTCTCGGTTCCTCGATGGTGGCTGGCGGTTTGAGTGTAACGCGGTTTGCGCGGATTAAAGAGGGTTTTGCATTGCCTGTCGAAGGCAATTGCTGCAGCATTTTGTCCTGTTGTATCCGCGATCGAGTCTTTGATGAAATCCTGTTGTCTCTATTCCGCGATCAGCCTCCTGCTGGTCGCCAGCATCCCTGTTGTGGGCGGCGAGGTCGACCACGAACGCCTGAGCGGCGCTGACCGTGATCCCGGCGTTTGGCTGACCCATGGCCGCAATTATGCCGAGACTCGCGAGAGTCCGCTGGCGCGGATCACCGCTGACAATGTGGCTCAGCTGGGTTTGGCGTGGTCGTTCGATACCGCGACGACGCGCGGTCTGGAGGCGACACCTCTGGTGGTGGATGGGGTGATGTACACCAGTCTCAGCTGGAGTGAGGTGATCGCCAATGACGCGCGTACCGGTAAGCTGTTATGGCGCTTTGACCCCAAGGTGCCTCGAGCGTGGGGTGCGAACGCCTGTTGCGACGTGGTCAATCGTGGGGTCGCGGCCTGGGACGACATGGTCTATGTCGGCACACTCGATGGTCGCCTGATCGGCCTGGACCGCGCGACGGGTAGTGTGCGCTGGGAAGTGCTCACCATCGACCCAGAGCGACCCTATACCATCACCGGGGCACCGCGTGTGGTACGCGGTAACGTCATCATCGGCAACGGTGGCGCCGAGTTTGGCGTGCGTGGATATGTCAGCGCATATGATGCGAAGACCGGCAAGCTGGCGTGGCGGTTTTATACCGTGCCCGGCGCGCCTGACCAGCCCTACGAGTCCCAAGCCCTGGCGATGGCGGCCCGAACCTGGACGGGCGACGTCTACTGGAAGAGTGGTGGCGGCGGCACCGTCTGGGATTCCATGGCCTATGATCCGCAGCTCGATCTGCTCTACATCGGCGTCGGCAACGGCTCGCCATGGAATCGCTGGCTGCGCAGCCCCGAAGGCGGGGACAATCTTTTTCTGTCTTCTATCGTCGCACTCGATGCGCAGAGTGGCGAATACCGCTGGCACTATCAGACCACCCCCAGTGATACCTGGGACTTCACCGCCACCCAACACATGATCCTGGCCGACATCGAGATTCGCGGCAAAATGCGCCAGGTGTTGATGCAGGCGCCCAAGAATGGCTTCTTCTATGTGCTCGATCGCGCGACGGGAGAGCTGTTGGCGGCCGACAACTACGTGCCCGTCACTTGGGCGAGCCATGTGGACCTGGAGAGCGGGCGACCGGTCGAGACGGAAAACGCGGACCACAGTGCTCAACCTCAGGAAACCTCGCCAGCGGCGTTGGGTGGCCACAGTTGGCAACCCATGGCCTATAACCAGAGCACCGGTCTGGTTTATATACCGGCGATGGAGATGGCTCAGATCTACAGTTCCGCAGACTCATACGAGCATCAGCCTGGACATCACTGGAATCTGGGTCAGGGTGATCCCGACGACACGTTCGCTATCTTGTCTTCATTGCCCGACGCCCTGACAAAATCTGTGTTCCGGCATCTGTTGCGCGGCAAACTCATCGCCTGGGATCCGGTGCTGCAGGAGCAACGCTGGTCGGTACAGCACCAGGGCATGTGGAACGGCGGGGTGCTGACCACCGCGGGTGGACTGGTGTTCCAGGGTAACGGCAGCCGTCAACTCGTGGCCTACGACGCCGCCGATGGCACCCGTCTGTGGTCGGCCGACACCGGGAGTGGGATTGTAGCCGCTCCGATAAGCTACGAGATCGACGGTGAGCAATATGTCGCGATCCTCGCTGGTTGGGGTGGGATTGGCGGGTTGATGGCGCCGCAATACACGCCGGTGACCGGGGTAAACCGCTTGCTGGTCTATAAGCTGGGTGGCACGGCTACGCTGCCTGCGGACGAGCCTTATCAGCGGGTGATGACCCAAGCGCCGCCGCCACCGCCGCGTGACGCGGCCTCTGTGGATCGCGGCGTCATCCTCTACCAGAACCACTGCCAGCGGTGCCATGGCATCAACGTCGGCCTGGGCGGGGTCATTGCGGATCTGCGTTTTATGAGTCAGGGGACGCACCAGATCTTCGATCGAATTGTGCTGGAGGGTATTTACAGTGGCCTCGGCATGGTCAGTTTCGCCGATGTCCTGGATCAGGGCGAGGCCGAGGACATTCACAACTATCTGATCGAACAGGCCAACCTCGCTTGGGATGTACAGCATCGTGGTGACGGCTGGTGGGCACAGATGACCGACGGTGTGCTGGAATTTGTTGGCGACATGGTCGGCGCGTGGCTTGGACCGGAGCGTGCTGACTGAGGTGCAGAGGTGCTCGTATGGCGATTTCAGGCGCTTTGACGCGCTTAGAAGACACGTCGTGTTGGTGTTAAAGTAAGGGGTTGATAGCGCGGGCAGTTGTGCGCTGTGGTTGGATCGGGATCGCCGGTTCGCCGATAAGCGAAGTTGAGCGCCGCGCTGAGTGGCGTTGGGACGCGAGAGGAGGTTAATCATGAATGTCGTCATCAATCAGAAACTGGACTTTGACCCGGACGCGCTGCGCGATAAGTATCGCAAAGAGCGCGACAAGCGCATCCGTGCAGATGGCAACGACCAGTACATCGAGGTGACCGGGGACTTTTCCCACTATGTAGATGACCCCTATGTAGCTCCGGGCTTTGATCGTGAACCCCTCGAACAAGAAGTCGAAGTGGTCATCATCGGTGGCGGCTTTGGCGGCATGCTGGCCGCAGCGCGACTCAAGCAGGCGGGCATCGACGACCTCAAGATCATCGAGAAAGGTGGTGGATTTGGCGGGACCTGGTACTGGAATCGTTACCCGGGCGCGTCCTGCGATATCGAATCTTACGTGTACCTGCCACTCTTGGAAGAGACCGGCTTTGTGCCCCGCCAGAAGTATACCGATGCCCCAGAAACCCTGGAGTATTGTCAGGTACTGGCGGATACCTACGATCTCGAAGACATCGCGCTCATGCAGACCGAAGTGGTATCGACGGAGTGGGATGAAGCAGAGCGGCGCTGGACCGTGAGTACTAACCGCCAAGACAACCTGAAAGCGCGCTTTGTGGTCCACTCCAACGGTCCTCTGAACCGTCCGAAGCTGCCTGCCATCAAAGGGATCAATACCTACAAGGGGCATACCTTCCACACCAGCCGTTGGGACTACGCGTATACGGGCGGCAATTCCCATGGCGATCTCGACCGCTTGCATGACAAACGAATCGCAATCATCGGTACCGGGGCGACCGCCGTGCAATGTGTGCCGCACCTTGGCGCCGGTGCAAAGGAGCTCTACGTTTTCCAGCGCACGCCCTCGTCGATCAGCGTGCGCAACAATCAACCGACCGATCCGGACTGGCTGGGCACGCAGAAGCCGGGTTGGCAACACGAGCGACGCACCAACTTCGAATCGTTGATGACCGGCGCGCCGGTCAAGGAAGATCTGGTGAGTGATGGTTGGACGGAGGCGTTCAGGCTCTTGTTCGGTCAGCTACGGGAAAATGCACCATCGAAGATGCAGCTTGCCGGGTGGGCGTTGGGTGGGTTGTTCACCAAGGACCTGTATCAACAGGGTCTGAAGGGGTACCTCACCGCGAAGGCGACCGAGCATATGGATCTGGAGCGTCGGGTCGAGATGGCGGACTTCGCCAACATGGAGAAGATCCGCGCCCGCGCGGATCAGACCGTGGAAGACAAGACCACGGCCGAGGCGCTGAAACCGTACTATCGACAGTTCTGCAAACGTCCGTGTTTTCACGACGAGTACCTGAAAACGTTTAATCTGCCGGGGGTTACTCTGGTGGACACGGACGGTCGTGGCGTGGATGAGTTCACCGAGCGCGGGGTCGTGTTCGATGGTGTCGAGTACGAGGTCGACTGCATCATCTTCGCCACCGGTTTCGAGGTCGGCACTGACTATTCGCGTCGTGCGGGTTACAGCATCGTCGGCGTAGACGGATTGACCGTCTCGCAGAAGTGGGCGGATGGGCTTGCGACCTTCCATGGCATGCATTCGCGCGGTTTCCCGAATTGCTTCTTTTTCGGACCCGCGCAGTCCGGATTTACGGCCACCTTTACGTTTTCGCTGGATGAGAACAGCATGCATCTGGCGCATATCCTGAGCGAGGTCAGCAAGCGTGGTGCCACGCGGGTGGAGACCAGTCAGGCGGCGGAAGAGGCCTGGGTGCAGACCATCATCGACAAGGCACGCTTGACGGAGTCGTTCCAGCGAGCCTGCACGCCGGGTTACTACAACAATGAAGGCCACGTCAACGTGAAGCCGCAGAACAATACCTACGGCGGAGGCCCCATCGAGTTTTTCAATCTGATGAAAAAATGGCGCGACAAGGGTCAGTTGGAGGGTTTGGAGTTGTCCAGCTGACACGGGTTGCAATCAGGGGTAGCGTTG
>JBCCHL010000176.1:0-8761 GCA_039028775.1 Pseudomonadota bacterium | reverse complement strand
TCCGTGAGGTCGGTGACTTTCTTGGGATTGTTGGTCAACAGGCGAAACGGTTCGTTGCCGACAAAGTGCTTTAGCAACACCGCTGCATCGGTGAAATCCCTGGAGTCGTCGGGCAGCCCCAAAGAGCGGTTGGCCTGGTAGGTGTCTTCTCCACCGTCCTGCAAAAGATAGGTCGCCGCCTTGGCCCACAGGCCGATGCCGCGACCTTCGTGCCCGGCCATGTAGATCAGGTATCCACCGGCCGCATCTTCGACTATCCGGGCTACAGCGGTTGCCAGTTGTGGCCCACAATCGCAGCGTTGCGAGCCGAAGACATCGCCGGTCAGACAGTTGGAGTGCACGCGCACCAGAGGATTTTCAGTGGGCTCGCCGACCACCAGAACCGAGTTCACGGCCAGGGGAGACACCAGATGAGAGAAGAGATGCTGCCCGCCGCGGGCAATCAGATCGGAGGCCAACGCCTCCACTTGAGACAGCTCTGTGCTGCGCACTGCCGCGTACCATTTCACCGTGACCTCCACCGACGGCAGCACCATCGGCAGCGGTATCGGGCCGAGCAGATTGATCGCCAACTTGCCAGGCGCTTCCATCTGGGTCACGTCGATGAGTTGACCCTCATCGTCTATGCGGACCAGGCGACCCTGGGCGATCAGCTTCTTGCGTACTTCTGGATTCAGATAGGTAAACATCGTTCTCTCGAACCAAACAACGAACTTTCTAACGGGGCGCGCTATCTTGCCCTAAATCCCCTGGCACGCCTATAGTGCACCACGCATGTGAATGTGCAGACCATTCAATTTCGAAAAGAAGCTGTGGATCCAAGCGAGGGGGAGACTATGAGCGACTTTGAACAGATCATCTATGAGGTGGCGGACGGACGGGCCCGTATCACCCTGAACCGACCGGAGAAGCTCAACGCCTTGAGCCTGCAGTTGCAGGTCGAGCTGTCCGAGGCGCTGTGGGAGGCGGACAACAACCGCGCGGTGCACAGCGTGATCATCAAGGGGGCCGGGCGTGCGTTCAGCGCGGGCTATGACCTCGCCGGAGGTGGCAGCCGCGTCCCGGTATCGAGGGTTGAGGATTCGGACAACGCCTATCGAGGCGCCCGCAGCATCGACGACGACGCCTGGCAGCTAGAACGCGGGCAACGCTACCGCATGGCGATTTTCGACATGCACAAACCGGTGATCGCCCAGGTCCACGGCTACTGTCTCGCTGGCGGTACCGACATCGCGCTGCTGTGCGACATGATCATCGCCGCGGAAGACGCCACGTTCGGTTTTCCTCCCGCCCGGGATCTGGGTGCCTTACCGAACAACATGTGGCTGTACAACGTCGGCCCGCAGTGGGCCAAACGTCTGAATCTGACCGGCGATACGGTGACGGGTAAAGAAGCCCAGGACATCGGGCTGATCCTCAAAGCGGTGCCAGGCGATCTGCTGGAGCGGGAGGTGGAAGGTCTGGCCAACCGCATGGCGCATATCGACCCGGATTTGTTAAGCGCCAATAAGCGCATCATCAACACCGGTCTCGAGTTGATGGGTGCCCGCACGCTGCAACGGATGGCGGCGGAGAACGACGTGCGCGGGCACAACACCCGAGCCGCGGACGAGTTTCGACGTTCCGTCAAGGAGAACGGCCTGCGCGAAACCTTGCGTGCCAGGGACGCCAAGTTTGGCGATGGTCGAGCAAGGGTGCATGGGCCGGAGTTGCGGGACGCCGAGGGTAGATTGCTGGAGGACTAGTCCGGGCGATTGATCAGGCCCACATAGTGCTGGCTCGTGCAGGCCAGCATCTTGATCGCATTCAGCCGAACCGAAACAGGCGCCGACGCGGCGCGAGGGCGATGAGCAAACTGGTGTTGTCCTGCCCGTTACCCGACCTGTCCTCTACCCTTTGCAAGAGCTTGTGTAGCTTCGCACCTGGCTGGCGATCGCGTCGTTGTCGCAGCACCGTTGTCACCTCCTCAACGGACAGGGTATCCAGACCATCGGAGGCCAGTAGCAAGGCATCGCCTCGGTTCAGCAAGGAGGCCTTACTGTGCAGATCCACCAGCCCAATTTCATCTTCTGAGACACAGCTGCGCAGCGCATTACGATTCGGGTCGGTCAGCGCCTCATCGCGGCTGATCCTGCCGATTTCGGCCAACTCGTCGAGGACGGCACCCATAGAGTGATCTGCATTGAGCTTCACCAATCTACCGGCGGTAAAGTGATACAGATGAGAGTCTCCCACACTGATCCAGTGAACATCCCGATCACAAACGAACACCGCAACCAAGGTCGTGCCCATATCTGACGGGGCATCTCGCTCCCGTATCTCGAGCTGCAAACTCGTATGAGCGGCAGACAAGGCGGCATGCAACTGCGCTCGCACAGCAGTCTCAACGCATGCAAGCTCCGGCAGGCGATCGCGCGCCTCCCAGAATGCACGCCGAAACTCATCGACGACCAGCCTGCTCGCATAGGCGCCCCCCACGTGCCCACCCATACCATCGCAAAGGATCAGCAGATAGCCATCGCTCTCCCGCGCCTCCTCATCGAAGTGGAAGCTATCCTCCTGCTCCTCGCGATCTCCCAAAATTGCCGCGCCGGCGATCTGCAGCTTCAAGATCGATTATTCCTCGACATCCCAGGTGAACCGATCGTCGCAGAACTGCACGAATCGCAAGGTGGTGGCACCGATAGTGATCATCGAATCCGAGGGGAGCGGCTGGGAGGCCAACACGGGTTCGTCGCCGAGATAGGTGAGATTCTGTCCGCCACCATGCTGCACAAAAAACCGGTTGTTCTTGTGATCGTAGGCGATGGCGCAATGACCGTGGCGCGATATCTGTTCGTCACCAAAATTGAGCACAACCAGGTTGTCCGGGTCGCGGCCGATCGCGTTCAGACCATATCCGAGAGGTGCGCTACGTCCTCGCCCGGGACCGTCCACAACAACCAACCAGCCGACCACATACTCCGGGCCACTCTGTGGCACCTCGACCGCGTGCTCGGTGGCCGCATCGCCACTCGCCGGCCGCTGCCGAGGCTGGGCCCGTCGTGTGACATCTTCGCGCACGGATTCTGCTGCGGGTACCGACGCCGCCGCTGGTGGCTCGCGGTCTTGTCCACCGAGCTTACGCGTTGCATCCAGGCCTGCATTGCGTTCGCCAGCACCGGATCCGACGCGGCGGGTCTTGTCGTTGAAGAAGCCGCCACCGCCTTCTGAACCTTTATCCGACATCTTTAGTCTCCGTAGTCAATTGGGTTGGTTTTTAAGCCCATCAGCGCAATCGCGCTTCCGCTAGCGATTTGTACTGACCGTTCGGATGCAGGCGCAAATAGATCTCGAACGCGTCGGGCGTTGCGATCGCCTGCGCGGTTTCAAAGTCCTTCTTGTCCTGCAGAATCGCAGCGGGATTCGGCTGCGGCGTTCGCCCCCGCGCCCGATCCGGCGTTGCCTTTGGCTTTTCCGGCTCTTTCTGTTGCGGCACCCGCGCCACACGTTGCGGGGGTTTGGCGGGCGCGGTTTGCGCGGGTTTCTCCTGCACTGGAGATTGTCGGGGCGGCGCCTTGTCTACCGGCTTCTTGATCACTGCGGGTTTGGCCGGTTCGGACTTGGAACTTTCGGCTTCTGTTTTCTGTGCTTCTTTTTGCGCCTCTGTCTGCCCTGCTTTCTGCGCTTCGCTCGCATCGCGCTTCTGCGGCGCTGTGACCGTAACAACATCGCTCGTTTGATCCACGGAGTAGATCAAAAAGGCAAAAAAACCCACGATGCCGACCACGATGAACAGTGCCGCAACCATGGCCCAATTGAACTTTTGCCCGCCGTGCTCTGCCGCCGGATGATCGGTCGAGGGCTCGTCTGGTAAGGCTTCGTCGTCAGCCTGAGCGGATGCCAACGATGCATCTTGGGTGGCAGAAGTCTCAGCACCGAGGAGCGGACGTTTAAAGTGCGCCAGCCACTGGGTGACGCTCTGCGGTCGGTCGCGCTCCTCCGGCGCCATGCCCCAATCGAGCGCGCGTAGGAAGTCTGAGCCGGACAGATCCGCCAGCTCCGCGAGTTTGGGTAGATCGTCGCCTCTGATCCGGTCGGTTGCTTCGTAGTTCGACATCTTCTGGCGGGTCAGACACACATAACCCACCGCCGCCAATGAATAGATATCGGTCCAGGCACCTTGATCGCCCCGCGAGGAATACTGTTCGATCGGCGCATACCCGGGGGTGAGAATCGTGGACAAGGATTGCGACTTGACGCCGATGGCCTGGCGCGCGGCACCAAAGTCTATGAGTACCGGCGAACCGTCCGCGCGCACAATAATGTTCCCCGGCTTGATGTCGCGATGCAGCAAAGCGGACTCGTGGACCGCAACCAGACCTGAGGCGACCGCGGTGATGAGATGTTCGGTCTCCGTTTCGGTCAGCGACTTTTCTTTCAAGACCGCGCTGAGGTCCGGGCCGTCCGCAAACTCCATGATGATGTAGGCCGTGTCGTTGTGCTCTATAGAGTCGATTACGTGAATGATGTTGGGATGGTTGAACATCGCCAGCGCTTGCGCTTCCTCCAGGAAGCGGGCGAGACCCCATTCGTATTCTTCTACGTCGCCGGCAACCTGAGTTTTAGGCGCCACGGTAAACTCGTGACCACGCGCGGCCAGGTTGAACGGAAAGTACTCTTTGATCGCCACATGGCGACGCAGCACGGTGTCAAACGCCTTATAGGTGATACCGAATCCACCGGCACCGATTTCTTTTTCGATCTCGAACTTGCCAATGGTGTAACCGCTGGGCAGCACTTGGGAATTGTTGATCGGCGCAGTCGTCATGGTCATCTCGCGAAGAAAAACTCGATCTAAGCGCCTGGGGGCGGCGCGTAGAGCCCGAGGATCCGCCAGTTCCAGGCAGCATCCGTAGCCCCGGCAAAGAACAAGCGCGATCGATAGGTCCCGCGTACGGTGATGCGCGTGATCTGAGGACAGTTGAAACTCAGCACCGCCCGCACCTGACCGACCAGGCGCTGCAGCTCCAGGCGTTCGCCATCGAAGTGGGCGGGATCGTTCGATACGATTTCGATATTTGCATAGCGACCTCGCACACACTCACGTTGATGGGCATCCATGCCCTTGTGCGACATAAGCAGCTGAGCTGATGTGCTTTGTGCGCCTAAAACAAGCGCGCACAAACCCAGCACAGGCCACATTCGCAGCCTGGTCTGATAGGGAATCAGACGGCTTTCCATTGTCCATTACCCTGCTGGCAGACACGGATATCCTCCGCGATCGGTCCGTCGGCGGTCGTCACCTCTTGACGCACGGTCTTGCATGTCGAGGAGGCATCCACAGAGAGTTTTGCAACTTCGGCGTCGGCCACTTCCACATAGTGCATCGGCTCAGCCGAGAGGGCTAACAAGCCAGAGGAGACAAATCCGCCAGCCGTTCCGTCCAGTGCGCGGGAAATGAGGTACCAGTTCTTGCCCTTCACCTTGCCGATCACCTGAACGGTTTCGCCGCTGGCCAGAAGGTCCACCTTCTTGTAGTCAGTGCCCGGTCCGCCGCGCACATTTACGCCGCTACCCTTGACCCGGTAGGGTGCCCCGACAAGATCCAAGGGCGGTACCTGATCAACTTTGTCTTTCAGATAGCGCACCTCTACCGGCTGGTTCTGCTGGGACCGGGAACCTTCCACCACCGAGACCCGGCCACTGACACCTTCTTCACTGCCGGTAAAGGAGACCGCCTGATTGCTGTATGCGGCCTCCTGCTGGGCGCTGTAAAGCGCCGCTTGATCGCGTTCGTTAAGTGCGCGCGCAAATTGATCACCGATTAACGACCCGACATAGGCGCCGAGCAAAATTGCCGCCAGTTTTGCTTCAGGGCTGGCCCCTTCGGTGGCCAAAACGGCCGCGGCAACACCTGCAGCACCCCCCACGATCTTCCCTTTGTTTTCTTCCCACTTGGCTTGCATCTCCGGAGTGACAGCACAACCCGTCAGAACCAGACTGCACGCCGCAACTAGAACTCCATGTTTGATGTGTTTCACTATTTTTCCTCTCTGACTTGTTAACCTGCGATCACTCGAAACGAGACCGACCCGAGTTTCAGATCGGCCCCATCATTCAGCACCCCTACGCCCTCTATCTGCCGCCCATTCACGAACGTGCCGTTGAGGGAATTGAGATCTCTCACCAAAAGCTCGCCGCGCACGAGCGATAGCGAACAATGCGCACGAGATACGCCGCCTTCCGCATCCGACACCGTGTAGTCGCACGACTCGGGGTCGCGTCCGATGCGGACTTCGCCGCGTTGCAATTCTTCGCTGCTGATCACGATGCGCACGCGACTCCCGCCGTAACCGTCCAGCACAACATTGGATTTGCGCGCCTGCGCAGGGGTGTCCACCTTGACCGTATCGACGTGCACCGGCGCTGCCCGTTCAGGCTCCGCAACCGGGGCGAGGGATGGTCCATCGACCACCACTGTGCGTGGCCGTCGTGCGGCGTAAACCACTAGCAGGCCCAACAACAACACCGCGATCGCGCCACCCACGAGCCCGCGGCGCATGAGGCTTTCCATCTGCGCTTCGGGGGACTGACACACGCCGCCATCGAAGTTATAGGTAATGCCGCGATTGTTGAGGATGGCCAGCAATTCGGTGATTTCAGAGGCGTAGTAATAACCGGCGAGCGACCCGGCACCGATAACCCTGCCTTTACCATCCTTGATGAAGTCGACCGGAGCAGCGGTGTTGACCCCCACTACCCGATCACACTCGTCGATCAATGGACCGCCGCTGTTGCCGCCATGGATAAATGCGCTGTGCTGCACCAAGCGCACGGTCTGCCCCCCTTTGCGCCAGAACCCATCCTCGATCAAGCGCCCCACATCGCCGGACGTGAATGTGGATTCGGCGGTGAAATCCTGGGTTTTCACCGCCAAAGTATCGGCAACCCCCGGAAAGCCGAGCGCTTTTACCTGGCGTCCCTTGCCGGGAATCTGATCGGTCAAAATAGCCGGCTCCAGGTTCAGCAAATCCAACGCTTCGTCTTTCACTTTGAGGATGGCAAGATCGAGATCCGGTGAGGTCCAGACCACTTCCACGTTAGGTTTCTGCAAGCTGATCTCGATGCTCGTGCGTTGACCATCGAGTAGAATGAAGACCAGATTTCGTCCCTCTACCACATGATTGTTGGTGGCGATGTAACCCTCGCGATTGAGCACAAATCCAGTACCGCTCCCACCCGCAACGTCCTTTTTGCTGACTTTAAATGCAAAGACCTTCACGACCTTCTGGGCAAAACCATCCAACTCCGCCGCCTGGGTGTTCACACACAGCAGCACCACACACAACAACCCACGAACGCTGTTCGCACGCATCAGACGCCTCCACCCGCGATCGAGAGATTCAGACGCGCCTCACCCAATTGAACGGAGTCTCCGGAGATGATGATGACCGGATCCGTACCAATCGGAGTTCCATTGACAAGCGTTCCGCCGGTGGAGCCAAGGTCGCGGATGGTGAGGCGATTGTCCTGCACGGCGAGGCGGGCATGTTGGCGGCTCACGGTATCGTCAGCCACCAGCAGTTGCGAAAGCTCAGGACTGCGGCCGATGGTCAGACCGCCTTCACGCTGCAACAGATCTTTACCGAGCGCGAAGAAAGCCAGGGGCGCACCATCAGCGCTGATGCCTTCGAAGCGACAATCCGCAAACGCCTGTTGCGCCACCTCCAGATCCACCGCAGCCTTGCCGAGATCCGCGCGACGCTTCAGTGCGAGAATCAGCAGCGCCAGGACACCCACCGCTACGGCGCCATAAACCCAATACTCCAGGAGATCGTTTTCGGTCTGCATCTCACGCATGGCCGCGTTGGTGGTGCCGAGCTGTTGGTTCACCTCTTCGAGAATCTCCGACTTGTCGGAGTTTTCAGCGGCGGCACTCTCCTTGGCCTGTTCGGCAGCTTCGCGCGCAGCTTTTTCGCTGGCGGCTTCAGCCTCAGCCGAGGAGGCCCGCTCCTTTGCCGAAGCCGCTTTTTCGCGTTCATCGGCTATCTCTGCGTCGCGCGCCTGCGCTTCGGCCTCTGCTTGTGCCTGTTCTTCCTCCAGCGCGGTTAGACACGGCGCAGCGGCGGTTTTGACCTCACCACCGTGGGCTGCGAGCAGGGCATCGATCGCGCCAGCCTGCGTGAGCCGCACGTCGACCGGGCGATGGACCCGATTCAGCTCCTTGTCGCTCATACCCGACGCCGGCCGCACCAGTCCCAGCAGTTGTCCGCAGCGATTCACAACCGGACTGCCGTAGCCACCTCGGCCAATGGATACGATCAACGCCTGGGAATCCGTGGGCGATCCCGAGGTGAGCGCTTTGCGCTCAGTGCGCTGATCGACAATGCTGGCAATAAAACGCGGGCGCTTGCTCGAGCCGAAGAGAGAGCGGCGTTCGTCTTCGGGTTGCGCGTGCCAATACCCGGCCAGATCAACGGTTGCGTCTGTCGCCGCAGGACGCGCACTGAAAATCAGCGGGGTAAGACCCGCGGCGGGCTGACCGCTGGAGAGCCGCAGGACAGCCATATCCTGTGCCGCATCGACACCCTCCAGCACAACCTCGTGGGAGCGAGCGGCTACGTCTCGTACCCGCCAGCGGACACCGCTGTCGACGATGTGCGCACTGGCGACATAAAACCCGTTATCGTCGACTAAAAATCCCGTTCCCTGATTGATCAGTTTGTCGTCCTCGTCATAGACCCGGACCTGCACTACACTGTCTTGCCAGACGGCGTCG
>JBCCHL010000175.1:0-9043 GCA_039028775.1 Pseudomonadota bacterium | reverse complement strand
GTTCTCCCCCCCCCCAACCGGGGCACCCCGGGCGCCAAACCGGGGGGCCTGGGGCTTAACCCCGCCCCGGGCCACCGCCGGTCACGATGGCAACTTTGTCTCGCAGTTCCATAATGTCCCCTCTTATACGCCTATTCTGGAATACGCCGCACCGCCAAACGACCGCAGCATCTGAGTTCTATGACCGACGCGCCCGCCCATTCGGACACGGCAATGCTCACGCAAACTCCAGGCCCGCCTGCGCGCCGTCGGCGCGCCAGTCGCGGATCAGCTTGAAGAACGGTTCCGGTCCCGCGCCGTATTGTGAGCCGAGCAGGGACTTCTTCGGATTGATCTGCCCTTCATTGTTGTAGTAGCCCGGGGTGCAGCTCTCCTGGAAATCCTGATTCAGAACCGCCAGTTCATCGATGGTCGCAACCCAGGCATCCTCCGCGGCGACGGATGGTTCGACGGTCGCGTGGTTGTGGCTGCGGGTGTGCTCGATAATATAGGCGATATGCAGGCTCTGCTCGTTGAGCATGTGCGGGAAGTTGGCGGTAAATCCGCCCTGCGTAACGCCCATGAAAAAACAGTTGGGAAAGCCGTTGGTCGCAAAACCGTGCAGCGTGCGCAGACCGTCACCCCACTTCTCCGTCAGCGCAGCCCCGTCGCGCCCATAGATCTCGTAGCCCGCACGACGGGTATAGTCGGTCCCGACCTCAAATCCGGTGGCGAAAATCAGGCAGTCCAGCTCATAGACTTCTCCGTCGACAACCACGCCGCGTTCATTGATCTGTTGCACGCCCCGCCCCTGAGTATCGACCAGGTGCACGTTGGGTTGATTGAATGCAGCAAGATAATCGTCGTGAAAACAGGGACGTTTGCAGAACTGTCGATACCAGGGTTTGAGCGCCTGCGCCGTCTGGGCATCGCTCACCACATCGTCGACTCGCGCGCGGATCTGGTTCATTTTCTGGAAGTCTGCCAGCTCCATACGCTCGGCCATCTCCTCCATTGTCATCGGCTCATCGCTGTTCTGGGCGGCCAACGTGCCCAGATTGCGGATGATGTCGGTCCACCCATCCTGCACCAGGTCTTCGTCTTGCTGGCCACCTGTGACCAGCACGTTGAAGTTGGTCATACGATGCTGTTGCCAGCCCGGCTCGAGGGTCGCGGCCCAGTCCGGGTCCGTAGGCTTGTTACCACGCGCATCGATCGATGAAGGTGTGCGCTGAAAGACATGGAGTCTTTGCGCGGCCCGGGCCAGATGCGGGACACACTGGACCGCGGTTGCCCCGGTGCCGATGATCCCGACGCGTTTGTCCGCTAGCTTGTCAAGCCCGCCGGTCGAATCGCCGCCTGTGTAGGCGTAGTCCCAACGGCTGGTATGAAACGTATGCCCGGCAAAGGTCTCGATGCCCGGCACGCCCGGCAGCTTGGGACGATTGAGCGGACCGTTCGACATGCACACAAAACGCGCGGTCAGTTTGTCCCCCCGGTTGCTGTCGAGCCGCCACAGGCGGGCCTGATCATCCCAGGTCATGCCGGTGATCTCGGTCTGGAACAGCGCGCGTTCGTAAAGATCGAAGTGCTCGCCGATCGCCCGGCTGTGGGCGAGGATCTCTGGCGCGTGGGAGTATTTCTCCTTCGGCATGTAGCCGAGCTCTTCGAGCAGCGGCAGGTAGATGTAGGATTCGATGTCACATTGGGCGCCGGGGTAACGGTTCCAATACCACGTGCCGCCGAAGTCGCCGCCTTTCTCCACGATGCGCAGGTCCTGGATTCCCGCTTGCTGCATCCGCGCAGCGGCGAGCAAGCCACCAAAACCCCCACCGATGATCAGAACCTCGACAAAGTCCTCAACCGGTTCGCGCTCCTCCTGCGTCACATACGGGTCGTTGACAAAATGGGCAAACTTACCGGTGACCTCAACGTATTGATCGTTGCCCTCCTGGCGCAGACGTCGATCGCGTTCCTCACGATATTTCGCGCGCAACGCATCCGCATCAAATTCCATCGCCTCCGACATGTTCCTCTCCGGACTCAAAAAACGTCCGTCATTATACCCGTGTGTCCTGCAATTGCTGCCCCGTGTGCTCGCGGCTGCGAGTTGTAACGCCCCGATAGGTTCGGTACCGTGCTGGCTTTGCATGAGGGGGAAATGGATATGGAATTGACCGATAAAGTGGCGGTGATCACCGGCGGTAGCGGCGGTATCGGCCGCGCGATGGCGCGCGCATTTCTGAACGCAGGCGCCAAAGGCATCATGCTCGCCGATCTCAACGCAGAGGCGGTTGCGGACGCTGCAGCGGACATCGGCTGCAGCGGGATGGCCTGCGACGTCACCGACGAGGCGCAGGTACAGGCGCTGGTTGAGGCGACCGAAGCCCAGCTCGGGCCGATCGATCTGTTCTGCTCCAATGCGGGCGCTGGCGGGGCTGGGGTACTCACCGATGCCGCCAACGAGGTCTGGCAACAACAGTGGGAGCTGCACGTGATGTCCCACGTCTATGCCGCACGCGCGGTGTTGCCGGGGATGATCGAACGGGGTGGTGGATATCTGCTCAACACCGCCTCCGCCGCGGGTCTGCTCGCCGCCCTCGGATCCGGGCCCTATACCGTGACCAAGGGTGCTGCGGTCAAGCTCGCTGAATTTATCCAGATCACCCACGGCGACGACGGCATCCGTGTATCGGTGTTGTGCCCCCAGGGTGTGAACACGGCGATGGCCCCCAAGAGCCTGGGCGACGGCCAGACCGACGGTATCATCGAACCGGAAGCGCTGGCCGACGTGGTGGTCGAGACCATTCGCGAAGAACGCTTCCATGTCCTGCCCCACCCGGAGGTCGAGGAATACGTGCGGCGCAAGGGTGATAACGTCGACCGCTGGCTGGTGGGCATGCAGCGGCTGCGTCGCAGCTCGCTGGAAGGCTAGGTCAGCACCGCCGCGCGAGGCTCAGGCCACGCGGGCGAGAAACAGCACGCCGCGCAACTGCGCACGTTGAAAGCGCTCTGCGATGAAGGCGTGCTTGCCGTAGACGATACGCGCTACCTTGGCGCTGAAGCGCGCGGTGACCTCGGCCTCCAGTTCCGACAGGCGCGCGAGGACCCGCTCGTATTCGTCAGCAAAGACGGTCGTCAGGTCCTGCGTGTGCTCGAGGATGAGACCTGCGTTGGCGAGCCACTGCGCATATTGCGCCTGGGAGGCGATCCCAGGCGACGCGGTCACCTCACCGACTTCGCTGCGAAGGTCTGCGGGCAACCCGTCGGCCACCAACCAATCGCTGAACGCCACCCGGCCACCGGGCGCCAACATCCCGGGTAGCGATGCGACGAAGCGGTCTTTGTGGGGAATGTGGCACCAGGCATCCTGACCCACCACCACGTCGAAGCGCTGATCCGCGAACGGCAAACTCAGCGCATCGCCGACCACAAAGCGGCTGCGCGCCGCCAAACCGGCCGCGTGCGCCGCGTCGCTCGCGTGGGAAACGTTATCAGGCACAATATCCACGCCGGTAACATGGCAGGGCACGGTAGCGGCAATGTGCAGCGCGGGGCCACCGAGCCCGCTGCCGACTTCGAGCACCCGCTCATTCGCCTGCAGCTGCGCGGCGTCGATCAGCCGCTGGGTGGCAACCGGACCCTCGAGCGACAGAAAGCCGGGCGCGTAGATGCGTTCCATGACAAACGCGCCGATGTCGTTGTAGTTACTGCGAACGGCTTCTTGGGACATGCCTAGTTCGGTGCCTGAGCCAAATCCTCACGCAGGGTCTTCGCTCCGGCGAAGTAGTGTACCGCAGCCCACACGTTGGCCAGCGTGACCACCACCAGCGCCCACTTAAGGCCCTCACCGGCACCCATCTGGGCCCCGAACACATCGCTCAGAATGCCGGTGATCAAGGGGCCGAGTCCCAGGCCGATAAAGTTCAGGACCAGAAACAGCACGCTGGACGCTACCGCCCGCATGCGCAGCGACACCAACCCGTGGGTCATAGCGAGCATCGGACCGAGATAACAGGCGTTCAGCAACACCGGGATTGCGTAGACCAGCATGGCGATACGGTGATCGCCGATAAAGTAGGCCGCCAGCTGGAACGGCAGGGCCAGCACGATGGCGCCGGCTGGAATCCATATATAGAGGCGCGCGTCCTCTTTGCCGTATTTGTCGCACAGATAGCCGCCGAGAAAGGCGCCCACAGCCGCGGGCAGCGCCGCCACAGGTGCAAGCCAATTGGCGGTCTCGCCGCTCTCAAGACCATGCACGCGCTGCAAAAAAGGCGCCATCCAGCCACCTACGCCATAGCTGACAAAGGCGTGCAATCCCGCCGCCATCGCCATATGGCGGAACGAGCGTCGATCGATCAGCAGCTTGAACACTTGCTTGAGGGGCGGCGGGTCTTTGTCCTCAACCTGCAGCTCGGACATACCGCGGATCGGTTCTTTCAACGTCATCCGCACAAAAACGGCGAACAACACCCCGGGTAGTCCCACCGCGATGAACGCCCAGCGCCACCCCAGATACTGATTGATCCACCCGCCGGCCAGGAAGCCGATGAAGACACCGAAGTTAATTCCCATGTTATAGGTCGACAACGCGGTCGCGCGCTGAGACGCCGGAAACATATCGGAGATGATCGAGTGTGCCGGCGGGCTGCAACCCGCCTCACCGACGCCGACGCCGATGCGCGCCAGCAGCAATTGCCAGAAATGATTCACTGTGCCGCACAAGGCGGTCATCGCACTCCACAGCGCCAGCGAGAAGGAGATGACATTGCGCCGTACGCCCTTGTCGGCGATGCGGGCTATCGGTACCCCCATGGTCACGTAAAAGACCGCAAAGGCGAAGCCGCTCAGCATGCCGAGTTGCCAGTCCATCAAGCCCAGATCCTGCTTGATGGACTCCTGCAGAATGACGACGATCTGACGATCGATAAAGTTGAATATGTAAACAACCGTCAGGAGGCCGAGCGCATAGTAGCGGTAGCCCGGCGAGAAACCGTGCTCCGTCATGCGCTCTACGATCGCCGCTTCCTGCTGGGCGGTTTCCTGTTCGCTCTGGGTCTGGGCTTGCGTCACTAAGTCTCCTTACCAGGCAGGGCTAAACCCAACCCTGCACCGCCGCAGCTTCCTCGCGAACCAGTTCCGGAGTGCCGAGCAGTTGTCGATTTACACCGATGCGCTTGAACCAGTAATGCAGTCCCAGCAGATCGGTCATGCCCATGCCGCCGTGCACCTCCGTGGCGGTGCGCGCGACAAAGCGCCCCACTTCCGCGAGGTGCGCCTTTGTATGACATGCCATCAAACGCGACTCTTCCGGCACCGCGTGCATCGCATGGGCCGCATACCAGACCATGGAGCGGCAAGGTTCCAACTGCGCCGCCATTTCCGCGCACATGTGTTTCACCGCCTGGAACGAGCCGATCACGCGGTCGAACTGCTTGCGTTCCTGGGCGTAAGCGATCGACCTATCCAACATGTGCTGTGCCGCTCCAAGGGTGTCGGCGGCCAGCATGATCCGACCCGCATCGATCATCTGCAGCAGCGGTTCGCGGCTGTCGCTCGACCCGGGTAACAACTGGGTGGTGGCATTATTGAACTCAATCTTGGCGACGCTGCGCGTGCGGTCGATGGTTTTGAGCGGGACGACTTCAAAGTCGCCGGCTTCTACCAGATGCAGACCACCGCCCTGGTCCGCGACGAGCAACACCTGGGCATCCGCACCTTCGAGCACAAACATCGCCTGCCCGGAGAGGCTGTCGCCGCCGATGCTGATCCCACCGCTGTCGCGGCGTCCGATCTGCTCGGTGACGGCCACGCCGGCTACCACCTCGCCGCTGGACAGGCGCGGCAGCCACTCGTCTTTCTGGGCGTCGGACCCCGCCATCTGCAACACCGTGGGAACCATCACGTGGCTCGCGGTAAACGCGACGGGCGCGACCGCAAAGCCGAGCGCCTCCTGCACCAGCGCGGCCTCGAGCATGCCGAGCCCAACCCCGCCAAAGTCCTCTTCGATCAAGAGGCCACTGACCCCCAGTTCAGCGAGACCCTGGGCGATGGCCGCCACTTGCGTCTCGCGGTCATCGGCGGCCTGGCGGACCACCTCCAGCGGGGCGGCACTTGCGAGGAAGCCACTGACGCTGTCCTGCAGCATCACCTGTTCTTCTGTCAGTCCAAAATCCATAGCCCGCCCCTAATCCGAGTTCGCTTTCGGTTCTTTCGGTAAACCCAGCGCGCGCTCGCCGATCATGTTCTTCTGGATCTGTGCGGTGCCGCCGCCGATGATCAGCCCCAGGTCGAGCATATAGCGCTGTTGCCACACCCCTTCGTCGCGCAGGTGCGGGCTGTCGTCATACAGGACGCCGAGTTCTCCGAGCGCGTCGATGGCCATCGCGGCCATCTGGTGATTCATCTCACAGCCGTTCAGCTTGACGATCCAGCGCGGCAAGCCCGGCTCTTCGTCCTTGGCGAAGTGCGAGAGCACCCGCATGCCGTTGAACTTCTGGGCCAGCATCTCGCCCTGCAATTTCAGGAGTCGATCGCGATAGACCGGGCTATCGATCAGCCGCTGCCCGTCGATCGTCTCGTTATGCATGATCTCAACGATGTGGTGAAAACGGCTTTCGGCCTGATTGGGATCGCCCAGACCGCCGCGCTCGTGTTTCAGGGTGTTGTTGGCGACAAACCAGCCCTCACCACGGCGGCCGATGATCTGATCCTTCGGCACTCGCACGTCGGTGAAAAACACCTCGTTAAAGATCGCCTCCCCGGTCATGGTCACCAACGGTCGGACATCGATTCCGGGGGTGTCCATGGAAAAGATCAAATAGCTGATCCCGTTGTGTTTCGGCGCATCGGGTTCGGTGCGCACCAGACAAAACATCATGTCCGCGTGCTGGGCGCCGGAAGTCCAGATCTTCTGGCCGTTGATCACCCACTCTTCACCATCGAGTTCAGCCTTGGTGGATAACGATGCCAGGTCCGATCCGCTGCCCGGTTCGGAATAGCCCTGGCACCAGTTCATCTCACCGCGGATCGAGGGTGGGATGAGCCATTCTTTCTGCGCCTCGGTGCCGAGTTCCAGCACGGTAGGCACCAACCGGTTATCGCCATCGTGACCGGCCCGCACGCCCGCGCGCGCAAACTCTTCGGCGATGATATGCGCCTCGAGCACATCCGGTTGCGCGCCATAGCCGCCATACACCTTGGGAATGGTGCGCGCAGCATAGCCATGTTCGATGAGCAACTGCTGCCAGGCCACCGCCTGCTCGCTCGGCTTGCCACGCTCATACGGTGGCGGCGACTTGTCACCGTGGGCCGTCAGGAAGCCGCGCAGCTCCTCGCGAAAGCCCTGATACTTCTCGCTGTAAGCAAGATCCATAGTCTCTCCCCTGGTCGGTCTCGCAACCCCCATCCTAGCATGGCGCCGGCCAGGTGGAACCCATGGCGGGAGATTCCCAAGCCGCCCCGTTTTCGGCATAGTGTGGCCCATGAATCATCAAGCAGTGGCTGATCTGGTCGGCGCGCAGCGGCTCGCCGCGATAGAACGCCCTAGTAACTGGCGCGGGCTGTGGTGTGTGCTGTGTCAGTACGGCTTGCTGGCCGGCGCCTTTGTCATCGCCGCCATCTGGCCCAACCCACTGACGATCACACTCGGGGTTTTGGTCATCGGCTCGCGCCAACTCGGCTTCTTCATCCTAAGCCATGAGTGCGGACATCGATCCCTGTTCGCGAACAAGCGCTGGAACGAGTTCTTTGCCACCTGGCTACTCGCCCCCTGGGACTTTGCCAACAATCGCGCCTACATGCGCGAGCACCTGACCCACCACCGCAGCGCGGGCCAGGCGGACGACCCGGATCTCACCAACTATGTGGACTACCCGATCCCCAAAGCTCGGCTGCGACGCAAACTGCTGCGCGACATCACCGGCCAGACCGGTTGGCGCAATCTGCGCTTCAATCTCGAGGGGTTATTCCGGCTTGGACAGCAAACCCCCGAACAGCGCGCGGCGCTGTTGCGAGGTGCGGGTGCCAACGGGTTACTACTGAGCATCCTGACGGCGAGCGGACATGCCTGGTTGTATCTCATGTGGATAGCGGGTCTGCTCTTTGTGCAACCACTGGTCGCACGGATCCGCCAGATCGCGGAGCACGCCGCGGTAGAAGATCTGCGCCATCCCGATCCGCGCAAACACACGCGCACGCTGTATGCGAACCCGTTGGAACGCTTGTTTATCTGCCCACATCAGGTGAACTACCATGTGGAACATCATCTGCTCGCGTCGGTGCCGATATATCGCTTACGCGCGCTGCACGCCGCGCTGCGGGAGCAGGGCTACTTCGATGGCGTGCTGCAAATGCGTGGCTATGGCCCGCTGCTGCGCCATGTGACCACCGTCTAGCCTGGTCGGAGAGCCTGCGGCCGAAGGCCGATCAGGACTTCGAGACGCGCTTGATCGCGTGCAGCTCCCCACCCTCACCGATCACATATTCGGGAATCTGCACATCGTAATTGCCGAGGGTCGCTGAAATGTTCGTGTGGGTGCCGCTCATCATTCCCAACGTGCCGTAGGTGCGCAATCCCAGGCGCGCCCTCAGCTTGGGGCTCGCCTCGTCGAGCACCTCCTGCAGACAGGTCACCCCCCAATTTTCCTGCTGTCGCATCCACGGCAAACAGAAGAAGTTGGCGATATGGCGCCGTGGGTGGCCGCTGAGGTTGCTCCCCGTGCCGTGCCAGAGGCGTCCGTCCCAGGCAAACACCGTGCCCGCCGGCGCTTCGATCTGCACCTGCAGGTCGCGCGACGGCGGATTGACCAGATGATCCGGGTGCCAGCGATGGCTACCCGGTACAACGCAGGTGCTGCCACGTTCCGGCGTGAAATCGTCGAGCATCCAGAACAGATTGCAGGCGGCTGGGAAATCGGCGGTGGCGGGTACCTGCCCCTGATCTCGGTGCATCCAATTAACACACAGTCAGAGAGTTGATTATTCATCTCTTTTAAAAATGTAGCATCGTGAACACTTGCTTTGGTTAGTTCCAGGGAGTGAAAGACTCCGTTTACAGAGC
>JBCCHL010000174.1:0-9122 GCA_039028775.1 Pseudomonadota bacterium | reverse complement strand
TTCTTTTACTAATTCGGCCCAATTCGAAAAGTTCTCGATATGCGCCTGGTGGACATTGAGCACCACCGCGTAGTCCGGAGCACACATCTGAGCGAGCGGCTCGATCTCGCCGGGGTGATTGGTCCCGATCTCCAGAACGTAGGCGGCGGCTTGCTCTGGCGCTGCAGCCAGAGAGATGGGGACGCCGATGTGATTGTTGAAGCTGCCCTGGGGGATATAGGCGTCCAGCGCATGGCCAAGAAAGGCTTTGGCTGTGGTTTTGCCACTGCTGCCCGTCACCGCGATCACCGGCGCTTGCAGACGTGCGCGGGCCAAACGCCCGAGCGCCCACAAGCCATCATAAGTATCGGCCACACGGATCACCGGCAGCGTGCCCGCATAGCTGCTGTCCGTGCGAATCAACGCACCTCGCGCACCGTTGGTGGCAGCGGCGTCGATATAGTTGTGGCCATCGGTGCTGGAGCGATAGCTGGGATTGAAGCGTGTCCCCGGATCACCCGACAGGGCGATGAAGAGGTCACCAGGCTGCACCTTGCGCGAATCGAACGCGACCCCGTGGATGTCCGGGCCCGCGTCGGCACGGCCTGTGAGCCCTTGAGTGAGCGTTTCCCATTGCCAGAGCGCATCGCTCATCGGGTCGAGATCGACCCGGGACGGCCCCACCGATCTGGGTCCTGAAGAATCGAAATGTGGGGGTTGAGCAAGGGGGCTCCTTAACGCGTCTTTGCTGGGCGGCCGATGCATCGGCCTTCGATTCAGAGCCATGCCACTAAGCTTGGTGAGCGCGACTTGTAGGGCAACATACCGTTTTTTGCGCCGTGCGCCAATTTAGGTGACTCGCTGCATCGCTATGGGTTTGGCAACCGCGCTATTATGCTCGGGCGGGCTTATAGACCTAACCCATCGAATCCAACAACCTGAAGGAAGTCGAATGAACGAAGCGCGGTTGTCCCTTTGGCGCCGACTCTACAATGGCTTGAACACCCTGCGACGACTGGTATTGAACGTCGTGTTTGTACTCATCTTGGGTGTGTTGGCGCTAGTGTTATTGGAATCCTGCCGCACCGCCAGCGTACCCGACAACGCGGCGCTGGTCCTCAATCCCGTCGGTGTCATCGTCGACGAGGCCACCCTGCCCGACCCAGTGCGTAACCTGCTCACCGGCACCAGCGCTGTGGTAGAGAGCGAATTGCAGGACATCCTCGACGCCATCGAACAGGGCGCAAACGATCCCGCAATACAGATCCTGCTGTTGCGTCTGGATCAGCTGTTTTACGCCTCTCCCGCCCACCTATATCGCATTGGCCAACAAGTTGCACTGTTCAAAGAGACCGGGAAGTCGGTGCTGGCCTATGGGCACTTTTATGCCCAGCATCAATATTATCTGGCGAGTTTTGCAGACGCTCTTTACATGCATCCTGAAGGCCAGGTCGTGCTCGAAGGCTACGGTGGCAACAGTCTCTACTACAAAGATCTGCTCGATAAACTCAAAGTGAACATGCACGTGTTTCGCGTCGGTGACTACAAGTCTGCGGTGGAACCATTTGCGCGCAATGACATGTCCGAGGAGTCGCGCATGGACACCGAAGCCTTGTACCAGAGTCTGTGGCAACAGGTGTTGAGCGACATCGCCGCCAATCGTGGCCAAGCGCCCGCAGCTTTGCAGGACTATGCGGACAAGCTGGGGCAACACGCGGCCGCAGCAGGCGGGGACCTGGCCCGCGCAGCGCTGGAGCAGGACCTGATCGACGAGCTGTTGACCCGTGATCAAGCCAAGGTGCGCATCGCCGACGAGGTGGGCTATGCGGCCAATGACCGTGCACAGGTGAACGGCATTGATTACCTGTCCTACCTGCAATTGCGGCCGCAGGATGCACCGTCCACTTATGATCAGATCGCCGTCCTTAATCTGCGCGGGGTGATCGTCAATCAGGCCGTGGGCAGCGATGTGATCGCACTGGATAAGACCATCCGGTTGATCGAGCGGGCGCGGCTGGACCCCGCTATCAAGGCCCTGGTGGTACGGGTCGATTCCCCGGGCGGCAGTCAGTTTGCATCGGAGCTGATCCGACAGGAGCTGGAACTATTGCAGGTATCGGGGAAACCTGTGATCGCATCGTTTGGTTCCGCCGCTGCGTCGGGTGGCTACTGGATTGCCGCAACCGCAGACAAAGTGATCAGCGAGCCGACCACCATCACCGGATCGATCGGGATCTTTTCCTATGTACCGACCTTCGAAAAGGCTTTGGAAACGGTCGGTGTCCACAGCGATGGCGTGGGCACCACCGCGCTGACCCGAGGCCTCGATCCCTTTGCCGGTCTCAGCCCGGCCATGGCCGACGTATTGCAACAGCGCATCGAATTTGGCTACAACCAGTTTGTGAATCTGGTCGCGCGCGGCCGTGACATGGGAGCAGACGAGGTACAGCAGCTTGCTCAGGGTCGGGTATGGAGCGGCCAGGCAGCCCTCGAAGTGGGACTGGTCGATGAACTTGGCGGCTTGGATTTGGCGGTCGAGATCGCGGCTGAGGCCGCAGAACTGGACAGCTGGCAAGTAGCGAGACTGACCGCTCCAGTGGACCCGAGAACAGCGATGCTCGCCCGCTTGATGGGCAATGTGATCGCCCCTGTGCAGGCGCGACCCGCATCCCAGGCGAAGATGTTGCAGCGCTTGTTAGCGCCGCTGGAATGGTTGGAGCAGTTCGACGACCCCAACCACGTTTACAGCGTTTGCCTGGCCTGCCGCACGCATTAGCCAAGCCAGCGGCTAGGCGGCTGGCTGGTCCAGCTGCCGCTCTGCGTAACTGCGGGTCATCCCTTTCATCTCGCGTGACATCATGAACAGCCCGAACAGGTTAGGGATCGTCATCAGTGCCACCGTGATATAGGAGATGAGCCAGATGATGCCGGTGTCGGTCACCGTCGCAACAAAGAAGCCTACGACGTAGAGGATTCGATAGAGCATGACCCAGCGCGCGCCGACCAGGTAGGTCACGGCGCGATCGCCGTAATAGCTCCACGCGATTGCGGTGGTGAAGGCGAACAACACCAGCCCCAGGGTCACCGTGTATTCCCCGAACGCACCCAGGAAACTGGCTTTGAACGCCTCGGCGGTCAACGGCACCGAGTGCAATAACGACTTCCCGACCAGCCTTACATCAGACATATCTAGGCTGCCTTCGCGTACCTCCAGCGTACCGGTGAACGGCGTCGCGCCAGCGTAGATCACCAAGTCTTCTGCGATCGAGCGGTTGTGCAGCAGCGTAATATCGGCGCTTTGAATGCGACCGGCCACCACATCTAGGGGCCCGCTATAGCGTTGTACATCACTCTCGGCGTTGTTCAGATAAGCCCCCAGACGTGCGACGTCGGCAGCGTTCGTGTCGTCGAAGCTGCCGCTCATCACGATCGTGTCAGCCGCTTGGAAGGTGTTTTCAAATTTCTGGTGCCACACGCCCGATGAGAGGATCACTAGCCCGGTCAAAGTGCAGATGATCAAGGTATCGATAAACGGTTCCAGCAGCGACACCATGCCTTCAGAGACCGGCTCCTTGGTCTTCGCCGATGCGTGGGCGATCGGTGCGCTGCCCTGCCCTGCCTCGTTGGAATACAGCCCGCGGTTGACCCCGCGATTGAACGCGTAGGCAAACGTCGCGCCCAGAAAACCGCCGGTGGCGGCGGAGCCGGAGAACGCATCGCCGATGATCTGCGCAAAAGAAGGCCCGATGTTGTCGACGTTGGCACCGATCACCACCAAGGCGGCGAACGTGTATAACAAGCCAGCAAATGGAACCAGGGTGGCGGCGACGATGGCGATACGTTTGATACCGCCAATGATCACCAGTCCCAGTAAAACTGCTAACACGCCACCCGTGACGTAGCCTGGAATCTCGAACGACGCGGTCAGACCCGCGGCGATGCTATTGGCCTGGGGCATATTGCCGGAGCCGAACGAGCTGATCACGGTGGCCACCGCGAAGAATACCGCCAGCCACTTCAGGCCCAGCCCATGTTCCATGTACAGCATCGGGCCGCCGACCATCTGGCCGTTGTCATCTTTGCGCCGGTACTTGTGGCTGACGCTGACCTCCACAAACTTGGTGGTCATGCCGAAGAAGGCGGTGACCCACATCCAGAACAGAGCGGCCGGACCACCCAGATATATCGCGAGGGCCACACCCCCGATATTACCCGTGCCGACGGTCCCCGACAGCGCGGTCGACAGCGCCTGGAAATGGGTGGTGTCGCCAGGGTCGTCGGCGCTGCTGTGCTTGCCGCGCAATACTTGCCAGGCGTGGCGGAAGTAGCGGATCTGCGGGAATCCGAGATACAGCGTGAAGAAGATGCCCGCCCCGACCAGCAGGAACGGAAAATAGAACGAGGATCCCAACCAGGCATCTAGGGTGTTCAGGAAAGCTTCGAAATACTGCATCTCAAGTTAAGCCCATAGGTTATTGTTATTTATATATTTATTCTTTTGGATTCTGGTCAAAAAGTGCACTACTCATCGCCTCGAATAGCACATTTTGTTCCATCACCCCACGCACTTTGTCAGCGTGCAAGCCGGTGGCAAAGGCAGCCACATCCTCTCCGCCGTGGGTCTCTGACACCAACGGCACCGTACCCAACTGCAGGTAGCTGGGTGCGGTTGTATCCGTGCCGGTGAGATCCGGACGGGTCGCCACATAGCCCGGGCCGTTGGCGTAGCTGAGCGTGGTATAGGGTTTGGTGTCAGCCTTGCGCAACTGCTCATATAGCGGCACTTTGCCAAGAATGGGGTTACCCCGGGGTGGATACCCACTGATGGTGAGCGTGTGGCTGTGGTCGGCGGTCACCAGGATCAAGGAATTGTCGAGATCAAGCAGTTCCGTGGCGACGCCCACCGCTGCATCCATGGCCACGGTGTCGGCCAACGCGCGATACGCATTGCTGGCGTGATGCCCGTGATCGATGCGCCCGCCTTCCACCAGGAGAAAGAAACCCTGATCGTTGTGGCGCAACTGCTCGATGGCAAAGCGGGTCATCGCGGCGATCGAAGGTTCGCCGGCGGTGTCTTTGTCGCGATCCGCGTCATACTTCATATGCGAGGGTTCAAACAAGCCCATGAACTGGCTACCGGCACGGGGTCGCAGTGCCTCAAACTGCGCGCTGTTCCAAACGTATGTGCGCCCGTCGCGGGCCGCCAGCCATGCCTCGATGAGATTGCGTCCATCGGTCCGTCGCCCCTGGACCTGGGGGTACTCCGGGTCGGACACGTCCGTGGGGAGAAACTGCACTCGGCCGCCTCCCAAGATCACATCCAGGCCGTCACCGTGGGGCATATCGATCATCTGTTGCGCGATGTCCGTACACCCTTCCGCCCGGGCGGCTTCCGGCATGTCCACATCGCTCTCCCAGTTGCGGTCCGGCGAGTGGGCGTAGGTACCGGCGGGCGTTGCGTGGGTGATGCGCGTGGTGGAGACGATCCCGGTGGCGTACCCGGCCTGCTCCGCCAGTTGCAGAATAGAAGGCAGTTGTGCGCGTAGCGCCTGCGCACAATCGCCGCGTTCGACCTGAGGCCCGATGCCCAGCACGCCCATACGGGTCTTGCGACCGGTCAATATGGCCGTGATGGTGCCGGCGCTATCGGGTACCTGGGCATCGGTATTGTAGGTTTTTACCAAGGCCACATGTGGAAACTGATCGAATGTCAGTTGATGTTCCTCGCCGGTCTTGCCCAAGGCCTGACCAGCAAATATCCGCGCCGCAGTGACGGTGCTGATGCCCATGCCATCGCCCAGAAACAGCACCACATTGGTCGCTTGAGCGCCCATGGTCGACAACACGGCGATGAGGCCGGCCAACGCAAGAGAGAGTGTTATGCGATGCATGTCAGGCCTCCCGGGACTTCTGCCGCATGGTCACAAACTCTTCTGCGGCGGTGGGGTGGATCGCCATGGTGCGATCGAATTGAGCTTTGGTGGCTCCCGCCACCAGCGCGACGGCGATGCCCTGAATGATCTCGCCTGAATCCGGACCGACCATATGTACGCCGAGGACCACGTCATCGCTACGGCGCACGATCATCTTCATGAAGGTCCGCTCATCGCGGCCGCTCAAGGTGTGTTTCATCGGCTTGAAACCGGTCTCATAGATGTCGAGGTCGCCGCCAAACTTGGCGCTGGCCTGCGCCTCGGTAAGGCCGACCGTGCCGATATTGGGCTGACAGAACACCGCGGTTGGAATATTGGCGTAGTCGATGCTGCGGGGCGGCAGATCGGCGAACAAGTTCTCCGCCACGCACATGCCCTCCTCGATGGCGACCGGTGTCAGCTGCACACGATCGGTCACATCGCCGAGTGCGTAGATGTGCTCAACGTTGGTTTTAAAATGCGCATCAACTTTCACTTCGCCGCGCGCACCCAACTCGACCCCCGCGACGTCCAGCCCGAGGTCGTCGGTGTTCGGATGGCGCCCGGTTGCATACAGGATGACATCTGCGTGCAGTTCTTCACCCTCCTCCAGCACGGCGACGTAGCACCCGTCATCAGTCTTTTTGACCTCGGCAACCCGATGGTTGAAACGGAGGTCGACACCCTTCTTGGGCAGCTCTTCGGCCACCACGTCGCGGATCGAATCATCGAAACCGCGAAGAAATTTTTCGCCCCGGTACAAAAGGCTGGTGTCGGCGCCGAGGCCGGCAAAAATACCGGCGAACTCGACCGCGATATAGCCCCCGCCAACGACCAGCGCACGCTGAGGAAAACGTTCCAGGTAGAACGCTTCGTTGGATGTGATGACGTGTTCGCGGCCCGGGAAATCCGGCACGCTGGGTGCCCCGCCGGTGGCGATCAGGACGTTTTCCGCGGTCACCGTCGTGCCGGCGATGTTGATGGTATGCGGGTCGACAAAGCGTGCATGGCCGTCGTAGAGCGTGACCCCGGCACCGTCCAGCAGATTGGCATAGATGCCGTTCAAGCGTTCTATCTCGCGGGTCTTATTGTCGCGTAACGTCGGCCAGTCGAAACGGGCCTGATCGACCTGCCAGCCGAATCCGGCGGCGTCCCCGAACTCCTCGTGGAAATGCGAGCCGTACACAAACAGCTTTTTGGGCACACATCCTACGTTGACGCAGGTTCCACCGAGGAACGTCGACTCCGCCACGGCGACCCTGGCGCCGTAGCCTGCGGCGATGCGGCTGGCGCGCACGCCCCCGGATCCGGCGCCGATAACAAAGAGATCATAGTCGTATGGCATACATTGACATCGCTAGTGTCGAAAACCCATGCAGCCTAAGTAACTTCCTCCTATGGCGCAACGGATATGCGCACTGGTTCTACATCTGGCGCGATTTGCGCGCCCAGAACTTCCGGTCGATAAGGTAGAATGGCGGCGCCATCATTTGATAACAGGAACTCGAATGAAGCTTTCGATATTTGGTACCGGATACGTAGGACTCGTGACGGGCACCTGCTTCGCGGAGATGGGCAACGACGTACTCTGTGTCGACATCGATGCCGACAAGGTCGCAATGCTGAAGCGCGGCGAAGTGCCAATTTTTGAGCCGGGCCTGGAAGGCCTGGTCAGCAGCAACATCGCCGCGGGGCGCCTAAATTTCACCAACGACGTCACTGAAGGCGTTCGCTACGGCGACCTCGTCTTCATTGCGGTGGGCACACCGTCGGACGAAGATGGGTCTGCGGACCTGCAGTATGTGCTTTCGGTTGCTGCCAGCATCGGGCAGCACATGGAGTTCGACAAGGTCATCATCGACAAGTCGACCGTACCCGTCGGAACCGCAGATCTGGTGAAAAAGACCATTCAGCAACAGCTGGATGAGCGTGGGGTGAAGCTCAACTTCGACGTCGTGTCGAATCCCGAATTTCTCAAAGAAGGCGCCGCGATCGGTGACTTTATGAAACCCGACCGGGTTATCATCGGCGCCGAGAGTGAGCGCGCGCGCAATCTCATGGACCAGTTGTACGCGCCTTTCAATCGCAACCACGACAAGGTTGTGCATATGGATCTGCGCTCGGCGGAACTCACCAAGTATGCCGCCAACGTGATGCTCGCCGCCCGCATCAGCCTGATGAATGAGATCGCCAATCTGGCGGACAAGCTGGGTGCGGACTTGGAGGCGGTGCGACGCGGTATCGGTACCGATCCACGCATCGGCTATCACTTTATCTATGCCGGCGCCGGATACGGTGGGTCCTGTTTTCCCAAGGATGTCAAGGCGCTGATCCACACCGCTTCGGAAGCGGGTTATGACGCGCAGATCATGAAGAGCGTCGAGTCGGTCAACGCTATGCAGAAGCGGGTGCTGTTCGAAAAACTGATGATGCATTACAAGAACGATGTGGCTGGCAAGACGTTTTCGTTGTGGGGGCTGGCGTTCAAGCCCAACACCGACGATATGCGCGAAGCCCCGAGCGTGACGATCATCGAGGCGCTGCTCGCGGCCGGTGCGAAAGTGCGCGCCTATGATCCCGAAGCCAGTGACGAAGCGCGACGTATTTTTGCGGACACCCTGAGTGAGGACGACAGCGGCCTGACGATCTGCCCGACCCGGGAAGACACCCTGATGGATGCGGACGCCCTGATCGTGATCACGGAGTGGAACGAATTTCGCTCGCCGGACTTTGTGACCCTGAAGACACAGTTGAAGGATCCGGTGGTGTTCGATGGACGCAACCTGTACGAACCGGATTTTCTCAAGGAGCTGGGTTTCCATCACTACGCGATCGGTCGCGGCGAATAACCGGACGCTTAAGACGCAGTACAAGAGTGGCGTCGGACCCTATTCAATAACTTTTACAGGACCGGCCTCGTGCCGGTCTTTTTTGGTTCGTCCTCAGCAATCTTCTGGCCAGCCCACCAGACTATTCACCAGGCGTGCTCTACATCTGCTAACCCAGGGCGCCAATTAGCAGTCGCTGGCGAAAAGACTTGATACTGTAAATATATACAGTTAATCTGAACGGCCCTGTACAAAGCTACTCCCGGCCGCACCGGTCGCATTGCAGCCACACCTTACAGTCCCTCGCCCCAGACACGCTAGAAGTCGTCTAGCCTACAAATACATGCCAACAAAGGACCTAAACACCTGGAGCCCTCAACCACTGGGTGCCTGCGCGCAAAGG